>DASSQQ010000057.1:0-17585 GCA_035702425.1 Gemmatimonadales bacterium
CGGGCCACACCGCGGTCGACGCGCTCTCTCTCAGCGTGCCCTCGGGCGTGATCTACGGCCTGCTCGGTCCCAACGGCGCCGGGAAGAGCACCACCATCCGGATGATCCTGAACATCTACGTTCCGGACGGCGGGTCGGTACAGCTCTTCGGCGAGGGATCGGGCCGCGACCACTCGGCGCGGGTCGGCTATCTCCCCGAGGAGCGCGGGCTCTACAACCGGATGCGGGTGATCGACGTCCTGCTCTTCCTCGCGCAGATGAAGGGGCTGAGCCGGCGGGTGGCGCGCGGGCGCGCCCTGGAATGGCTGGACCGGCTCGGCCTCGCCGACTGGCGGATGCGCAAAGTGAACGAGCTGTCCAAGGGGATGCAGCAGAAGGTCCAGTTCATCTCCACCGTGCTGCACGAGCCGGATCTCCTGATCATGGACGAGGCTTTCTCCGGCCTGGACCCGGTGAACGCGCAGGTGCTGAAGGACACCGTGCTCGACCTGCGCAACCGCGGCAAGACGATTCTCCTGTCCACCCACATCATGGAGCAGGCCGAGAAGCTCTGTGACCACGTCGGCATCATCGCCCGCGGCAAGAAACTGGTGGACGGCACCCTGGCCGACGTGAAGCGCACCCACGGGGGCCGGCACGTCCTCGTCAACTTCGACGGCGCCCGCGGCGACGCCGACCGGATCTTCGCGGATCGGCGCCTCGTCACCAAGGCGGATGCGAGCGGGCCGTTCGCGGAGCTCGAGCTCGCGAGCGGGGCCGACGCCCAGGACATTCTCAAGGCGCTGGTGACGTCCCAGGCGAGACTCTCCCGCTTCGAGCTCGCGGAACCGTCCCTGAACAAGATCTTCGTGGACCTGGTCGGACCCGAGGCCGCGCGCGCGGCCGAAAAGCCGGAGGTCGCCCATGCGTAAGGTTCTGGCCGTCATCCGGCGCGAGTTCGTGGAGCGGGTGCGGACCCGCTGGTTCTGGATCGGCACCGTCCTCGGGCCGGTGCTGATGATCGCCATCATCGGCTTTCAGATGCTGCTGGCCGGTCAGGGCGGCGGTCATCGCGAAATCGCCCTGATGGATCGCACGTCCACCGCCTTCGGCGCCGACCTCGCGAGCCAGCTGCAGCGCGCCATTCCGCGCTTCCACGTGGTGAGGGTCGCGGCGGGCGCCGGCGTCGCGGATTCGTTGCTGGCGGAGGTCGAGGCCAAGCGCATCGACGGATACCTGATGGTGAGCGACAGCACCCTCACCGACGGCGCCGCCGAGTACCGCGGGTCGAACGTGTCCTCCATCGGCGATATGGAGCAGCTGCACGCCGCCCTGCAGCGGGTGCTCTTCGCCGCGCGGCTGGAGGAGCGGGGCATCGATACCCTGCTGGTCCAGCAGGCCCAGGTCACGCTGAACCTGGAGACCCACAAGATCATGGGGCGCAAGCTCACCGGCGAAAGCGGGACCCAGTCGTTCATGACCGGGTTCGGCATGGCGATCCTGCTCTTCGTCGCGATTCTGATGTACGGCGTCAACGTGATGAGCTCGGTGCTCGAGGAGAAGACGACCCGCGTGGTCGAGGTCCTGGTGTCCTCCCTCAAGCCCTTCCAGCTGATGGTGGGCAAGGTGATCGGGGCCGGGGCCGTCGGCATCGTGCAGCTGTCGGTCTGGATCGTGTCCGCCAAGCTCCTCTCCGGGGCCCAGCACCGCGCGGCGCTCGCGAACCCGGCGGCGATTACACCGAGCTTCCAGTTTCCCAACATCCCCACCGCGACGCTCGTGATCTTCGTGCTCTACTTCCTGCTCGGCTATTTCCTTTACGCCGGCATTTACGCCGCCGTCGGCGCGATGTCGAGCACCGAAGCGGAAGCCCGCCAGGCCCAGGTCCCGGTGCAGCTGCTGCTGATGGTTCCCTACCTCTCGTTCTTCGCGCTCCTCAACGACCCCAACAGCCGGATCGCCGTCTGGCTCACCATGATCCCCTTCTGGTCCCCGATCGCCACGCCGGTACGCTGGGGGGCTTCACCGTTCCCGGTCATCCAGCTCGTCGTGTCACTCAGCATCCTGCTCGTCACCGTCATCTTCGTGACCTGGGTTGCATCCCGGATCTACCGGGTCGGGATCCTGATGACCGGCAAGCGGCCGAGTCTGCGGGAATTGGTGAGGTGGGTACGGACGGCCTGAATCCGGACGGATTGGCGGCAGCGGCGAGTTGGGAGTAGTGCGTAAATAGGGTCCGGCCCGCAAGAAAAGCGTTGCCGCCTTCCGGCGGCGGCACCGTAGCTTTTGCCCCATGCCCCCGTATCGCACCCTCAAAGCCTGGCAACACGCCCAGCGCCTCGCCGTGGAATGCGTCAAGGCGACCCGTGGTTTTCCCGAGGTGGAACAGGAAGGCCTGGCGAGCCAGCTCCGGCGAGCGTGCTACAGCGTTCCCTTGAACATCGCCGAAGGGAGCGCGAAGCGCGGCAGTCGCGAGTACCGCCGGTCGCTGGACGTCGCGCGCGGATCCCTCGCGGAAGTGGAGACGATTCTCGAAATGGCGCGAGATCTCGATTATGTGCGTCCGGCGGATTATGGACGCCTTGAAGCGTTGGCGACGGAAACGAGCAAGACACTCTACGGACTGCTCCGCAAGATTGGCGACCCTGCCGCGCGAGTGACCGGTCCCTAGCCGCCGCTAGCCGCCTCGCCGTCGACGCGGTCTCCCTGCGCGTCTGGCTGTCCCGTTGCCGTCTCGCCGCCTATCTTGCGGCATGCTCGACTACGACGTCCTGATCATTGGCGGCGGACACGCCGGCACCGAAGCCGCCGCCATGGCCGCGCGGCTCGGCGCCCGCACCCTCCTCCTGACCGCGAGCCTCGACACCATCGGGCAGATGTCGTGCAATCCCGCCATCGGAGGGATCGCGAAGGGAACGGTGGTGCGCGAGGTGGACGCTCTGGGCGGAGTGATGGGGCGCGCCGCCGACCGGGCGACGATCCAGTTTCGGATGCTGAATCGCTCCAAGGGTCCCGCGGTGTGGGCCCCGCGCGCACAGTGCGATCGCACCCTCTACCGCCGCGCGGTGCGCCAGCTCCTCGAAGGCTTCCCGTCGCTTGAATTGACCCAGGGGATGGCGGCCCGCCTGCTCTTCCACGGCGATCGAGTCGCGGGCGTCGAAACCACCGATGGCCGGCGCTTTTCCTCACGCGCGGTAATCATCACCGCGGGCACTTTCCTTCGCGGACGGATCCACCTCGGCACCGACACTCAGATCCCGGCGGGGCGCGCCGGTGATCAGCCCTCGGTTGAAATGGCACAAGCCATTGAGGCAATTGGAGTTACGGTATCGCGCTTCAAGACCGGCACGCCTCCCCGGATCGACGGCCGGACGGTGGATTGGTCGAAGGTGGAGCGCCAGGACGGGGACGGAACGGAGTATCGATTCTCCTTCCACGAGCGCGCGCCGCTCCCGACGCAGGTGCCGTGCTGGATCACCTGGGCGGGGGAGCCGGTGAAGGAGATCATCACTCGGCACTTGAAGGAGTCCGCTCTCTACGGGGGCGCGATCAGCGGCAGAGGGCCGCGCTACTGCCCCTCCGTGGAAGACAAGATCGTCAAGTTCCCGGAGGCGAAGCGGCACCAGGTCTTCCTCGAGCCCGAGGGTCTGGATACGAGCGAGCTCTACGTAAACGGGCTCTCCACTTCCCTGCCGGTGAGCGTTCAGCTCGAGTTCCTGCACGCCGTCCCCGGGCTCGAGGGTGCGCTGATGACGCGCCCCGGGTACGCCATCGAGTACGACTATTTCCCCCCCACCCAGCTCACACCCTGGCTCGAGACCAAGGCGGTGGAGCGGCTGTTTTTCGCGGGGCAAATCAACGGCACGACCGGGTACGAAGAGGCCGCGGGTCAGGGGCTCGTGGCCGGACTGAACGCCGTGCGACGCCTCCGCGGCGAAGAGCCGGTGATTCTCGGCCGGGACGATGCCTACGTCGGCGTCCTGGTGGACGATCTCGTTACCCGCGGCGTGGACGAGCCGTACCGGCTCTTCACCTCGCGGTCCGAGTTCCGCCTCTTGTTGCGACAGGACAATGCCCTCCGCCGGCTCCTCCCCCTGGCTGAGCGCTTGGGCCTGCTGTCGAATACGGAGCTCGAGGCGGCCCACGGGAGACTTCGAGCCGAGGAGGAGCTTCTGGCCTTCGCGGGCGAGACCTCGATCACGCCGGCGCAGGCGGAGGCCCCCTTGGCGGCCAGCGGCACCCAGCTCGCCGCGTCGGAGCGCATCGCGGTCCTGACCCGGCGTCCGGGAGTCTCGCTCGCGGCGTTGGTGCGCGCGGTGGGCGGGCCCGAGACCTCACCGGACGTGGCGGCGGCGGTGGAGATCGAGTTGAAGTACGACGGGTATCTCGCCCGGGAGCGGGAGGCCGCGGCGCGGCTGTCGGAGTTGGCGGCGTTCGTTCTGCCCGGCGACCTTCCCTACCTCGATCTCAAGACCCTCGCGACGGAGGCGCGGCAGAAGCTCGACGCCATTCGTCCGGCATCGCTCGCGCAGGCGGCCCGGATCCCCGGTGTGTCCCCCAGCGACCTCCACAATCTTGTGGTCGAGGCGGGGCGGTGGCGGCGGAGAGTCGCCTAGCGAACCGGGACCGACGTTTCAGATAGTTTCACGTGAAACGTTTATGGTCGGTTTCACGTGAAACGACCTTCCGTAAGTGAATACCATTCCGTATATTACGAAGTCGATTTTTTGTCGCAATTATATAAACTCTTATAATATAACGACTTACATGATATGCCAAGAGTAATCGCGGTCGCTAACCAGAAGGGTGGCGTCGGAAAGACGACGACCGCCGTCAATCTCGCCGCGTCGCTCGCCGCGGCGGAGAGAAAAACGCTGCTGGTTGACGCCGATCCTCAGGGCAACGCGACCAGCGGCGTCGGGATCGAGCGGGACCGGATCACGCATTCGCTCTACGACGCGCTGCTCGAGGGCCGCGCCCTGGCAGACGCGCGCTTCCCGCACGTCCACTTCTCCTTCCTCGACGTGATCCCCGCGACTCAGGACCTGGTCGGTGCCGAAGTCGAACTGGTGAATCGTTCGTCGCGGGAAACGGCGCTGCGCCGCGCGCTGAAGGACCTGCGCGAAGAATACCAATACGTCATCGTGGACTGTCCGCCCTCGCTCGGCCTGATCACGCTGAACGTCCTGACCGCGGCCGACAGCGTACTGATTCCGATCCAGTGCGAATACTACGCCCTCGAGGGGCTCTCGCAGCTGCTGAACACCATCAAACTGGTCCAGCGCAACTTCAACACCTCACTCGCGATCGACGGCGTCTTGCTCACCATGTACGACGCGCGACTGAACCTGTGCAAGCAGGTCGCCGACGAGGCGCGCGAATACTTTGGCGCGCGGATGTTCAAGGTCACCATTCCCCGCAACGTTCGACTCGCGGAAGCGCCGAGCTTCGGCAAACCGATCGCGCTGTACGACGTGCAATCGGTCGGCGCCAAGAGCTACCTGGCCGTGGCGCAGGAGCTGATCCACCGGGTCGAACGCGCGGGCTCCCCTGCTCCGTCCGCCGCCATCCCGTTGCCGGAGGTACCCGCCTAATGGACACCACCACTGGTCGCCGCCGTCTGGGCCGGGGACTCGAAGCGCTGCTGGGGCCGACCCGCGAAGAGGCCGAGCGCGAGGGCAGCCTGGTCGAGCTCGCCATCAAGGACATCCGCCCCAATCCGTTTCAGCCGCGGCAGGAGGTGGAGCCCACCGCCCTGGAAGAGCTCAAGTCGTCCATCCGGCAGGCGGGCCTCCTGCAACCGGTGGTGGTGCGGCCCGCGCCCGCCGACGGCGACCACTACCAGCTGATCGCGGGGGAGCGCCGTCTTCGCGCCTGCCAGGCCCTCGGCTGGGAGAAGATCCCCGCGGTGAAGCGGGACGTGGACGATCGCACCGTCCTCACCCTCGCTCTGGTGGAGAACCTCCAGCGCGACGATCTGTCGCCGGTGGACGAAGCCCGCGGCTACGAGCGTTTGATGGCGGAGTTCAGCCTCACCCAGCAGGACGTCGCCGATGCGGTGGGGCGCGATCGGTCCACGGTCGCGAACGCGCTGCGGTTGCTCAAGCTTCCCGCGGCCGTGCTGACCATGCTCCACGAGGGTCACCTCACGGTGGGGCACGCGCGGGCGCTCCTCGCGCTCGAGGATCCGCGCGCGGCCACGGCGCTGGGACAAGAAGCGGTGGCGCAAGGACTCTCGGTGCGGGAGGTGGAGGAGCGGGTGCGGGGCGGGCGAGCGCCGGAGCGCCGGCCGCGGTTGAAGAAGGGAATGGGACAGGCCCCCGAAGTCCGCCGGGTCGAGGACGCGCTGCGGCGGCGACTGGGAACCGACGTGCGACTCACCCTGCGCGCCAAGGGGAAGGGGCAGGTGCACATCGCGTTCTACTCGAACGACGATCTGGCCCGCCTGCTCGAGCTGATTCTGGGGGCGCCGTTCGACGGATGAGCAAGGAGCACGGCCGGACCGTGACCGTCGTCGTTCACGTCGATGGCGATCCGACTCCGCGGCAATACCGGTTTCCCCTGCGCTTCTATCGGGTGGGGCAGGTGACGGCCGCCGCGGTGGCGGTGATGGTCGTCCTGTTCTTCGCGTTCGCGGGGCCGATCACCCGCAACGCGGCGCGGGCGCCCGCGCTCGATCGCGAAGTGGCGCGGCTGAAGCTCGAGAACAGCCGGGTGCAGCAGCTCGCGGCCGCGCTGAACCGCGCGGAAGCCAACTACCAGGAGCTCCGCCAGCTCCTGGGGGGACGGGCCCTGCCGACCGAGACCGGCGGGAGTACCAGCGTCGCCGCGGCGAGCGCGGACCTGATGCGCGCCGTGACGGTCCGCGCGGCGCCGCCGGGCGCGGCGCGCCGGTACGAAACGGGCCCCTCGGTTCCAGGCCACTGGCCCCTGGATGTGGAAGGATTCGTCACCCGGGGCCAGGTGCGCCCGGGCGACCCCGCGGAATCCCACCCCGGCATCGACATCGCGGTCCCGGTAGGGACCCCGATTCGCGCCGCCGGGGGAGGGTCGGTAGCGGCCGCGGGAACCGACCCCGAATACGGGTTGTATGTCCTCTTGCGACATCCCGGAAGCTATGAGACGATGTATGGGCACGCGTCGCGCCTCCTGGTTCGGGAGGGTGATGTCGTGGCGGCGGGGCAGGTCATCGCCTTGTCTGGCAACTCGGGCCGCTCGACGGCGCCGCACTTGCACTTCGAGATCAGGCGGGACGGGCGCTCCATCGACCCTCTCACCGTTCTAAGGGAAGGGAACTAGCCGATGGCGATCCTCACCGAGAAGGGGCAGCGAGGTGAGTCCCAGCTGGGACTCTCGATCATTGCCGCGGGAATGCGGGTGACCGGCGACATCGTCGCCGAGGGCGTGGTCAAGATCGAAGGCGCCGTCTCCGGCACCATTCGCGCGGGCCGCCAGGTGCTGGTGGCCAAGGGCGGCGAAGTGGACGGCGACATCTATACCCGCGAAGCGGTGGTCGGTGGGGAAGTGCGGGGGTCCATTCACGTGGAGGAGCGCGCCGAACTCCAGGCGACGAGCGTCGTCCACGGCGACATCACGGCGCGGCGCCTCCTGGTGCAGGAGGGCGGCGAGGTGAACGGAGTGGTCCGGATGGGCGACGGCGCCGTCGACGAAGACCGCGCGCTGGCGGCTCGAACCGGGGAGGCCCCCAAGCTCCCGGCGGGGTCGGGATACTAGGCCGACGCCACTCGGGATTTCCACAACGCCTCCGCGCGGCGATGTGGATAATACAAGCCTATGTTTTACAACATGTTATGAGATTCCAAATGTGGGAATCTCGCCTTCCCATGAACGCTACTGCTCCGATAGTGTTGCCCTGAGGTCTGCATAGTGCCGCCATCCCCCAGCGCGCCTCCGGCGACCGTCGGCGCCGTCGCCGCGCATCTCGACGCCTTGCTTCGCGTCGCCGAAGTCCGAGACGCGCCGGGCGCGATGAACGGCCTCCAGTTCGGCGACACCCGCCGGGCGGTCACCCGAGTGGCCGGGGCGGTGGATCTCTGCCGAGCGTCCATCCGCCTCGCCGCCGCGGCGGGCGCCGACTTGCTCCTCGTCCACCACGGTCTCTTCTGGGGCGACCCGCAACCGCTGGTCGGTCCGGCGCACGCGCGCGTCACGGCGCTCATCGAATCGGGAATGGCGGTCTACAGCGCGCACCTGCCGCTCGACGTGCACCCGGAAGTGGGGAACGCTCCGCTGCTCGCGCGGGCGCTGGGAGTCACCGTGCGCGGACCATTCGGCGAATGGCAGGGACAAGCGTGCGGGGTGTGGGGCGATCTGGCGCGCGACCGGCGGGCGGTGAGTGAGGAGTTCTCGCGCGTACTCGGCGGGCCGACGCGCACCCTCGAGTTCGGGCCCGGTCGCGCGGAGCGGGTGGGAATCGTGACCGGAAGCGGCGGCTCGATGCTCGCCCAGGCGGCGGCGCTCGGTCTCGACACGCTGGTGACGGGGGAAGTCGGTCATCACGACTACTTCGTAGCAGAAGAGCTGGGTCTCAACGTACTGTTCGGCGGGCACTACGCGACGGAGACTTTCGGGGTGCGAGCGCTGGCGGAGCACGTCGGCGTGACCTTCAAGGTGCCCTGGAGCTTCGTCGACCACCCGACCGGCCTCTAGCCCTCCTCCGCGACTCCTAGGGCACCACGATCACGCCGACGTCGCCGCCGAACTCGTCGGCGACGCGAGTGGTTCCCGCAGGCGCTGTCCACACGCCGCCGTCAATCCGGATTTCGAGGCGATGGGGACCGGGGCCGAGAGCGAAGGTCGCCTGCCAGGCGTGGCCCGCGGCGCGGAGGGATACGGGGAGCCAATCGGTGAAGTCGCCCATCACTTCCACCGACGCCGCCCCCGGCGAGCGGACCTTCAGGACGTACGCATCCGCACCCTGGGGCAGGAACTGGATGGACGGGACATCCGACGCCGGATCCTCCGGCGGAGCGTTGGATCCCTCGATGAAGAGGGGGTTGGCGGCCGGAGCCCTCCCGCGCCGCAGCAGCGGGGCGGCGAGGAGGCGAACGGCGAGAGAGAAGTATCGTCCGGCGATCCCGCCGCTGGAGGGATCGGTGGGGTAGCGGCCGCCTCCGGCGACGAGGGCGACGCGCGCGGTGAGGGGCAGGGTCGCCGAGGCCTCGCCGTACACGCCGCGTCCGGCGCCGCGGCTCCAGACCCGCGCGCCCAGCACCCCCTCGAGCTCCACCCCGTTTCCGAGATACCGCGCGACGCCTTCAAGGTCGGTATAGGTCGTATCGCCGACCCAGGCTTTCGTCGCCGAGATGGTCAGCGAGGCGGGGGAGCGGGTCAGCCACGCCCCCGCTTCCGCGACCGCCACGGCGCGCCCGAGGCGTCCGAAGGTGGCGCGTCCGCCGCTGCCGCCGACCCAGATCCCGCGCGCGGGGCGAAGGAAGTGCACGCGGGCCCGTGCCACCAGGTTCGAGAAACTCGCGAAGTCGAAATAGCGGCTGGCGCCGCCCAGCACGCCCAACTCCAGCCGGGCGGGCCCGGCGAGGGGCGCGAACGTGGAGGCGACGAGCGACCCGTGCAGGCTGCGATGACCACTCTCGAAGCGCAGCAGCGTGCCCCGCGCGGCGATGCTGGTCCAGCCCCGATCGTATTCGACCGCGGGGGTCACCGACGCGGCCCACGACGGCTGAAACTGGTCGTACTCGACTCGGGAGAGCGCGGCATCCACCGAGGCCGACGTCTGGGAGGCGAGCGCGCTCGCCGTGGCGAGCCACGCCAGCGCGAGCGTTGCCGCGGCCCAGGCGCGTCGGCGGTGCGTCACGCGCGCCGCGGGCTCAGGGCTTCTGGCCGTGCGCGGTGAGAGCCTGGCGGGCCGACGCGTTGAGACGGACCGCGGCGGCGGCGGCAGGCGGGGCGCCGAGCGCGATGTCGCGCTCGACCTCGCGCCGGAAGGCGAGATAATCCTCGTCCGCGGCGCGGGAGGCGAGGGCCAGCACCGCGTGACTCGCGGAGTCGGGGGGCACGCCGCGGGCCACGAGGTCGGAGAGCACACCGAGCGGCACCAGGAGACTTTGCGCGGGGCGGCGGAGGCGCAGGTCGGCGAGGTCGGTGGGGCGCGCGCCGGAGTGCAGCGCCGCCGCGCCCGCGGCCACCTCGGCCGTGGTGCTCGAGGACCCGAGCGCGCTCCGTGCCGAGCGCAGCTCCGCGGCGAGCGCGCGCACCGCGGCGAGAATCACCGGCCCACGGGCCTGTTTGCTGGTGCCTTCGAGCGCCTTCTCGATCAGGGCGTTGGCGGGAAGGCCCTCGACCCGCGCCGAATCGGCGAGCGCGGCGACGGAGTCGCGGACCGACGGGTCCACGCGTCCGAGTCGAGGATCCTGCGCGGCGAGCGCCACGGGCCAGAGCGCGATCCAAGCGAGCCGTGCGAGTTTGCCGGCCATCAGGAAGCTCCCCGGACGAGGACGACGGAGTTGGGGGTGCCGAAGTCGTCGCCAGCGGCGCGGGGCGCGTCGGGGTCGGCGGCCCAGCGCCGGCCGTCCACGACGAACGCGTAGGTGTAGCGTCCCGGCTCGAGGGGCACCGACACGGACCAGACACCGGCCGCGCCGGCTCTCGCGAGCGGTGTCGCGGCGAGGTTCCAGTCGTTGAAGTCTCCCACCACTGAAACCGACGAGGCCCGGGGCGCGACGAAGACGAACTGCACCTCGGAGAGCGTGGGGCGCGCGGCGGGCGTCCTCCGGACGCGGGGAGCCAGCAGGACTCCGGCCAGTATCGCGGCCAGCCCGATGGCGCCGAGCGGGGAGAGGGCGGGCCGGCGAAGCCAGCGCCACCAGGCACCCCCCGCGGCCGGCGCCGGCGCGGCGAGGACCCGCGCCATGATCCGCGCGTCGAGCGCGCCATCGGTGGCGACGGGCTCCCGCAGGGTCCGCGCCACGCGGTCGATCAGATCCGGAAGATCCCGATCGTGCTCAGACACGCTGCACCTCCTCCAGCATTCCGCGCAGCCGCTCGCAGGCCCGCTTGACCCGCATCTTCAGCGCCGACACACCGGCGCCGGTCAGCCGCGCCATCTCCTCATAGCTCAGGTCTTCCACGTACTTCAGCACGAACGCCTCGCGATAGTGCGGCTCGAGGCGGGCCAGAGCGCGTCCGACCGCCTCGTGCCACTCATCGTCTCCGGGCGGTTCCGCCGAGGGGACGCTGGCGAGGGCCGCGTCGTCGTGAACGAGCAGCCGCTCGCGCCGCGCCGACTGGGCGCCCCGGGTTCGGCACCGGTTCACCAGAATCCCGAAGAGCCAGGGACCGAACCCCTCGGGATCGTCGCAACGCGCGAGCGACCGGTACCCGCGGACGAACGCGTCCTGCAAAGCTTCCTCCGCGTCTTCGCGATTGCCGAGCATGCGGGTCGCGTAACGCGCCAGCCGGGGGCGGTAACGGGCGACGAGGTCGGCGTACGCGCGCGCGTCGCCGGCCTTCACCCGACGGACCAAGTCCCCGTCGCTCGCCCCCACGTGGTGGATACCCAAGCTTCCTCGTTCCCGTCACAATACCGCCGGCGGCGCCACTTTGTGACCCCCGGCCCGGCGGCAGGGTATCGGGACGGGAGCCGTCAACGCACTCACCTACAGCCTCCGGAGCTTCAGGCATGCGGTCGAGACTCATCTGGAATTCGCTGGCGGCGCTCGCGCTCGCCGGACTCGCGGGGTCCTGCTACAAGGACGACTCCACCGGCCCCAAGGGCGGGAAGCCCATGGCGCGGGTGCTCCTCACCGACGATCCGTTCCCGTTCGACTCGGTGGCTCACGTGAACGTGTACGTGGTGCGCGTCGACGCGACGACCAATCCCGACACCACGGTGCAGGACAGCGGGTGGGTGACGGTGGCGGAGCCGCACAAAGTTTTCGATCTGCTGACGCTGCAGCAGGGCGACACGGCGCTGGTCGGTTCGGGCGAGCTCTCGGCTGGGGAGTACCGCGCGATTCGCGTGGTGCTGGACGTGGACTCGTCTTCGATCCTCTGGTCCGGCGGGGCGTCGATGCCGGTCGACTGGCAGAACTTCGGATCGAGCAAGGTCACGCTCTACGCCCTGGTGGAATCGCCGGTCTCGGTGCCGCAGGACGGCGCCGACATCGTGATCGACTTCGACGTAGGGCGCAGCTTCCTCTACAACTATTTCGGCACCAAGGAATTCGTGCTGATTCCCTGGATCCGCGCGGTGAACGCGGCGGCGACCGGCGCGCTCGAGGGCACCGTCACCTCCGACCTGTACGGACCGGCGCAGCCGCTGCGCAACGTGGGGGTCACGGTGTACTCGGGGAACCCGGCCGCGGGCATCGCGACCTGGTCCATCGCCGCCACCGGGCACACCGACGGCGCGGGACACTACCGCATCGCCTACCTGCGGCCCGCGACCTACATCGTGGAGTTCGCGGAGCCGATCATCCCGGCGCTCCCGCCGGTCACGGACACCGGCGTGGTGGTCGTGAAGGGCGGGACGACGTCGCTCTCGGCGGAGCTGGTCCGAGACACTTCGGGGACGTCGGGCTCGGTCTTCATCTCGGGCCCGTCGAGCGTGGGCGTGGGCGGGCACCTCACCCTCAGCGCCGTGGTCCACGATTCCAGCGGGCACGCGGTGACGTCGCCCGCCGTCACGTGGACGGTCGTCGACACGCTGGCCGCGGACACGACCGCCCCGGTTCTCACCCTCGATTCCACGGCGACGCTGGACTCGGTCGGCCTGGCGTTCTTCACGGGAGCGCAGTCGGGCTGGGTGTTCGTGACCGCGACGAGCGGCGGGTTCTCGGCGTCGCGCGCGGTGCAGGTGGTCAGCCAGAACACCAACCCGGTCGCCAGCGTGGCGGTGTCGCCCGCCAGTGATACCCTCGCGGTGGCGGATACCGCGCCCACCGCGTTCCAGGCGACCCTCCGCGACTCTCTCGGCCAGCAGTTGACCAACCGCGCCGTCTCCTGGTCGAGCTCGGACACGACGGTGCTGCGGATCGTCGGCACCAACGCCACGTACTTCGACGTGTACGTGAGCCCCCTCAAGCCGGGGGTGGTGACCCTGACCGCGATCTCCGAAGGCAAAGTGGGGCAGGCGACGGTGACGGTGCGTTAGTTCCGAGGGCTACCGATGCACGAACGGCGGCCTCCGGGCCGCCGTTTGTGCGCCAGGTCGCTGCGAGACCGGGGAAGGGGTGGCTAGCTTTCCGGCGACTGATGTCGAGCGCCCTGCCAGCCCATCACCGCCCGAACGGCGGATTCCGGAATCCGTGGGGGAACGGACAACTCCACGGATTCGGGGCTTTCATCAAGTGGCGGCTTTTCGATCGCGCCACGGTGCCCCTGCGCCCCGATCCCGACCCATCGGTCTTCTCCCGCGCCGCGCCGGCGTTCGCGCGGCCCCGCGCCGCCGCGGAGCGGGTGACGGTGACCTGGGTGGGACACGCGACCTTCCTGCTGCAGGCCGGCGGGCTCAACATTCTCACCGATCCGATGTGGAGCGAGCGGGCGGGCCCGGTGCAGTTCGCCGGGCCGCGGCGGGTGGTGCCGCCGGGGATCGCGTTCGAAGATCTCCCGCCGATCGACATCGTGCTGCAGTCCCACAATCACTACGACCACCTGGACGCCGGGACGGTGCGACGCCTGGCGGCGGAGCACCCCGACGCGCAATGGCTCGCGCCGCTCGGCCTCGAGCGCTGGCTGGCGCGGCACGGGACGCGGGCGCGCGAGCTCGACTGGTGGAGCGCGGCGCGGATCGGGGGGCTCGCCTTGACGGCGACGCCGGCCCAGCACTTCAGCGCCCGCTCGCCCTTCGACCGCGACCGCACCTTGTGGTGCGGCTGGAGTATCTCCGCCCCGTCGCGGCGCATCTTTTTCGCGGGAGACACGGGCTACCACCCGGAGTTCCCGGAGATCGGACGCCGGCTCGGCCCCTTCGACCTGGCCCTCGTGCCGATCGGGGCCTACGACCCGCGCTGGTTCATGCGGCCGGTGCACATGGATCCGGAGGAAGCGGTCCGCGCGGTGACCGACCTCGCCGGAGACGGCGCCGCGCCGGCGATGGTCCCCATGCACTGGGGGACCTTCAAGCTCACGGACGAGCCGCTGGACGAGCCGCCGCGGCGGGCGTCGGCCGCGTGGACCGCCGCGTCCCTTCCGGCGGCGCGCTTCTGGCTGCTCGCGCACGGCGAGACCCGGAGCATCGAGGGCGCGCGGTGATCGGTCCCATCTTCCATCCCGGACGCTACCCGCCGAGTGCGGTGCCCCGGCCGCCGATCTGGGCCCGGCGGCTCAAGATCCCGTTCGGCCTGGTGCTGGAGGGCATCTGCGGGCCGCTCGCGGGAACCCGCCGCGGACCGCTGCTGACCCCGGAAGTCCGCCTGCCGGTGCGCGATCTGGCGCCCGAGCTGTCCGGCTACCGCATCGGCCTCGTGACCGACCTGCATCACGGGCCGGTGGTGCCGTCCGCCTGGATCGAGCGGGTGGCGGCGCGGGCGGGAGAGCTGCGGCCCGATCTGATCGTGCTGGGCGGCGATTTCGTAAGCCATCACCGGCGGGAGCTGGACGGGCTGGACCGCGTGCTCGCGACCTTCCGGGCCCGGGACGGCGTGGTCGGCGTGTTCGGGAACCACGATCATTGGGTGGGCACCGATCTGGTCGGCGAGACGCTGCGGCGGGCGGGGATTCGACTGCTCTGCAACGACCACCTCGTCATCGCGCGCGGCGGGGCGCGCCTCGCGATCGCCGGCGTGGACGACTTCACCCACGGCGCGGTGCTGCCGGAGCGCGCGCTCGCAGGCGTTTCGCGGGACGTGCCTCGCGTGCTGGTCTCCCACAATCCCGACCTGATCGAGTATCTGCCGCAGGGTCTGCGCGTGGACGTGATGCTGTCCGGTCACACCCACAACGGTCAGATCCATTTTCCATTCTTCGGCCCGTTGACGGTGCCGTCGCAATTCGGGCGGCGGTACCTGCACGGCGAGAAGCGGGTGGGCGGAACGGCGCTCTACGTGTCGGCGGGCGTGGGAAGCAGCGCCATCGCGGCGCGGTGGGGGAACCCGCCGGAGCTGCCGCTGATCGTGCTGGAGCGCGCCGGCGCCTAGCCGCCGCCCGGCGCGCGGCGCGCGGCGATGTTGCGGCGCATGCCCTCCACACCGGGACGCTCGAAGGGCGTGTCGCCCCAGCGCCGCTCGAACGTTTCCGGGTCCGCCGCGGCGAGGGCCGCCAGGTCGGGCGCGACCACGTCTTCCCGCGGAGCCAATTCCGCGTCTTGAGTCTCCCGGGCGAAGCTCACGTTCCACGGGCACACGTCCTGGCACACGTCGCAGCCGAAGAGCCAGTCCCCCACCATCGCGCGCTGTTCGCGATCGAAGTCGCCCTGATGCTCGATGGTGAGATAGGAAATGCAGCGCCGCGCGTCCATCCGGCCCGGCGCGACGAAGGCTCCGGTGGGACAGGCGTCGAGGCAGCGTCTGCAGGTCCCGCAGCGGTCGGCGTCGAACGGCGGATCGGGCTCGAGCGCGGCGTCGGTGAGAATGACCCCGATGAACGTGAACGAGCCGATGGCGGGCGAGATCAGCATCATGTTCTTCCCCACCCACCCGAGCCCGGCGCGCTGGGCGAGCTCGCGCTCGGGCACCGGCCCCGCGTCCACGTAGGCGCGGGTCCGTGCGCCGGGGAAGATCTCGCGGATGGCGGCGCCGAGTTTCGCGAGACGGCGGCCGAGGACGCGATGGTAGTCCGCGCCCCAGGCGTATTGAGCGATCCGGGGGCCCGGCGCGCCGCGGGGTGTCGCGCCGGGGTCAGGCGAGCCGTGGAAATAGTTCGAGAGGGTGACCACCGCGACGCGCGCTTCCGGCATGATGCGCCGGGGATCCTTGCGCTTCCCGGCCTGCCGGTGGAGGTAGGTCATGGTGCCGGCGAATCCGTCGGCGAGCCAGCGATCGAGAAAGGCCGCGTGCGCGTTGGGCTCGAGGGTGGTGATGCCGACCGCGTCGAAGCCGAGGCGCGCCGCGCGCTGTTTGACGCCGGCTTCGTTCACAGCCCCATCGTTTCCCGCCGCCAGCGCGCGAAGTTGACGACGTCGTCCACCGGAGGAACGGCGTTCTCGTCGCCGTAGGCGGTGAACATGCGCCAGCGCAGGTACTCGCGGGGCGGCAGCGGCAGGAAAGGCGCGCGGCGATACCAGTCCCGCGAGCGGAAGCTCCACGCCAGCCGCAGGAGGTCGAGCGCGAGCCGCGGGTTGACCGCGGCCCGCAACGTGAGGCGGGCGTAGAAGGCCGTCCAACTCGCGGGAGTCTGCATTCCTTCTGTATATTGACCCGCTATGACGCCCGCAAGCGGTGTCGCGGCGCGCCGCGAGGCCCATCCCCACGCTCTCGCCCGCTACCGGCACGAGTTCCCGATTTTCCGGGACAAGATCTACCTCAATACCTGCTCCCTCGGCGCGCTGGGAGACCGCACCCGGCGCAAGGTGACCGAGTTTCTCGACGTCTGGCAGGCCCGCGGCGCGTCGGCGTGGTACGACGTCTGGTGGGCGGCGCTGGGCGACCTTCGCGCCCGCTACGGCAAAGTGATCGGAGCCGCGCCGGAAGAGATCGCGCTGGCGCCCAGCATTTCGGTGGCGGTGAGCGCGGTGGCGTCGGCGCTCGATTACGCCAAGCGCCCCAAGGTGGTCGTCACCTCCCTCGACTTTCCCACCGTCGCGTATCAGTGGCTGGCGCGCCGGCGGAGCGGCGTCGAGGTGGTGGTGGTGGAGAGTCCGGACCAGATCAGCGTGCCGGTCGAGGCGATCGCCCGCGCGGTGGACGAGCGGACCGCCCTGGTCGCGACGTCGCATGTCTACTTCACGAGCGGCGCGATCCAGGATCTCAAGGCGGTGGCGGACGCGGCGCACGCCAAGGGCGCGCTCTGCCTGATCGACGCCTATCAGTCGGTGGGCCAGGTGCCGCTCGACGTGCACGCCGCCGGCGCCGACTTCCTCACCGCGGGCGGGCTCAAATGGCTCCTGGGCGGGACCGGGATCGTGTTTCTGTACGTGCGGCGCGAGCTCGCGCCGCGGCTCGAGCCCACCATCGCGGGGTGGTTCGCGCACCGGGAGCAGTTCGCGTTCGATCCCCGCGCGCTCGAGCTGCACGACGACGCGCGGCGCTTCGAGCTGGGCACCCCCTCGCTCGCCGCGGTCCACGCGCAACTCGGCGGCCTCGAGTACATCGAGGAGATCGGCGTGCCCGCGATCCGCGGGGTGGTGGCCGGGCTGACCGAGGATCTGGTGCGGCGCGCCACGCTCGCGGGCCTCGCGCCCAAGGTGTCCCCCCAGCCCGAGACCCGCTCGGCGATCGTGATGGTGCCCGCGCCCGACCCGGGGGCCGCGGTCAGGCATCTCGCCGAGGGCGGGATCATCGCGGACGCGCGCCCCGGCCACGTCCGCCTTTCTCCTTTCTTCTATAACCTCCAGGACGACCATGTCGCAGCGCTCGAGCGGCTCGCCACATACCCCGGTCACTGAGGACGAGCGGCTCCTCGCGCAGATTCCCCGCGAGCGGCGGTCGTTCGTCAAGACGGACTCCTGGCGCGTGTTGCGGATCATG
>DASSQQ010000058.1:0-40016 GCA_035702425.1 Gemmatimonadales bacterium
GAGCGATGAGGCGCCGGGCGTCGGCCGGCGAAAGCGCCGCGGGGGGCGTGCGCCGGCTGATTCCGGAAGGCGGCGCGTCCAGGAGGGCGAGGACCACCGCGTGCGCCGGAGGCGCGGCGGGGAGCGCCTCGGGCGTGATGGCGTAGACCAGCTCGACCACGGGGCCCGCCGCTCCGCAGTCCTCCCCGCGGTGCACCCGCACCAGGCGGAGGAGCGCGGGCACCGCGCCGTCGGTGGACGCGATCATCGCCGCCGAGGGCGCCGCGGCGCGGGCGTGGCCGGGGACGGTGTCGGCGTCGATCACGACGATGCGGCGGCGCGCGAGGGCGCGCGGCAGCGGCGTGGTCTTCGCGGCGGGGTCCTGGGTGTTGTAGACCTCGCGCGCGAAGTCCGAGTCGGTCACGAACACGTGGGCCTCGCCGCCCAAGGTCCAGCCCAGCGCGGCGCCGGAGAGCCGGCCGGGGAGCGGGGCGGCGGGGATCGGCGCGGTCGCGTCGGGAGGCAGTCCGGGAACGCGGGCGCCGGCGCAGGCCGCGGTCCATGCCGCGAGAATCAGCGTGCTTGCTCGCCGCATAGTCCCGTCGTTACCGTTGCCGGATGCAGGAGATCAAAGATATCACCATCATCGGCGCCGGCCCCACCGGTCTCTTCGGCGCGTTTTACGCCGGGATGCGGGGCGCCTCCTGCCGGCTGATCGACAACCTGGACCAGGTGGGCGGCCAGCTCACCGCGCTGTACCCCGAGAAATACATCTTCGACGTCGCGGGTTTTCCCAAGATTCTCGCCAAGGACCTGGTGAAGGGGATGGCGGAGCAGGGTCTGCAGTTCAAGGCGCCGATCCACCTGGGCGAGAAGGTGGTGGGGCTGAAGCGGGACTCCGCGAACGGCGCGCCGATTTTCACGCTGGTCACCGACAAGGACGCGTATCCCTCGCGCACGGTGGTGATCGCGGCGGGGATCGGCGCGTTCACGCCGCGCCGGCTCCCGATCAAGGGCACCGAGCGCTGGGACGGCAAGGGGCTCTTCGACCGGGTCCTCGATCCGCGAGCCTTCGCCGGCCGGCGGGTGCTGATCGTGGGCGGGGGCGACTCGGCGTTCGACTGGGCGGTGAACCTCCAGGGCGTCGCCCGGTCCATCCTGATGATCCACCGGCGCGACGGATTCCGCGCTCACGCCGCCACGGTGCGGCAGGTGCAGGAGCTCTGCGCCGCCGGCAAGATGGAGCTGCGCACCTTCTGGGAGCTGAAGGACATCCACGGCGCCGACTCGATCGAGGCGGTGACCGTCTTCAACAACAAGACCAAAGAAGAAGAGCGCGTCCCGGTGGACGCGGTGCTCCCCCAGCTCGGCTTCCTGTCGTCCCTGGGCGCGATCGCCGACTGGGGGCTCGACATCGAGAAGGGCGACATCAAGGTGTCGTCGACCATGGAGACCAACATTCCCGGCATTTTCGCGGCCGGGGACATCACGGCTTATCCCGGAAAGCTCAAGCTCATCGCCACCGGCGTGGCCGAGGCGTGCATCGCCGTGAACCACGCGGTGCATTTCATCCATCCCGAGGCCAAGGTCGCGCCCGGCCACTCGAGCAACATGGCGCTCTTCGGGCAAAGCGAAGACTGAGCCGTCACTTCGTTTTTCCGATCTCCACCACCACCGAATCGATCTGCGCCAGCATCTCCTTGTAGGGCACGTTGTGCGCGTTGGCCTGCACGCTGAAAACGAAGGTGCGGCCGTCCTTGCGCTCGATGTATCCGGAGAGCGTGTTCACCCGGTCGATGCTCCCGGTTTTCGCGACCACCTGACTGTCGAGGGGCGTGTTCACGAAGCGCTGCAACAGCGAACCGGGGCGCGCGGCGTGGGGCAGCGCCGCCAGGAAAGGCGCGCGCTTGGGGTGGCGGTGCATATAGGTGAGGAGCTGCACAAACGCGTGCGGGGTGATCAGGTTCCCGGCCGAAAGGCCCGAGCCGTCCTCCAGTGAGAACGCGGTCGAGTCGATGCGCACCGAGTCGATCAGGAAGCGCCGCTCCACGTCGAGCCCCGCGTCCCAGGAGCCCTGCCCCCGGAATTCGCGCCCCAGGATCTTGAGCAGCATCTCCGCGAACCAGTTCTGGCTGGTGTTCAGGATCGGGAAAATGATGTCCGGGAGCGGGCGCCCCAGATACTCGGCGATCGGCGGCGCGCTCCGCGCCGCGCGATAGGCGAGCGAGTCCGTGGTCGACGTCGCGCCCCCTTCCACCGCGACGCCCTTCCGCGCCAGCGAGGCCTCGAGCGCGCGGGCCGCGTACAGGTTGGGGTCGGGCAGGGCGAAGCTCTCGATCCACGGCTTCCGCCCCAAGGCCACCGTTCCCCCGGCCCAGATCTCCATCGTCCCCGGCGTGCGGAAGAAGTTGTCTCCGATGGTGGTCTCGGAATCCGCGGGTACGGTGCGGGCCCGGTTTTCGAACGAGAAGAAATCGAGATCCGGATTCCAGGTGATGGCCGGCGGCTGGTCCACCGCGCTCCCCGGCGTGATCCGGAAGTCCACGCTGTTGTCGTGGAAGCCGAGCCCCGACACCGGCGCCGCGTACCACCAGTTCAGGTCCCAGGCCGCCCACCCCGGGGCGATCAGCGTGGGCTCGAAGTAGGACCCGTCGCCCACCAGCTTGCCGGTGACGCGGTGGATGCCGTGCGCCACCAGCGAGTCGGCGATCGCGTCCATCGCGGTGAAGGTCGAATCGCAGGCGCCGGGCGCGAGGGTGTCCACCGAGAAGCAGCGCTCGGAAAAGGTGGGATCGCCGCGGCCGTAGAGGACGAGATCCCCGTTCAGGACGCCGCTGGCCACGGCGCCGTTGGCGTAGAGACTGGTGCGCACCCGGTAATCGGGCGGGAGCAGGACCGTCGCGGTGGAGGTGACCACCAGCTTGGTGTTGCTCGCCGGCACGTGGTAGCGGTCGCCGTTCCGCTGGAAGAGTACCTTGCCGCGGTCGTCGGCGACGTAGACGCCCCAGTTGGCCCGGTCGAAGGGGGGCTGGTCCAGGAGGGTCGTGATCCGGCGCTCCAGCGAGCCGCGCAGGGGCCGGGTGCGGGGCGGCGGGCCGGCCGGGGCCTGGGCGGCGAGGTGGGCGCTACCGATAAGCGATGCGAGGATCAGCTTTCGCATAGATCACGTCCGTCAGGAGGTTGACCAGCACGAAGACTACCGACATGAACAGAATGCTCCCCTGCACCGCGGGGAGGTCGCGCTGTTCGATCGCGGTGAGCACGTACCGGCCGAGCCCGGGCCACGCGAAGATGGTCTCGGTGAGCAGGGCGCCGGTGAGGTAGCTCCCCACGTCCAGCCCCAGCACCGTGATCACCGGAATGAGCGCGTTGCGCAGGGCGTGGCGCCCCGCCACCGCGAGCTCGGAGAGGCCCTTGGCGCGGGCGGTGCGGATGTAGTCGGCGGAGAGGACGTCGCGCATGGCGCCCCGCGTCATCCGGGCGAGCACGGCGATGGACCGGGTGCCGAGAGTGAGCGCCGGGAGCACCAGCGCCAGCGCCCCCGCGGACCCCGAGGGGGGGAGCCAGCGCAGGGTGAGCGCGAAGAGCAGGACCAGGAGCAGTCCCACCCAGTACACCGGAAAGGCGACGCCGAGGTAGCAGAGAAGCATCGCGCCCCGGTCCAGGAGCCCTTCGGGACGGATGGCGGCGACGACGCCGAGCGAAATGCCGCACGCCGTGGCCAGCGCCATCGCCGCGAGGGTGAGCTCGAGGGTGCGCGGGAACCGCTCCGCCAGGTCCCGGGCGATGGGCCGGTCGGTGATGTAGGAGCGCCCGAAGTCCCCGCGCAGGACGCCGCCCGCGTAGTGAAGGAACTGGGCGGGGAGCGGCTGGTCGAGCCGCAGCTCGTGGCGCAGCCGCGCGATGGTGGCTGAGTCGGCGCGTTCGCCCACCATCGCCTGCACCGGGTCCCCCGGGGCCACGTTCAATAAGAGGAAGGTGACGACCAGGACGCCGAACAGCGTAGGGACGAGGAGCGCGAGCCGCCGTCCCAGCACGGCGCTCACGGCTGGCGGCTCACTCCGGTCCAGCGCTGCCCCTGGAAGATCACGGCCAGGTTCCAGCCGGTGATCTTGGGCGAGCGGGCCCAGAGGTCCACCGGAAACCAGAGGTAAATCCAGGGCGCGGCGCGGTAGACGCGGTCGTCGGCCTGGCGGTAGAGCGCGGCGCGCGCGGCGTCGTCGGTGGTGTGCCGGGCCTGCATGATCAACGAGTCGGTGACGGCGTCCTTGTAGAACGCGTAGTTGCCGCCCGCTCCGAAGTTGGAGCTGTGGAAGAGCGGGAAGAGAAAGTTGTCGGCGTCGGGGTAATCGGCCCACCAGTCGAGGAGGGCCATGTCGGCCTTGCCGGAGCGCGCGGCTTCGCGCTGGCTCGCGGCGTCCCGCTCCACGATCTCGACCCGCACCCCGACCGCGCCCAGGTCCGACTGGATCGCCTGGGCCACGCGGTTCAGCTCGGGACGGGACGTGGAGCGCCAGAGCTGGATGTCGAACCCCCGCGGGTAACCCGCGGCGGTGAGGAGCCGCCGCGCCTGGGCGGTGTCGTAGGGGTAGGCCGCCCGGGTGGTGTCGCCGCCGGCGAGCGTGGGCGGGATCGAGCCCCGGGCCCGGATGCCCCGGCCCGCCCAGACCGTCGCCAGGATCTGGGGCACGTTCACCGCCAGGTTGAGCGCCTGCCGGACCCGCACGTCCTTGAGGGGGCCGCGCGTGGTATTGAGCGCCACGTAGGTGACGCGGAGCGCGGGTTGCCGGACCAGCCAATCGGGATGCTCGGCGCGCCAGCGCGCGGTTTCCCCGAAGGGGATTTCCACCACCGAGAGCCGGCCCGCCTCGAACTCCGCTGCCTGCGTGAGGGGCTCCGGGATGATCCGCACCGAGAGCGTGTCGGCCGCGGGGGGGCCCGCCCAGTAGTCGGGATTCTTCGCGAAGAGCAGGTAATCGTCGTGCTGCCAGGCGACGAGCTTCCAGGGTCCCGTGCCCACCGGGTGCGCGGAGAGATCGGGGGGCGCGGGGTCGGGCACGATGCCCGCGACCGGCATCGCCAGAAACTTGGGAAAGATCGCGAGGGGCTCGGTGAGCGTGAGCGCGATCGCGGTGTCGCCCAGGAGCTCAATCCCTCGCACGTCGCTCGCGGTTCCCGCCGCGTACTCGCGCGCGCCCGCGATGGGGTAGAGCGGCCAGGCGCGCCCGCCGGTCGAGGTGGGCGAGAGGACGCGGAGGAGGCTCGCCCGCACCGCGCCGACCGTGAGGGGCCGTCCGTCGTGGAACTTGACGCCCGCTCGAAGGTGGAACACGAAGCGGCGGCCGTCCTCGGACGTGGTCCAGCGATCGGAGAGATCGGGGAGGAGCTTGCCCTCCGGGTCGAACTGGGTCAGGCCGTCATAGAGGTAGCTCACCATTTCGCCGGTCTGGACGTCGGTGGAGAAGGCGGGATCGAGCGAGCGGGGGTCTTCGGATTCGTAATAGGCGAGCGCCGAGCCGCCCTTGTGGCCGCCGCAGGCCACGGTGACGAGGGCGAGCGGGGCGAGAAAGTGCGTCAATCGCATGACAACCGCTGTCGAAAAGGTTGACAGTGGAAAGAAGGTTAGGCAAAGTACGGACGTCGACCAACCTCGTCAATTGCGTGTACTCGTATTCGCCGCGTGCGTCGCGATGTTCGCGGCGTGTCCGCTCGCCGCGCAGGAGCCGCAGCGGGTGGTGCGCGGGCTCAAGTTCGAAGGCAACCACGCGATCGATTCCTACACGCTCTCCACCGCGATCTCGACTTCCAATTCCAGTTTCTTCGCTCGGGTGTGGCCGCTGCGCCTGTTGGGTCTGGGCGACAAGCGCGATTTCGACGAGCTCGAGTTCCGGCGCGACGTGGTGCGGCTGGTGCTCCTCTACCGCCAGAGCGGCTACATGGCGGCGGCGGTGGACACCGCCGTCCGCCGTACCGAGAACTCGGTCTGGGTCACCTTCATTATTTACGAGGGCCGCCCGGTGCGGGTGACCAGGTTCGAGATCACCGGGCTCGACTCGGTGCTGGACGTGAACGCGCTCCAGTCCGACCTCCCGCTCCAGCTCGGGGCTCCCTTCAACCGGTTTCTGTTCCAAGCGTCCGCCGACACGATTCTGGCGCGCCTGCACAACGCGGGGCGGCCCGGGGCGCAGGTGTTCCGGAATTTCGACGTGGACGCGGGACGGGAGACCGCGGAGGTCTCGCTGGACGTGGTGCCGGGGCCGCGGGCCCGGGTGGGGGCGGTGGAGGTCGAGGGCCTGGACAAGGTGGACACCGGCACGGTGCGCCGCCTGCTCACCGTGAAGCCGAACGACCTCTACCGCGAGGACCAGCTCTACGAGAGCCAGCGGGCGCTGTACGGGACCGGTCTCTTCCGCTCGGCCACGGTGACGCTCGAGGATTCGACGCTCACCGGCTCGCGGGACACCACGGTGCGGGTGCGGGTCTCGCTCCGGGAGGGGAGCCGGCACCGGGTCCTGATCGGCGCCGGCTACGGGAGCTACGAGTGCTTCCGGGCGCAGAGCGGATGGTCGGCCTACGATTTTCTGGGCGGCGCGCGGACCCTCGATCTCACCGGCCAGATCTCGAAGCTCGGCATCGGCGCGCCCACGGACGTGGGGTTGCGCAACACGCTGTGCGAGTCGCTGAAGGACGACGATCAGTCGGACACCGTCAACTACTCGTTGAACGCGACGGTGCATCAGCCCTTCTTCCTCTCGCCCCGGCACAGCGCGACCGCGGGCGTCTTCCTCGAGCGCCGCTCCGAGTTCCAGGCCTACACCAGGGTGGCGGTGGGCTTCAACCTGGGCGTCACCTTCAACGCGCGCCGCGAGGTGCCGGTCACGCTGGGGTACGAGTTCTCGGTGGGGCGCACCGCCGCCAATCCCGCCGTGTATTGCAGCGTGTTCCGTCTTTGCGCGCTCTCCGACCAGGGGTTTCTCTCCAAGAGGCGCCGCTTCGCGGCGGTGACCGTCACGGCGATCCGGAATCTCGTGAATTCTCCCCTCGACCCCACCCGGGGCAGTCTGATCACGGTGAACCTCCTGCACTCGTCGAGGTTCACGGGCTCGGATCCGCTCTACGAATTCAATCGCGGGGAAGTCGAGGTCTCGAAGTACTATCCTTTGGGCCGGCGGGGCGTGTTCGCCTGGCGGGTGCGCAGCGGGACGGTGCTGCCGCAGAAGATCACGCTGTCCGGCCAAAGCGCGTCCTACGTTCCGCCCGACCAGCGATTCTACGGCGGGGGGCCCAATTCGGTCCGCGGGTTCGCCCGCAACGAGCTGGGCCCGCGGGTCTACGTGACGACGGACACCACCAGGTTCAAGGTCCAGAACGGAGACACGACCTACACCGACCTCCGCACCTCGCCCACGGGAGGGAATTCGGCGTTCGTCTTCAACGCCGAGCTGCGCTTGCCCGCCCCGGTTCTCTCTGACCGGCTCCGGTTCGCCACCTTCGTGGACGTGGGGCAGGTGTGGGAGCGGGGGACGGAGCTCGCCTCGGTGAGCGGAGTCCGCGTGACCCCGGGGATCGGCCTGCGCTACGCGACCCCGCTGGGGCCGGTGCGCCTGGACGCGGCCTACAACGGGTATGCGGCGGAGCCGGGCGTGCTGTACTACGAGAACGACACGACCCACGCCTTGACCGTATACCGGCAGACGTACTCCATCCCGCGCGCGGCTTCCTTCTGGAACCGGGTGGTCTGGCAGTTCGCCGTGGGAGAAGCGTTCTGATGTTCCGGCGCTCGCTCGGCGCCCTGCTCTGGACCCTGGTCGGGATCCTGGCCTGCTTCCTGGGCGCGCTCTCCGGGCTCCTCGAAACCGGGGCCGGCCGGCGCCTCGTCTCCCGGGCCGGCGCGGCCGCGGCCGCGCGCGCGGTCTCGGGCCGCATCGAAGTGGGCGACGTGGGCGGCGACCTCATCACCGGCCTCACCCTCACCGACGTGCGGCTCTTCGATCTCGACACCACCATCGTCGCGTACCTGCCGCGGGTGGACCTCTCCTACAACCCGTTCGAGCTCGCGGCGGGCCGCATCGTGCTGGGCCGGGTGGACCTCACCAATCCCATGGTGAACCTGGTGCAGCATCCCAACGGGCGGCTCAACATCGAGGATCTGCTCCGGCTCGGCGGTCCGCCGGGGAAGGGTCCCGCGAAGCTGATCCTCTTCCGCAATGTGCGGGTGCGGGACGGGAGTCTCACCCTCCGCCTCAACTCGCGGGAGTCACCCGGGGACAGCGCGCTCGAGATCGACACCTACGGCCACGAGGGCCGGCACCGGGTGCGCAGGTTCGAGCACCTCAATCTCCGGCTGGCGGCCCTCCGGGTCTCCTCGCCCACCGACCCGGGGGTCCGCGCCGACGTCGCGTCGCTCGCGCTCCAGCTCGACGACCCGCGGGTCGCGATCTCGGACCTGGCGGGGCGGATCGCCACCGCGGGCGATTCCCTGACCCTCGACCTGGGACTGGTCGCGCTTCCGCACTCGCGCTTCTCGCTCAAGGGCCGGCTCTCCTGGCCGCGGGACACGGTGCTCTACGACCTCTCCATCCGCGCCGACTCGGCGACCCTCGCCGACGTCCGCTTCATCGACCAGCGGTTCCCGGCGGGCGCGGTGCTCCATCACACCGACGTGCTGGCGCGCTCACACGGCGGGAGGATCCTCGAGGTCCAGCTCGACCCGCTGGATCTCGCCTACCGCGGCGGCCGGCTCGACGGGCGGATCCGCGCGGTGACCGCGGCGGATTCCGGCCTGGTGGCGCTCCAGGACGTGGACGTCACCGCCAACAACCTCGATGTCGGGCTCGCGACGGCGTTCCTCGATTCGCTGCCGGTGGCGGGACGGCTCTCCGGGCACACCACGGCCGACGGGCCGCTCTCGGCGCTGGCGCTCGATCTCGACTGGACCTTCAACGACACCACGCTCACCGCCGACCCGGTGTCGACGGTGCGGGGGAACGGCGTGGTGGCGCTGGGAAACGGACGCGGCATTTCCTTCCGTCCCTTCACCCTCGCCGCGAGCCACATCGATCTCGGCACGGCGCGGCGCTTCGTGCCCGGACTGCCCCTGGACGGCACCATCGACGCGGTGGGCACCGTCCAGGGCCCGACCGACGACATCCGGTTCAAGGGCGCGCTCACCCACCGGGACGGAAACCGCCCGGCGAGCGGGCTTTCGGGCGCTCTGCATTTCGACGCGCGGGGCGACACCCTGGGCGTGGACGCGGACGTGACGCTCGATTCGCTGGCCTG
Organism: Gemmatimonadales bacterium; assembly: GCA_035702425.1. Lineage (GTDB taxonomy): Bacteria > Gemmatimonadota > Gemmatimonadetes > Gemmatimonadales > GWC2-71-9 > DASSQQ01. Next base: position 9,262 of record DASSQQ010000058.1, read on the forward strand.
GGACGGTTTGAAGGGAAGCTTCCCCGACCTGCCGCTCACCGGCGTGGTGCGGGGGCCGGTGCGCCTCGCGGGGAACCTCGCGGCGCTCGACGTGCACGCGGCGCTGGTGGAGCGGGACGACGGCGGGGCGGCCCGGGTGGACGGACGCTTCACCTTGCTCGGCGGCCGTCTCGCGGGGGACGACGTGACCGTGGCGCTGCACGATCTCGATCTCTCGCGGTGGTGGGCGGGCGCCGGGAGCTCGGCCTTGAACGGGACCGCGACGGGAACGGTCTCCGCGGACTCGGGCGCCGCGCCGACCGGCGCGCTCCGCGCCACGCTCGGCTCCTCGGTGGTAGCCGGCGTCCCCCTGGACACCGGGGCGGCGCGCCTCCGTTTCGCGGACCGGCGGGTGTACGTGGACTCGCTGCGCGTGGTGCAGCCCGGACTGGTGACCACGGGCCTGGGGGTGCTGGGCTGGAAGCGGGACGCCACGGGATCGCTCGCGCTCGACCTGGACGCGGACAGCCTGGGCGCGCTCGATTCGCTCGCGGTCCTCCTCACCGGCGTCTCCGCGCTCTCCGGCGGCGCCCGGGGCCTGCAGGGAGAGGCCCGGGCGGTGGTGAATCTCTCGGGCGCGCTCGACTCGCTGGACGCGGACGGCGACGTCTCGGCGGAGCGGATCCGGTGGGGCGACGTGGAGATTCCGGGCGGCCGGGCGCACCTGTCCTGGCGGGCCCGCGCGGCAGCGGCGTTCGACGCGCGGATCACGCTGGATTCGCTCGCCGTCGGCGACCTGGGCTTCGGCGCGCCGATCGCGTCCTTGAGCGGCCGGAGCGACTCGCTCTCCTGGTTCGTGCGCACCCGGATCGGGGAGCTGGGAGCGGTGCTGGGCGGCGGCAGCTATCGCCGGCCGGCGGCGGACAGCGGCCGCGCCGCGACCGTCGGGGTGGATTCGCTGGCCCTGCTCCTGCCGGGCGGGGTGTGGATGCTCGATCGCGCGGCGTCGCTCCGGATCACGGACTCGCTGGCGGCGATCGATCATCTCGGGCTCCACGCGTCGTCGGGTCCGGGGCGCCTGATCGTGGAGGGGAGCCTCCCGCGGCGCGGGGCCGCGGCGGCGCACATCCAGCTCGAGAGCTTCCCGCTGGCGGGCGCCTACGCCCTGCTGGAGCAGGACACCGCGGCGGTGGGCGGCTACATCACCGCGGCGGTGGGTCTCTCGGGGACGCGCGCGGCGCCCGTCTTCACCGGCTCGGTCGCGCTGGCGGACGTGGTGCTGGGCGAGTTCCACGCGCCGTCGCTCGCGGGGACCTTCGAGTACCGGGACCGGCGCCTGGACGGCGGGCTGGAGCTGTGGCGCGCGGGGCGCCAGATCATGAACGTGACGGCGCACCTGCCGGTGGATCTCGCGCTGGAAGCGGTGGCCCACCGCCTGGTGGGGGACACGCTCTGGGTGCGGGCGCGCGCGGACTCGGTCGACCTGTCGGTGCTCGAGGCCGCGACGCCCAACGTGCGGCAGGTGACGGGGACCTTCTCCGCGGACGCGGGGGTGCGCGGCACCTGGGACGCGCCCAGGCTCGAGGGCCGCGCGGTGATCGACCGCGCCGGCGCGTCGATCCCGTCGCTCGCCGTGCGCTACGCGGACGTGAACGGCGCGTTCCGGTTCTCGGGAGACAGCATCCTGGTGGATTCCATCACCGGGCGCAGCGACAAGGGCCGCGCGGTGGTGACGGGTCTGGTGCGCCTGGAGCAGCTCACCAAGCCGGTGCTCGCGCTCTCGATTCGCGCCGACCAGTTCAAGGCGCTCGAAATCAAGAACTACCTCAGCGTGACCGCGAGCGGCCGGCTCTCACTCGACGGGCCGGTTTTCGGCGCCACCCTCTCGGGGCGCGGCACGGTCACCTCCGGCGTGCTCTACTTCGCGGACCTCGTGAACAAGCGGGTGGTGAACCTGGACGAACCGTGGGTCGCGTCCCTCATCGACACCTCGCTGGTCCGGCGCCAGCGGCTGGGCCCCGAGTTCCAGAGCGTGTTCCTGGACAGCCTCCGCATCCGCGACCTCCAGCTCGACATGGGCTCGGACGTCTGGCTGCGGTCGAACGAAGCGAACATCCAGCTGACCGGCACCGTGGCCGTGGGCAAGCGGGCCGACCAGTACCAGATGTCGGGGACGCTGCAGGCCTTGCGGGGCCAGTACCGGCTGCAGGTGGGGCCGGCCACCCGGGAATTCATTGTGACCCAGGGGACGGTGCGGTACTTTGGGACGCCCGATCTCAACGCGGATCTGGACATCGAGGCGACGCACGTGGTGCATCCGGTCTCGGCGAGCGGGTCGCCGTCCACCGCCGGCGGGGAAGACGTGACGGTGGTGGCGCGGATCGGGGGGACCCTGCTCGCGCCGCAGCTCCATCTCTCGGCGCTGAACCAGGATCTCTCGCAGACCGAGATCATTTCGTACCTGCTCTTCGGCCAGGGCACCTTCGAGCTGTCGGGGGACCAGTCGGCGTTCGCCGACAAGAACGCGATGGTCAAGAGCGCGGTGGCCGGCATCGTGTCGCGGGAAGTGGAGCGCAGCCTGGTGTCGGATCTCGGGGTGCCGCTCGATTACGTGGAGATCCGTCCCGGAGACCCGGCGGACCCGCTCTCCGGGCTGCGCTTCACGGCGGGGTGGCAGATCGGCCGGAAGACGTTCCTCTTGGTGAACGCCGGCCTCTGCCAGAGCCGGCAGACCACGGTGACCAACGCGCTGGGGGCGAGTCTGCAGTTCCGCTTCAACGATCAGTGGCGGACCGAGGCGAGCTTCGAGCCGGTGCGCACCTGTTCCGACATCACGGTGCAGTCGAACATCGTCCCCCCGCGCCAGGTGGGGCTCGATCTCTTCTGGGAGCGCCGCTACTGATGTGACGCACGCCCTGCTCATCGCCAACCCCGCCGCCGCCCGCACGGACGCGAGGGCGGTCCGCGCGGTGCGCGACACCCTGCGCGCCGGGGGCTGGATGGTGGACGTGCTCGCCACCGCCAAGGCGGGGGACGCGCGGCGCTTCGCGTCCGAGGCGCGGGCGGCGGGCATCGACGTGGTGGTGGCGTACGGCGGCGACGGCACCGCGATGCAGGCGGTGGCGGGCCTCGTGGGCGGCACCATTCCGCTGGGCCTGGTCCCCGGCGGCACGGGGAATATTCTCGCCGGGAATCTCCGGCTCCCCCGCGATCCCACGGCGGCGGCGCGCGCCATCCTCGGTGGGCGGACCCGCGCGCTGGACCTGGGCGTGGTCGAGCGGGCCGACGGCGTGCATTATTTCGCGGTCTGCTGCGGGACCGGATTCGACGCGGACCTGATGGCCGCGACCCGCGCCGAGGACAAGCGCCGGTGGAAGATGGCGGCGTACGTGGCGAGCGCGATGCCGGCGCTGCGCACCATCGCCAGCGAGCCCTACCGCGTGATCGTGGACGGCGAAGCGCGGGAGGTGCCGGCGGCGATGGTGCTGGTGGCGAACTGCGGGGAGCTGGTGCCGCCGTTCGTCCGCCTGCGCCGGGCGGTCGCCTACGACGACGGCTGGCTGGACGTGATCGCGGTGCGGGCCGACGGCGCGTTCGACGCGGTCGCGGCGATGTGGGACATCCTCCGGCGGAGGAACGGCGCCGGCCACGTGTGGTACGGCCGGGGGCGCGAGATCCAGGTCGAGCCCCTCGGGCCCCACGGTCCCCGCGCGGTGCAGCTCGACGGCGAAGTGGTGGGAGAGGCGCCGTTCACGGCACGGCTCGCGCCCGGCGCGGTCTCGGTGCTGGTGGGGGAAGGAGCGACGTCCCGTGGCTGACAGCGTGCTCCTGATCGACGACGAGGAAGCGGTCCTCAAGTCCATCGGCGCGTACTTCGAGAAGATCGGGTGCGACGTCTATCGCGCCCCCACCGCCGCGGCCGGCCTCGAACTCTACGACCGCACCCGCGCCGACGTGGTGATCCTCGATCTCCATCTTCCGGACGCCCAGGGCCTCGACGTCCTGGAGAAGCTCAAGACCAAGGGCGCCTCGGTCATCCTGCTCACCGGTCACGGCGACATCGAGACCGCGGTCCGCGCGATGCAGGGCGGGGCCGAGAATTTTCTCACCAAGCCGGTGGACATGACCCATCTCGCCGCCGCGGCGGCGCGGGTCTCCGAAAAGGTCCACCTCGCGCGCCAGGTGGCGCGGCTCCAGGGCCGCGACGCCCCCGGTCACGAGGTGCAGTCCCTCGGCGTGTCCCGGGTGATGGAAGAGATGGAGCGGCAGGTGGAGCTGCTCGCCAAGAGCGAACGCACCACCGTGCTGCTCACCGGGGAGAGCGGGACCGGGAAGGGCTGGGTGGCGCGGCTGGTGCACAACCTCAGTCCCCGCGCCGCGGGGCCGTTCATCGAGGTGAACTGCGCCGGCCTCTCGCCGACCTTCCTCGACTCCGAGCTCTTCGGCCACGAGAAGGGCGCCTTCACCGACGCCAAGGACAAGAAGCAGGGGCTCTTCGAGCTGGCCGACGGCGGCACCATTCTCCTCGACGAAATCGGCGACCTCGCTCCCGAGCTCCAGCCCAAGCTCTTGAAGGTGCTCGAGACCAAGACCTTCCGGCGCCTGGGCGGCACCCGCGAGCTCACCGTGGACGTGCGCCTCATCGCCGCCACCAACCGGGATCTCGCGGGCGACGTGAAGGCCGGGCGCTTCCGCGAAGATCTCTTCTACCGGCTCTCGGTGATGCCGCTGCACCTCCCGCCCCTCCGGGACCGCTCCCGCGAGGACCGCCTGGCCCTGCTCACCCGCCTCCTCGAGGACCTGAAGAGCCAGCTCCCCGGGTGTCCCGCCACCTGCGCCACCGAGACGATGGACCGCCTCCTCGCGGCGCCGTGGCCGGGGAACGTCCGGGAGATGCGGAACGTTCTGGAGCGGGCGATGATTCTGGCGCGCGGCGCGCCCGTCATCGGCGTGGAGCACCTGCCTCCCGATCTGCGGAAGGGCGGCAACAACGACAAGCGGCACCTGCCGCAGACGCTGGCCGAAGTGGAGCGGGCGCAGATCGAGCGGGCCCTGCGCTTTCATCAGGGCAATCGCACCCGGGCGGCGCAGGAGCTGGGGATTTCGCGCGCCACCCTGATCAACAAGATTAAGACCTACGCGCTGAGTCTCTAAAGGCGGGACTATGACCGAGAAACCGAAACTGCAGGAACACGACGGGATGGTCTGCCGCGCCTGCGGCAACGAGGAGCGCGCCTCCGAGGGCTACCCCTGCGCGGATTGCGGGACCTTCATCTGTCTCATCTGCTCGTTCCGCGGCGTGCTCCGCTGCAAGGACTGCGAAGCGAAGTTCAAGGCCGCCAATCCGGCCTAGCCCCGCCGCTTCGCGATCTCCTTCAGCAGCTCCTCCGCCGAGACCCCCAGCTCCCGCGCCAGCTTGTCCACCGCCTCGCGCTCGCCCGCCCAGCCGCGGGCCGCCGCGATGGCGTCGAGCGCCACGCCCTCGATCGCCTGGGTGCGCTCCTCCAGATCCCGGGTGCGCTCGGCCACTTCCCGCGCCAGCCATTGCTCCAGCTGACGGCGGTCCAGCTCGAGCTGGCGCCGCCGCAGCGCGCCCTGCAGGGAGACCTCGAGCTCTTCCAAGTCCACCGGCTTGATCAGATAGTCGAAGGCGCCGAGGCGGAGACATTCGATGGCGGTGCGGGGCTCGTCGATCGCGGTCAGCATCAGGATCGCGAGATCGGGATCCTGGGCCAGGGCTTTGGGCACGAGCTCCACGCCGCTCGCGTTCGGCATCCGGATGTCGCAGAGCATCGCCTGCGGATGTTCGGCGCCGATCTTGGCCAGGGCGGCCGCCGCGTCCTCCGCCTGCAGCGCCCGGTACCCGATGCGGGTGAGGAAGCGGGAGAGCGCCTGCCGGATGCCTTCTTCGTCGTCGACGACCAGAATGGACGTGGTGGGGGCCGCCATGGTCGCTAACGTACCCGACCTCCACAACCCGAGCAAGGCGACGTAACTTCCTCGCCCGATGACTCTCGCTCGACGCGCGCTCACCGCCGTGTCCGGTCTCTCGGTCGGGCACTGGACCGCGCCCGGCAACGCCACCGGCTGCACCGTGATTCTCGCCCCGGCGGGCGGCGCGCGCGCCGCCTGCGCCATCCGCGGCCGCGCCACCGGCACCCGCGAAATCGACGCCTTGGACCCGCGGCATCTGGTCGGGCGCGTGGACGCCGTGCTCCTGACCGGCGGCTCCGCGTACGGGCTCGGCGCCGCGGACGGCGTGATGGGCTGGCTGCGCGAGCGCAAGCGCGGATTCCCGGTGGGGCCCGCCGGCGTGGTGCCCATCGTGCCCAGCGCGGTGATCTTCGATCTCGGCCTGTTCGGTCCGGCCGATCGCTGGCCGACCGGTCCCGACGCGGCGCGGGCCTGCGACGCCGCGGGAGCCGAGTTCGCCGAGGGATCGGTGGGCGCGGGCGCCGGCGCCACGGTGGGGAAGGTGCGCGGTCCCGCGGGGGCGATGAAGGGCGGGCTCGGGACTTGGGCCGGCGCGGCGGGCGAGGTGATCGTCTCCGCCCTGGTCGTCACCAACGCCTTCGGCGACGTGCGGGACGGCGCGGGGACCATCATCGCGGGCGCGCGGGCGGACGGCGGCGGGTTCGTGGACGCGATTCGTTATCTGGCGGAGGGCGGCCCGCCCCTCGGCCGCGTGGCGGGCCATCACACCACCCTCGCGGTGGTCGCGACCAACGCCCGGCTCGACCGGATCGAGCTCGCCGGGCTGGCGCAGGCCGGGTGCGACGCGCTGGCGCGGCGCATCACACCCTACGGATCCATCCTCGATGGCGACGTCACGTTCGCGCTCTCGACCGCCGCGGTGGACGCGGTGTCGCCGCTCCAGGTGGAGGCGCTGGCGGCGGAAGTCGTGCCCCAGGCGCTGGAGCGCGCGGTGCGCCTCGCCGGCGGGACCCCCGCGATTCCCGGCCTCGCGGACGGAGCCCGCCGGTGACCGATCGCTTCCAGCGCGCGCTCGACGATGTGGCGCGGCGCTTCGTGCCGGACCGCCGGCTCGAGGTGCTGGAGGTGGAGCACGTCGCCGAGGCCGCGGGCGGACGGCTCGCCGGCGCCACGTCGTCGCGGGACGCGCTCGCTGCCCTGCGGGCCCTCGGCGCCGAAGCGGGACTGCGGGTGACGGTCGCGCTCCTGCCCGACGAGTCGGTGGGCGAGGACCGGAGCGCCGTGATCACCGCGGCGGTGGCGCCCCTCCTCGACCGTCCCGCGCTCGCGGGCGCGCGCTCGAGCGAGGGGCTCCACGGCGAGACGCTCGAAGTGCTGGAGCGCCGCGGGGAGTGGATGCGGGTGCGCGGGCAGGACCGGTACTGCGCCTGGCTCCACTCCGGCTACGCCGCCGCCGGCCCCGAGGCGTGGGGGACCGATTGGGACACTCGCGCCACGGCGTGGTCGCTCGGCGCGGAGCTGTCGGTGGACGGCGGACGCCTGCGGCTCCCGACCCTCGCGCGGGTGGCCCTTCAGCGCGACGGGTCGGTGGAGCTCGCTGACGGGCGGCGCGGCACGGTGACGGCGGGCTCGGTGCAGCCGGCGCCCGCGGCGCGGGCGGACGCCGCGGCCTCCAATCCGGCGCTCTGGGCCCTGCGCGCGTACTCCGGCGCGCCGTACCTCTGGGGCGGCCGCACCGAATGGGGCATCGATTGCTCCGGGCTCGCGCAGGCGGCGTGGGCGGCCCGCGGCGTCGCGCTCCCGCGCGATTCCGACCAGCAGGCGGGCGCCGGCGCCGAGCTCCCGCTGTCGATCGAGGGCGCCGGTTACCGTCCCGGCGACCTGCTGTTCTTCGCCGAGAAGAATCGCGTGTCGCACGTCGCAATCTGGGCCGGCGAGGGACGGGTGGTGCACTCCGCGCTGTCGCGCGGCGGCGTCGCCACCGACGATCTCAACAGCGGCACCAGCCTGGCGCGCCGCCTGGCGCGGGAGCTGGTGGGGGCGCGGCGTCCGGGGTAGGACGGGACGACGGCCCCCGGCGGGGTAGTATCTTTCCTCCGATGAAGCTCGTTCTCTTCGACATCGACGGCACTCTGCTCTGGACCGACGGCGCCGGCCGGCGCGCGATTCACCGCGCCCTGCTCGACACCGCGGGCACCGCCGGCCCCATCGACAGCTACCGTTTCGACGGCAAGACCGATCCCCAGATCGTGCGCGAGCTGCTCGCCGCGGCGGGCCACCCCGAAGCCGAGGACGGGTCGCGCGTGGAGGCGGTGCTCACCCGTTACGTGGACCTCCTCGCGGGTGAGCTCGAGCGGGCGGAGCGGCCACCCCGTCTCATGCCCGGGGTGCAGGCGCTCCTCGACGCGCTCCTTCCCAAGGAAGAGTCGGGCGACGCGCTGGTGGGGCTCCTCACCGGAAACGTCGCGCGCGGGGCCGAGATGAAGCTCCGCTCGGCGGGCCTGCCCTTCGAGCGGTTCCGCGTGGGCGCGTTCGGCTCGGACTCCCACCGCCGGTCCGATCTCCCCGCCGTCGCGGCGGAGCGGGCGGAGCGGCGCACCGGGCGCCCCTTCGGGGGCGAGGACCTGGTCATCATCGGGGACACGCCGGATGACGTGGCGTGCGGCCGCCCCATCGGCGCGCGCGCCGTCGCCGTGGCGACCGGGCACTACGACGTCGCGGCCCTCACCGCCACCGGCGCGGCCCACGTGTTCCGGGATCTCGCGGACACCGGGCGCGTGCTGGAAGGAATCTTCGGGTGACCGCGCCGCACGCGATCCTGATGCCGCTCCGGGTGCCGGAGCTCGGCTCGTCGCTGGGCCGGCTCATCGTCCCGCGCCGCACCGAGCCGCCGTGGGTGCCTCTCGACGACGTGCGGGAGGAGCTGGCGACCCGGGTGCTCGATCTCGCGGGCGAGGGCCGCCGCGCGGCCGCCGCCGAGCAGCGGGAGCGGGTGCTCTCGGCGCTGGGCCGGGCGGCGTGGACGGCGGCGTGGGAGGGAGCGGTGCAGCGCGTCGCCGAGCGGGTCGCGAATTGTCTCGATGCCGAACTCACCCGCACGGCGCGGCAGGTGCGGATGCCCCCCCCGATGCGGAAGCGCCGCCTGCTCTCCGGCGTCGAGCGCCGCGCCCTCGCGGCCCGGCTCGCGTCGGGGGGCGGCCCGTTCATTTCAGCGCTCGACGAGGTGGAAGCGGCCGGCGAGGCGGCCCGGGGCGCGACGGTGTCGGACCCGGAAGTGCACGAGCAGTGGCAGGATGCCCTCCGGGGCGCGGCCCGGCGGCTCGAGGCGGCGTGGCTCTCGCTCGAGGAATCGGTCGCCGCCGAGCGCCGGCGCTGGAGTCCCGAGATCGCCGCGACCGCCGCGTGGCGGCCCCCGATGTGGCCGGTGCTGGTGGTGTGGGTCCCGCTCGCCGCCGTCGCGCTCTGGCTCGGGCTCGTACTGGGCGGCTACCTTCCCGCCCCGGTATGGCTCGCCGATCTCCTGGGCTTCTAGTCCTCGCGGCCCTCGCCGCGATCGCTCCGCGCGCCGCGGCGCAGCAGCTCCGGCTCGCGGAAGTGCGGGTCGGCGGCCGGGCGGGGCTCGATTCGCTGGCGCGGGCCGGGTTCGAGGTCGCCGACCTCCGGCGCGAGGCCGGCGGGCTCTACGCGGTGATCGTGGTCTCGACCGCGACCGAGCCGGCGCTGCTCCGGAGCGGGTACCGCGCGGCGCCCGTTCCCGGTGCTCCGCCGGGAGTCCCCGCCGTGGGCGACACCTTCCGCGTATTCCGTTCCTTCGACAAGCCGGTCACCGGGATTCGCGCCACGCTCGGCGCCTGGGCCGCGGCGGACACGATCTTCCATCTTGACTCGCTGGGCGCCACCCTCGAGGGCCGTCCCATTCTCGCGGTGAAGATCGGCGACGGAGCCGATTCGCCGTCCCGGCCGAACGTGCTGGTGATGGCGACCCACCACGCCCGGGAATGGATTTCGACCGAGGTGGCGATGAAGCTCATTCGCTGGATCGCCGACTCGCTGTCGCGGCCCCTCCTCGCCCAGCGCGACATCTGGGTGATTCCGGTCGAGAACCCCGACGGCTATCAGTTCACGTTCGACTCGGTGCGCCTGTGGCGGAAGAACCGCCGGCCCAACCTCGACGGCTCCTTCGGGGTCGACCCCAATCGCAATTACCCGATGTTCTGGGGCTACGACAACCTGGGGTCTTCCGGCGTCACGTCGAGCGAGACCTATCGCGGCCAGAGCGCCGGCTCGGAACGCGAGACCCAGGCCATCGTCGCGTTTCACGCGGCCCATCCGCCGGTGGTGTCCATCTCTTATCACAGTTACAGCGGCCTGGTGCTGTATCCGTACGGATTCAAGGACGGCGAGCTGACGGCCGACGATCCGGTGTTCCGGGCGCTCGCGGGGAACGACCTCGCGCCGGCGGTGCGCGACAGCCTCCCCAACTCGACCCTCGCCTACTATCACCCCGGGCCCAGCTGGAATCTCTATCCCACCAACGGCGAGTACACCGAGTGGGCCTATCGCGCGCACGGCACCCTCGCCTTCACGCCGGAGATGACGAGCGGGTGCTGTGATTCGACCGGCGCGTATTACGGTTTCGTCTTCCCCGACGACAGCGCCGCGGTGGAGCGGGTGTTCCGCGACAACCTGCCGTTCGCCCTGGCGGTGATCCAGGCGGCGGGGAACCCGGTCGGCGCGACCGGGCCGTCGGGATTGACGGTGGATCCGCCGCGCTTCCTCTCATTGTGGCCCGAGGCCCGGCTCGAGACCGCGGCGTCGGCGGCGACCTCTCTGGCGCTGACCGTGGGCACGAAGAGCGGCGGCGTGCTGGCGCGGACCGGAACCTCGGACTCGCTCTCTCGCGGCCGCTACCGCACGCTGTACCGGTCGGATCTCTCGGCCGACGCGGTGCGCGTGGTGCAGGAGGCGGGCATCTCGGGCGAGCTGCTGTCGCTGGGCGGCGCGGAGGCGGGTGACGCCGGGTGGACCGGTTTTCAGGTGACCACCGACGCGCTGGCGGGCGCCGGGTCGTGGCTCGCCACCCATCCCGATACGCTCACCTCTCCGCCACTCGATCTCTCCGCCCGCTCCCGGGTGTGGCTGCAATTCTGGACCAAGCACCAGGGCTCGACCTTCACGCCGCAGTATCGCGGCCGGGTGCAGTTTTCGCGGGACTCGGGCGCCACCTGGAACGACGTCGCGGCGATCGTGGGTGACGGCCAGGCGTGGTACCCGGTGCGGGTGGACCTGCCGCAGGCCACCGGCGCGCGGGGGGCCCGGGTGCGGTTCATCGCGGAGTCCTCGTTCGTGTGGCAGCTCGACGCTGTCGGTCTCGCGAGCGACTCCGCTGCCCCGCTCGCGCCCGCCACCGCGGCGAGCGACCTTGAAGTGTCCGACAATCCCGCGCGCGGGAGTCAGGTGGTGCTCTCCTGGCCCGCCGGGTCCGGGACGGCCGTGATTGCGGTCTACACCTTCCTCGGCGACCGGGTGTTCGTCACGTCGCAGCCGGCGTCCGCGGGACAATACGTCTGGGATCTCTCGAGCGGAGGCCGGCCGGTGGGGAACGGGGCGTACCTGGTGGTGGTGCGGATCGGCGCGACGATTCTCCAGCGCAAACTCTTCGTGGCGCGGCCGTGAGCGCAGTGGGCGTGGGCGTGGACCTGGTGGAGGTGCCGCGCATCCAGAGCATGCTCGCCGCCAAGGGCGACCACGTGTACGACCGGCTCCTCACCAGGTCGGAGCGGGACTACTGCATGTCGCGCCCCGACCCCGCGACCCACGTCGCGGTGCGGCTCGCGGCGAAGGAAGCGGTCTACAAGGCGCTGCAGGGAAGCGAGAGCGCGCGCGGCATCGGCTGGCGGGACATCGAAGTTCTGCGGGAGGAGGACGGCCGCCCCACGGTCGCGCTCACCGGGCTGGCGCGCGCCCGCGCCGACGAGCTGGGCGTGCGGCAGGTGCTGCTCTCGCTTTCGCACACCCATCAGGCCGCGGTCGCGATGGCGGTGCTGGTGACCGACGGCCGCTGAGTTCTTGCGCGCTTGCATTCCCGATAAGCGCCGTCTAGTATTCGGCGCACTCATACTGAGATTGCTTCGCATCCCTCGTAAACGCTTCGCCTGCTTTGCGTTAGCGTGGTGCCTCGCGGCGCCCGCGGCGCGGGGCCAGGCCACCGATTCGCTCTCGGCGGCACGTCGCATCGTGGCCGCCGCTTCGCTCGCCGCCAAGGAATACCGCAACGGCGTCGCCCCCGCGGGCGGCCGCGTCACCGCCCCCGAAGAAGTCTCCGAGGCGAAGCAGTTCCTCGACCAGGCCCGCTTCGACGCGCCGTTCCTCCCCGCGCCCGTTCGCGCGGTGACCGATTCCGACCTGGCGCGGCTCTCCCGGCTCCTCGACCGCGCGCCGTCTCCCGATTCGGTGGACCGCCGCTCGGCGACTATCGTCCAGCGCATCGGCGCCGCGCTCCCCGGTGCGCTCGATCCGTTCCCCGCCGCGCCCCCCTCGCTCGCGCGCGGCCGCGCCGTCTTCGAGGAGCAGTGCGTCAAATGCCACGGCGAGACCGGCAAGGGGAACGGCCCCAAGGCGAAGACGCTCAAGGGCCCGCCGCCCGCGGACCTGACCGACGCGGCGGCGATGGCCACCGTTTCGCCCATCGATGTCTATCGCAAGCTGACCATCGGCGTCGCGGGAACCGCGATGCCCGAGTTCGAGGACCAGCTCACCCCCGCCGACCGCTGGGCGGTGACGGCCTACGTCGCCACCCTTCGCGCCGCCGGGCCCGCGGTGCTCGAGGGCGAGGGCCTCTACGCCGTGCAGTGCGCGTCCTGCCACGGCGCGCGCGGCGCGGGAGACGGTCCGCTCGCGGCCACGCTCTCGGTGCGGCCTCCGGCGCTCTCCGAGCTCGCGGTGCAGGGAAGGTTCTCGGACCGCGAGCTCGCGGCGCTTTCCCTGCACGGCCGCTCCGGGACGCCGATGCCGGGCCTCGCGCCCGGTCTCGACTCGACCGGGGCCGCGAAGATCGTGAGCTTCGTGCGCACCCTTCCCACGGCGGAGCGCCAGGCCGGGGCCGGCGGCAATCCCGGCGCCGCGGTGTTCACCGCGGTGCGGCGCCAGCTCGACTCCGCGGTGGCCCTCCGCTCGGACCGGGTCGCCTTCGACGCCTACCTCACCTTCGAGCAGGTGGAGAGCGACGTGCGGGCGAGGAACGCGGCGCTCGCCTCGGAGCTCGAGGACGGATTCGCCGCGCTGCGCCAGCGCGCCGCCGCGGGCGCGAGCCCGGCCGACCTCGCGGTGACCGAGCGGCGCGTGCTCTCGGGCCTGGAGCGCGCCGAGCGGCTGGTGTCGGACAAGGAGTCCGGCGCCAACCTGTTCATCGACGCGTTCATCATTCTGATCCGCGAAGGGTTCGAGGCGATGCTGATCGTCGCCGCGCTGATGGCGTTCCTCGCCAAGGCGGGCGCCACCGAGCGCCGCCGCGACGTGGCCTGGGGCGCGTGGGCGGCGGTGGCCGCCAGCGTGATCACCGCGGTGCTGGTGGAGCTGCTCTTCCACGTCACCCCGGGCCAGCGGGAGGCGCTGGAAGGCGTCACCATGCTGCTCGCCACCGCGGTCCTCTTCTACGTGAGCTATTGGCTCCTGTCCAAGCTCGAGGCGGACAAGTGGAGCGCCTTCGTGAAGGGCAGGATGCAGGCGGCGCTCTCCGGCGGCTCGGCGCTGGCGCTCGCGTCGGTGGCGTTCCTCGCGGTCTACCGCGAGGGATTCGAGACCATCCTCTTCTATCAGGCGCTGGTCACCTCGGGCGGGCCCGGTGAGATCGCCGCCGTCGCGGGCGGGATCGCGGCCGGCGCGGCGGGTCTCGTGGTGCTCTACGTCGCCATCAACCGGTTCGGGGTCCGCATTCCCCTGCGCGCGTTCTTCGGCGTCACCTCGGCCACGCTCTACTACATGGCGTTCGTCTTCGCGGGCAAGGGCGTGGCGGAGCTGCAGGAAGGCGGGGTGGTCGGGACCAGCGTGCTGCGCTGGGGTCCGCGGGTGCCGTTCCTCGGCATCTACCCGACGGTGCAATCGCTCGCGCTACAGGGTCTCCTGCTGGCGCTCGCGCTCGTGGCCCTGGGCTGGGCGATGCGCCCGGCCCGTCACGCCGCGGCGGGCTGAGGCGCTTTCTTCTTCAGGGATTCCGGCTCCCCGCTCGTGCCGTCCGGCGTCCGCCAGCGAACCAGCAGGTAACCCCCCACCAGGATCATCCCCACGCTCGCGGCCTGCGCCAGGGTGAAGGGACCCAGCACCCGGTCGTCCTTGGCGCGCACGAACTCCACCAGAAAGCGTTCCGCTCCCCCGAGCGCGAGATAGCACCCCACGAGCCAACCCAGCGCGTGCTGGTGCACCCGGTGCCGCCACAGCCACGCGAACACGAGCAGCATCGCCAGGGTTTCGTAAATCTCGGTGGGGTGTACCGCCACGAGCTGGGTGAGCGGCGTGCCCGGCGGGAAGGTGACGTGGAGCCGCTCGAGCTCGGCGACGGTGGTGGGCGGCAACCCTTGCGGGAATTTCACCGCCCAGGGGAGAGAGGTGGGGATGCCGAAGTCGTCGTTCACGAGAAAGCATCCCACGCGGCCCAGCGCGTAGCCGAGGGTGAGGGGCGCGGCGCAGATCTCGGCGGTGAAGCGCAGGGGCACGCGCTTGCGCCAGCCGTTCAAGAGCACGCCCGCGGCGCCGCCGAGGAAGCCGCCGTACCAGACGAATCCGCCCCGCTGGAAGGGCGACTCCCCGGTGAGGGCCACGTACCAGAGCTTGGCGCCGATGAGCCCGCCGATCACCGCGGCGACCACGATGTCCGCGGCGTATTCCTCGTCCAGGTTGCGCCGCCGGAGCTCCTTCTGAATGGCCCATCCGGCCATCAGGAACGCGACCATCATCATCAGGCCGTAGCCGGTGAGCTCGATGGGTCCGAGGTGCAGGGCGAACGGGTAGATCGTCATGACTCGAGTACCGGGGCGGGAGTGAAGGGTTCGAGGCCGGGGAGCGGGAGGTCGGCGCGGGCGTCAAGGGACCAGTCGCTGCGCTCGCCGTTCTCGAGCCGCCACCACCCGGCGCGCGCGATCATCGCGGCGTTGTCGGCGTTCAGCCGCGGGCTCGCCACCGCGACGCGGGCCACGCCCTTCAGCCGCTCCGCCGCGAGGAGGGCGAGGGCGCGGCTGCAGGCGACGCCGCCGCCCAGCACCGCCACCTTGCGGCCGGTGAGCCGTGCCGCGCGCGCGAGCTTGGTGACCAGCACGTCGAGCGCCGCGTCCTGAAAGCCGCGCGCGAGGTCCGCCCGGTCGCGCGCCAGATCGTCGCTCCCGCGGACCGCGTGGAGCACGGCGGTCTTCAAGCCGCTGAACGAGAACTCGAAGCCGTCGTCGATCATCGGCCGCGGGAACCGGAAGCGATCCGGCGCGCCGGTCGCCGCGAGCCGCTCCACCGCGGGCCCGCCGGGATAGCCCAGGCCGAGGAGGGTCGCCACCTTGTCGAACGCCTCGCCGGCCGCGTCGTCGCGGGTCTCGCCGAGGAGCCGGTAGCGGCCCCAGGCCGGCACGTCGAGCAGGAGGGTGTGGCCGCCGGAGACGAGGAGCGCCACGAAGGGCGGGGCGCACTCGGCGTCTTCGACCGCCGGGGCGAAGAGGTGTCCTTCGAGGTGATTGACGCCGATGAGCGCGCGGCCGCCAGCGTAGGCGAACGCCTTTCCGTACACCACGCCCACCAGCAGGGCGCCGACCAGCCCCGGACCGGCGGTCACCGCGACGGCGTCCACCGCGGAGAGCGGGAGCCCCGCCTGCGCGAGGGCGCGATCCACCACCGCGGGGAGCGCGGCCAGGTGGGCCCGGCTCGCGAGCTCCGGCACCACGCCCCCGAAGACCTGGTGGATGTCCTGCGACAGAATGACGACGCTCGCGAGCTCCGGCGCGCGGGAGCGGCCGGATCCGCGCACCAGCACCGCGGCGGAGGTTTCGTCGCACGAGGTCTCGAGCCCGAGGACGACCTCAGCCACGCGCGGTCTTCTTCCTCACCAGCACCGAATCGGGAACGGCGCGGGCGTGGATCCCCGGAGGCGCGACCACGGTGAGGCGGGCGTAGGCCGGCGCGCCGGCGCCGCCGCTGACGTGCATGATCACCCGCACCGAATCGCGGGTGAGGGCCTGCACCCGCTCGTCGGGCCCCGTCACTTCGACCGTGACGTGCGCCGGCGAGAGGGTGACGGTGGTGGGCGCGCCGGCGCCGGACTCGACCAGGACGTTGGCGAAGGTGCGGGTCGCGGCGACGCCGAGCTCACCCGAGACTTCGATGGACTGCGGGGCCACCCGCAGCAGCCCGAGCGACGCGGTGTCGAGCGGAACGGTGCGGGAGAAGGGGCCGTTGACGTCCGAGATCTCGGTGGGCACGGTGGCCACCGACTCCACCGCCGCCACCGCCTGCTCGGGGCCGATCACCCGGACCACGGACGGCGTCACGGTGAGCCCGCCGTGGAGCACGTATCCGGACTCGGCCACCACCCGCACCCGCGCCGCCACCCGCACTTCCTTCCGCACCACCGAGTCGAGCCCGATGGTGATTTCGCGGGGCACGATGTCCGCCACCTGAACGTCGGCGCCGAGGGGGACCGGGACGTCGCTGGCGCGGAGCGAGAAGTTGTAGATGGAGGACGACAGGGTGTCCGGGACCGCCACCGTGATGACGTGCGGGAAGGAGCGGAGCTTGAGGAGCTCGCGGCCCCGGCCCGAGAGCACCACGGAAACCCCGGGGGGCTGGTGCTCGAGGGTACGTCCGGGCGGCACCCGCACCACGAGGCGGAGCGCGAAGGTCTGGGTGATCGGCTGCTGGGCCGCGACCGCGATGTACAGCATCACGGCGAGGAGCAGGGCGGCGAGCTTGATCGGCCAGTTGCGCGTGACCAGCTTCCCAAGGTCAACGGCCATCGATCAACCCCTGGATGAGGTTTTCGTTCACGGGACTGTCCCACGCCGCGGCGCCGATGACCTTCTTCACGATGGTGCCGTTCCGGTCGATGACGAAGCTCTCCGGCACGCCCGTGGTCTGGTAGATCGAGCGGATGGTTCCCGGGCGGTCCTGCAGAATGTCGAAGGTGAGCCCCATCTCCCTGGCGTAATTGCGCACCACCTCCGGGCCGTCGGCGTCGATGCTCACCGAGAGAATCCGGAAGGCGGGATTCGCGCCGAGGTGCTGCTGCAGGCGCTCGATCGCCGGCATCTCGATGCGGCAGGGCTCGCACCAGGTGGCCCAGATGTTGAGGAGCAGCACCCGGCCCCGGTAGTCGCTCAGCTTCGCGGGCCGGTTGGTGGCGAGATCCACCGCCTGGAATTCCGGCGCCCGCGAGCCCACCCCCACCAGCACGATCTCGGGGCGGAGCTTGATCGCGAGCGCGATGGCGAACACGATCGCCATCACGATCGAAATCACCGCGGTCCACTGCCGCCGCGAGCTCATACCGTCACCGCGCAGCGCCGCCGCAGCTCGCGCACCTCGGCCGCGGGGTCCGCCGCGCTGAAGACCGCGTGGCCCGCGACGAAGGTGTCGGCGCCTGCGGCCCGCGCCGCCGCGATGGTGTCCCGCGTGATCCCGCCGTCCACCTCGAGGAAGACGTTCGGATGGCGGGCGAGGAGCGCCTTTGCGCGGCGAATCTTGCCGTCGGACGATGGCAGGTAGGTCTGGCCGCCGAAGCCCGGGTTCACGGTCATCACGAGGAGCAGGTCCAGATCATCCACCACTTCCTCGGCGTGCGCGACCGGCGTGGCGGGGTTCAGCGCGAGGCCCGCCAGCATGCCGCGCTGGCGGATGGCCGCGAGCTGCCGCTGCACGTGCAGCGTCGCCTCGGGATGAAAGATCACGGACGACGCGCCCGCGTCCGCCATCGGCCCGAAGTAATGCTCCGGCTCCATCACCATCAGGTGCACGTCCAGGGGCCGGTCGGTGAGCTTCCGCAGGGTGGCCACCATGTTGGCGCCGAACGACAGGTTGGGCACGAAGCGCCCGTCCATCACGTCTACATGCAGCCAATCGGCGCCGCCGTCCAGCGCCTGGCGCACCTGGTCGGCGAGGCGGCCGATGTCCGCGGCGAGGACGCTGGGCGCGATCCGCACGCCCGCGCTCATTGCGGGCTCCGCGCCACCACGATGTCCACCACGGTGCCCGGCGCCGCGAGCGTCCCGGCCGACGGCTTCTGCGCGATCACGATGCCCGGGCTCGCGTCCGTGGTGCGCTTCCGGGTGACCGAGCCCAGCGCCAGACCCTGAATCTCGAGCCGGGTGCGGGCGTCGGCCTGCGAGAGGTTGAGGAGATCGGGGACCGGGATGGTGGGCGCGCCCTCGCTCACCACCAGCACCACCGTCGCGCCGGGCGTGAGCACCGAGCCAGCGGCGGGCCGGGTCTGCATCGCCACCCCCGGCGCCGAGGGCGCCTGCACCGAGTCCACGCGAGATACGGTGAGACCCGCGGCCGCGATGATGCGCTGGGCCACGATGCCGTCGAGTCCGGACACGTCGGGCACCGAGAGCCGGGGCGGGCCGTCGCTGGTCACGAGCTGGACCTTGAGGCCCGCCGGCGCGAGCACGTCGGGCGGCGGATCCTGCCAGATCACCGTGCCCTGCGGCGCCGTGGGGTGATAGTCCGAGCCGCCGCTCTGCATCTGGAGCGAGGCGCGGGCGAGCGCGGTCTCCGCCGCCGCCAGCGGCATCCCCAGCACCCGCGGCACCACCTGGTGGCGCTGCATCATCGGCGCCGGGAAGAGCAGGAAGAACGCGACCAGGTACCCCGCGAGTCCCGCGCCGGCGAGCCAGATCAGCCAGCGCACCGCGCGCCCCGCGTCGAGCGCGGGCAGGTGCCACTCCTTCGGGGGAGGAACGTGGCGCGAAAAGCGCATCTCCCTAGAGCATCCCCTCGAGCGGGGACGACGGCGACGCGACCTCGCGGCGCGGCATCCGGCCCGCGAGAAAGGCGGTGCGGCCCGCGTCCACCGCGCAGCGCATGGCGTGCGCCATCGCGACCGGATCGCGCGCCGCGGCGATGGCGGTGTTCATCAGGATTCCGTCCACGCCTTGCTCCATGGTGAGGCAGGCGTCGGACGCCGTGCCGACGCCGGCGTCCACCACCACCGGCACCGAGAGCCGCCGCTTGATGGTGCGCACGCTCCCGGGATTGAGAAGGCCCAGTCCGCTTCCGATGGGCGAGGCGAGCGGCATCACCGCCGCGCAGCCCGCGTCCTCGAGGCGCAGCGCCGTCACCAGGTCCTCGTTGGTGTACGCCAGCACCTTGAACCCCTCGGCCACCAGCACTTTCGCGGCCTCGAGGAGTCCGGCCACGTCGGGGAGCAGGGTCTCCTGGTCGCCGATCACTTCGAGCTTGACGAAATCGTTGAACCCGGCTTCGCGGGCGAGGCGCGCGTACCGGATCGCGTCCTCCGCGGTGTAACACCCCGCGGTGTTGGCGAGAAGGAAGTGGGTTCCGGGGTCGAGGTGATGGAGCACCCCGTCGCTCCGGGAGCGGTCGAGATTCACGCGCCGCACCGCCACGGTGACGATCTCCGCGCCCGAGGCTTCGATGGCGCGCACCATGGTCTCGTTGTCCGGATACTTTCCCGTGCCCACCATCAGGCGGGACCGGAAGCTGTGTCCGGCGATGGTGAACGGCGTGTCCTTGAGGGTGTCCAGCGCGGTTCCGGTCATCATCCGCCTCCCACGAAATGCACCAGCTCGATGGCGTCGCCCGGCGCGACCGCGACCTGGGCGAGCGCCGGCCGCCGCACGATCCGGCGGTTGTGCTCCACCACCACCGCCCGCGGGTCGAGCCCGAGCTCGGCCAGGAGCGCGAGCAGTGACGCGCCCGCCGGCACCTCCCGCGGCTCGCCGTTCACCATCACGCTGACTCGTTCGTTCACTCGTTCCATGCCTCGAGCATTTGACGCACCGACGCGGCCGGGTCCGCCGCGTCCCAGAGGGCGCGGATCGCCGCCACTCCCGCGGCCCCCGCGCGTCTCAATTCCGGGACCCTGGCCGCGGTGACGCCGCCGATCGCCAGCACGGGAGCGCCCAGCCCGGCGATCGTCCGGAACGCTTCCACTCCGAGCGGCGCCCGTCCGGGGTGGCTCGGCGTGCCATATACCGGCCCCACCACAAGATAGTCGGCCCCCGCCGCCAACGCCGCCCGGGCCTCGTCCCAGCCATGGACGGACTTTCCGATCCACCAGTCGGCCGAGAGCGCCCGCGCCGCCGCCACCGGAAGACCTCCGGCGCCGAGGTGCACGCCTGCCGCTCCGGCGGCGAGCGCGACGTCGAGACGGTCGTTGACGACTAGAGGGGCAGGGGGATAGACCGAGAGGCGGACGGCGAGGTCGTAATGCTCGATGCCCGAGAGCGAATGGCCGCGGGCGTGGAAGGCGAGGCTCGCTCCTCCGGCCGCCGCGAGGGCCCGGGCGATCTGGTCGAGATCGGGCCGCCGCGCGACCGCTTCGTCGGTGATCGCGTGGAGGCGCGGGAATCCCGGCTTCACGTGAAGCGCTGGCCCGCCGCCACTCCCCGGCCCCGGATCCAGTCGGCCGCCGGCATGCGCGCCTTCCCCGCGGGCTGGACCTCGGCCACCGCCACCGCCCCTCCGCCCGCGGCGATCACCAGTTCCCGCCCGGCCGCCAGCACTTCTCCGGGAGCCCCAGGCGTTTCGACGGTGGTCGCGCCGAAGAGCTTCACTTCCCGGCCGTCGAGCTCGGCCCAGGCGCCGGGCCGCGGGTCGAGCGCGAGAATGGTCCGCATCACCTCGCCGGGCGCGCGCTCCCATTTCACCCGGGCGACTTCCCGCGTGAGCTTCGGCGCGTAGGTGGCGTCCGAGTCGTGCTGGGGGACGGGCTTCAGCATGTCCGACTCGAGGAGACCCAGCGCCTCGACCAGCGCCTGCGCGCCCAGCTCGGCGAGATGCTCGGTGAGCTCGCCGCCGGTGATGTCGGGCGGTATGTGGTGGGGGATCTGATGGAGAATGGGACCGGAATCGAGTCCCTCGTCCAGCTGCATGATGGTGACGCCGGTCTTCTCGAGCCCGGAGAGGATCGCCCACTCGATGGGCGCGGCGCCGCGGAGCGCGGGCAGGAGCGAGGGATGGACGTTGACGAACCCGCGCGGCGGCAGCGCGAGCACGTCGGCCTTCAGGATCTCGCCGTAGGCGACCACCACGCCGAGGTCGGGCGCGAGGTCGCGGAGCGCCGCCAGGAATTCGGCCCCGCGCGGCCGCTCGGGCTGGAGAACGGCGATCCCTTCGGCCTGGGCGGCGGCCTTGACGGGACTCGGGGTGAGGGTGGAGCGGGAGCGTCCCTGGGGACGGTCGGGCTGGGTGACCACGGCGACGACGTCGAAGCCTTCGCCGGCGAGGGCGCGGAGCGAGGGAACCGCGAAGTCGGGGGTGCCGAAGAAGACGATGCGCACTACAGCTCGCCCGCCGGCTCCGGCGTCACCTCCTTTATATAGCCGGATTGGCCCTTGCGGGCCTTCTTCCACTTGGCGAGAAGGAGGCCGCGCTTCACGGCGGAGAGATGGTCCAGGAAGAGAATGCCGTCCAGGTGATCGATCTCGTGCTGGATGGCGCGCGCCTGAAAGGCGGTGGCGTGGTGGCGGTACCGCTTGCCGTCGCGATCGGTGGCGGCGACGGTGATCTCGAGGGAGCGCTCCACGTCCCCGAAAATTTCCGGAATGGACAGACAGCCTTCCTCGGCGACCTCGGCGCCCGAGCGGTCGACGATCTCGGGGTTGATGAGCACCAGGGGCGGGAGGCCCTCCTCGGCGGTATCCACCACCGCGACCCGCCGCGCCACGCCCACCTGATTGGCGGCGAGGCCGACGCCCTTGGCCACCCGCATGGTCTCGAAGAGATCGTCCACCAGCCGGCGCACCTCGTCGTCCACGCCGGCCACGGGCGCGGCCCGCTGCCGGAGCACGGGAGAGCCGAGGAGGTGGAGGGGCCGGAGACTCACGACGCGGCTTTGGTCTCCCCGGCGTGGGAGGTGACGGAGGTGATGTGGTTGCGGTGCACCACCAGGCGGGACTCGCCGCTCTTCAGGGTGACCTCGTTGTCCTTGAGGTAAATCACCTCGCCGATCACGCCGCCGGTGGTCACCACCTGATCGCCCTTCTGCAGCTTGGAGATGCGTTCCTGATGCTCTTTCTGCTGCTTGCGCTGGGGGCGGATCATCAGGAAGTAGAAAATCGCCCCGAACACCGCGATGTAGTAAATGAGCATCATGGGGCCGCTCGGGCCCCCGGAGGGGGCGGCGGTCTGCGGCGCGAGGAGGGCCGACACGCTCGTCATCGAGAGCTCGATCATGGGACTCCGGGAATCAGGTGTACCGGCGCCGCCACTCGGCGGCCCAGCGGGCGAAGTCTCCGGCGCGAATGGCGGCGCGCATCGCGCCCGCGAGCCGGGTCAGGAACCGGACGTTGTGCAGCGACAGCAATCGCAGACCGAGAAGCTCTTCGGCCCGGAACAGGTGCCGCAGGTACCCGCGCGAGTACGTGGTGCAGGCCTCGCAATCGCACTCGGGGTCGAGCGGCGCCGGATCTTCCCGCAGGCCCGCGTTCCTGACGTTGATCGTCCCGTCCGGCGTGAACGCGGTGCCATTGCGGCCGTTCCGCGTCGGGGCGACGCAGTCGAAGAGATCGATCCCGCGCTCCACCGCGGCGACCAGGTCCTCCGGAAACCCGACGCCCATAAGATAACGGGGGAGCGCCGGAGGGAGCGCGGGCTCGAGGGCGTCGAGCGTGCCGTACATCGCGCTCTTTTCCTCGCCCACCGAGAGGCCCCCGATGGCGAGGCCGGTCCAGGGTCCCTGTTCCTGAATCCGGTCCAGTCCCTCCCGCCGGAGGTCGTGGTGGGTGGCGCCCTGCAGAATGGGCCAGAGGGTCTGTCCCTCTCCTCCCCGCGCCAGCGCGCGATGCCTCGCCGCGCACCGCGCCAGCCAGCGAATGGTTCGCTCCAGCGCGTCCCGCGCGGCGGACCGGTCGGCGGCGCCCGGAATCACGTGGTCGAACGCCATCGCCACGTCGGCGCCGAGGGTCCACTGGACTTCGATCGCCCGCTCCGGCGTGAGGCGGCGGCGGGCGCCGTCCACGTGACTTTGAAACTCGACGCCGTCCTCGTCCACTTCCCGATAGCCGGCGAGCGAGAAGACCTGGAACCCGCCGGAATCGGTGAGCAGGGGACGCTCCCACGCCATGAAGCGGTGCAGGCCCCCCAGCTTCGCGACCACCTCTTCGCCGGGGCGGACGTGGAGGTGGTACGCGTTGGCGAGCACCAGGGTCGCGCCCACCGCTTCCAGGTCCCCGGGCGAGAGCGCGCGCACCGTGCCCTGGGTGCCGACCGGCATGAAGCACGGCGTCTCGACCGTGCCGTGGGGCAGGGCCAGGGTGCCGGCGCGCGCGGCGCCGGAGGTCGCTTCAAGCGCGAACTGGAACACAGGACCGGCTAGCGGGTGGAATCGGGCGGAAAGCGGAGTCCGATCGTCTGGACCAGCCGCTGGAACCGCGCGTTCCGGTGCAGAGGGTCGAAGATCGGATCGGCGGTGAGGAACGGCAGGTAGAAGGAGCGCTGGTCGCGGCCGCGCTCTAGCCAATCCATCGCGCGCGTCGTGTCTCCGAGGCCGAGGGCGACCATGGCCAACGCCTCGGGGTCGATATAGCGCTCGTGGCTGCGCTGCTCGAGGCGTCGCCCCATGGCCACCGCGTCCGTACGGCGTCCCGCCATGCCGAGCGCGTAGCCCTGGGTGCCTCCCCCCAAGTGCCCCGCTTGAAAATCGAACGGCTGCCGGAGCACGGCCAGTGCCTCCGGAAAGCGCCGCTGCTGCACCAGGACCCGGCCCAGCTCCGCGGCGGCGCTGGTATTGGTGGAGTCGAACTCGATCGCCTGTCGCAGCTCGGCGGCCGCCTCGTCATAGCGGTGGAGGTAGTACAACGAGGTTCCCAGCCGCGCGTCGATGATCGGCGACAGCGGGTTGAGGCGTTCCGCGGTCTGGACCTCTCGCAGGGCGTCCTGGAGCTGTCCTTGGGCGACGTAGTACCAGGCGTGGAAGAGGTGGGTCCGCGGCTCGGTCGAATCGAGCGCCAGGGCGCGATCGAAGGCGCGCTGCGCCGCCGGCCAGTCCCAGTCGTGGAAGACGTCGATGATGCCGAGGGACGTGTACGCCTCGGGAAGGGTGCTGTCGAGCGCGAGGGCCCGCTGCACGGCGAGCTTCGCCGCTGCGTAAGCCTGCGCCGGCGGCATGTCCCCGAACGCCGGCAGCATGCTGTAGTTGTCCGCGAGGCCGGCCCAGGCGGCGGCGTAATTCGAGTCCAGGGCGAGCGCCTGCTCGAAAAACCCGACGGATCGACGCAGCGACGCCGGTCCGGCGGCGCGCTGGTTCCAGAACCAGCGGCCTTTCAAGTAGAGGTCGTAGGCGTCGAGGTTCTCCGTGGACCGGCGCACCAGCGGTCGCGCCGCGCCCCCGAGCCGCACCTGGAGCGCCCGCACCACCGCCTGGGAGATCTCGTCCTGCACGGCGAAGACGTCCTTCTGATCGCGCCGGAAGGTGTCGGACCACAGCACATAGCCGTCGTCCGCGTTGATCAGGCGCACGCTCACCTGCAGCACCGACCCCGCGCGCTGAAAGCTCCCTTCCAGCATCGCCGTCGCGTGCAGGCGCGCGCCGATGGCCCGGCTGTCGAGCGCGCTGTTCTGGTAGGCGAAGACCGACATCCGCGACGCCACCCGCAGCCCCGGCACCTGCGAGAGGGCGTCGATCAACGCCTCGGTCATGCCGTCGGAGCGGATCTGGTCGTCCTGCGCGCCGCTTTGATTCACCAGCGGGAGGACCGCGATCGACTTCTCCGCGGGCTGCCGCCGCCGGGCCACCAGGGCGTAGCCCGTCGCCGCGAGCGCCAGCGCCAGGATCGCGAGTGCGGCGACCGCGCGGCGGCGGCGCCCGGGCGGAGTGGACGGCGGGGCCGCCGCACCGGAGGCGAGTGCGGCGTCGAGGGCGGACGCGCTGGCGTAACGCTGGTCGGGGAGCTTGGCCATTGCCCGGCTGACCGTTCGCTCGAGCGCCGGGGGCACCTCGCCGCGGCGTTGCCGCAACGAGGGGACGGGGTCCGCCGCATGACTGGCGAGCACCGCCAGCGCCGACGCCCCGGCGTACGGCGGCGCCCCGGAGAGCATTTCGTAGAGCGTGCAGCCCAGGCTGTAGACGTCGCTGCGGGCGTCAACCGGGTCGCCCACGACCTGCTCCGGACTCATGTAGAGGGGCGTCCCGACGGTGACGCCGCTGCTCGTGAGCTCGGCGCCGCCCGCCGCCGTCACGGCGCGCGCGATCCCGAAGTCCGTCACCATCGCGTGACCGGCCTGCAGCAGGATGTTCTCGGGTTTGACGTCGCGGTGGACGATCCCCTGCTGGTGCGCGTATCCCAGCGCGCCCGCCACTTCGCGGCCCAGGCGCACCGCTTCGTCCACCGGGAGGGGTCCGCTCCGCTCCAGACGCTGGCGGAGGGACTCGCCCTCGACGTAGGGCATGACGTAGTAGAGGAGGCCGTCGATTTCGCCGGAATCGTGCAGGGTGACGATGTGGGGATGGTTCAATCGGGCGGCGATCTGGATCTCGCGCAGGAAGCGCTCGACGCCGATCGCCGCCGCGAGCTCCGGGCGCAGGACTTTGATGGCGACGAGCCGGCCGTGCTTCGCATCGCGCGCCAGGTACACGGTCGCCATGCCGCCGTGGCCCAGCTCGCGCTCGATTTCGAAGCGGCCCGCGAGCCCTCGCGCGAGCCGGGAACGCTCGTCAGCCGACACCGCCACCCCCTTCGATCACGCCGCGCCCAATATATCCCGCGGCGGGGCGGAGAGCGCCCGCCGGCGTCACACCACCGCCATCGCGTCTCCGTAGCTGTAGAACCGGTAGCCCTCGCGGATCGCCTCGCGGTAGGCGCGCATCACCGGCTCATAACCCGCGAAGGCGCATACCAGCATCAGCAAAGTCGAACGGGGAAGGTGGAAGTTGGTGACCAGCTTGTCCACCGCGCGGAATTGATAAGGCGGATAGATGAAGAGCCGGGTGTCCCCGCGGCCGGCGCGCACCGTCCCGCTCTCGTCCGCCACGGTCTCCAGGGTCCGCACCGCGGTGGTGCCGACGGCCCAGACCCGCCCGCCCGCCATCCGCCGCTCGTTGATCGCGCGCGCCGCGTCCTCTCCGATCTCGTACGCCTCGGCGTGCATCGGATGACGGTCGAGGTCTTCCACCTCCACTGGCTGGAAAGTGCCCGGGCCCACGTGCAGGTCCAGGGTGACGACGGCGGTTCCCGCATCGCGCAGTCGCTGCAGCAGGCCGGGCGTGAAGTGGAGGCCCGCGGTGGGCGCGGCGACCGAGCCGTCGTGCGCCGCGTACACCGTCTGGTAGCGCTCGCGATCGGCCGGCGTGGGCTTGCGGCGGATGTAGGGCGGGAGCGGGACCTCGCCGTGGCGCGCGATCGCCGCGCGCGCGCCGGTCCCGATGAACCGGATGCGGCGCAGTCCCTCGCCCAGGACTTCCACCACTTCGATCGCGCTCTCGAGTCCGAAGGTGACCCGCCGCCCCGGCTTCAGCTTGCCGCCGGGATGACCGAGGGCGAGCCAGGACTGGTCGGGGAGCTCGCGCACCAGCAGGATCTCCGCGGGCGGCCCCGTCCCGTCTCCCTGATCCCGCGTCCCGTGCAGGCGCGCGGCGATGACGCGCGAGGCGTTCAGGACCACGACGTCCGGTGGTTGGACCAGGTCGGCGAGCGCGGGGAAGCGCTGGTGGCGGATGGCGCCGGTCTGGCGATCGAGCACCAGGAGCCGGCTCGCCGCGCGGTCGGGCAGGGGCTCCTGCGCGATGAGCCCGGGGGGAAGCTCGTAGGAAAAATCGGACGTCCGGTGCACGCGCAAACCTAACGCCGAGGTCGGAACGCGGAACGCGGAACAGGTGGGGAGATTTCGTGCTGTGCGGTCGGGCTATCGGTGCTGCGTTCCCACGTCCGCGTTCCGCGTTACAGCAGCGATGGTTGGTCCGCCGCCTGGGGCGGGGGATATCCGAAGTGCCGGTATGCCGCCGGCGTGGCGCAGCGGCCGCGGGGGGTGCGCGCGAGGAATCCCTGCTGCATCAGGAACGGCTCGTACACTTCCTCGAGGGTGCCCGGATCTTCGCCCACCGCCGCGGCGATGGTGGCGATCCCCACCGGGCCGCCCTCGAACTGCTCGATGATCGCCTTCAGGATCCGGGCGTCCATGTCGTCGAGGCCGAACTCGTCCACGTCGAGGCGCTTCAGCGCCTCGGCCGCGACCGGCGCGGTGATCTTGCCGCCGGCCCGCACTTCGGCGTAGTCCCGGACCCGTTTCAGGAGACGATTGGCGACGCGCGGGGTGCCGCGGCTGCGGCGCGCGATCTCCGCGATCCCCGCCGCGTCCGCCGGGACGCCAAGGATTCCGGCCGAGCGGTGGACGATCTGGACCAGATCGTCGGGCGGGTAGTAGGAGAGCCGTTCCACGAGACCGAAACGCGCGCGCATCGGCGGGGTCAGGAGTCCGAAGCGGGTGGTGGCGCCGATCAGGGTGAAGCGCTCGAGGGCGAGCGGGATGGTCTGGGCGTGCGGGCCGTCCGCGATCCGGACGTCCACCTTGAACTCCTCCATCGCGGGATAGAGGAATTCCTCGAGCGCGGGGCGGAGGCGGTGCACCTCGTCGATGAAGAGGATGTCCCCGCTCTTGAGCGAGGTGAGGAGTCCCACCAGGTCCCCGGGGCGTTCGAGGACCGGCCCCGACGTGGTCCGGATGGCGACGCCGAGCTCGCGGGCCATGAGCAGCGCCAGCGTGGTCTTGCCGAGTCCGGGGGGGCCGAAGAAGAGCGCGTGATCGAGCGGTTCCTTGCGCCGCTTGGCCGCGTCGATCGCGATCTGGAGCGATTCCTTGACCTTGGGCTGGCCCACGAACTCGTCCAGGCGGGAGGGCCGCAGGGCGACGTCGGTCAGGCGCTCTTCGGGAAGCGCCTCGGGGGTGGTGACTTCGGCGCGGGACACCTTACTTGCTCGGCCGCGCCTGCCAGCGCACCGGACGCTCGCTCGCGGCGAGCTGGTGCTTGGTGTGGCAGGTGACGCAGCGGTCGGTGGCGGTCTTGGTGTCGTCGGCGACGAGGAGGCGGTTGGTCGAGCCGCACCGGGTGCAGATCCATTCAGCGGTCACGGGCATCGTCAGTCCGGGGTGAGAAGTTGAAGGGCCCGCCGCACCAGGGCCTCGGCGTCGGAGCCGCCGTCGGCAGCCTGCGCGCGGGCCACGGCGCGGTCGGCGTCGGCGGGGGCGTACCCCAGCCGCTCCAGCGCGGCGCGCGCGGCCACCACCGCCGCCGGGGATCCGGCGAGCGTCGCCGCGGGCGCCGCGGCGCGGTCCTCAAACTCGCCGACCTTGTCCGCCAGTTCAAGCGCCAGCCGCTCCGCGGTCTTCCTGCCGATCCCGCTCACGGAAGAGAGGAGCGCGATGTCCCGGGTGCGGATGGCGTGGGCACCGCGGGCCACGCCCAGCGCCGAGACCAGCGCGATGGCGAGCTTGGGCCCGACTCCGGTGACGGAGGTGAGCCGCTGGAAGAAGCGCTTCTCCGCGGTCTCGAGAAACCCGTAGAGCGTCCACCCGTCCTCGCGCACCACCAGCTCGGTGGCGAGCGCCACCGGATCGCCGACGGCGGGCAGGCGGTCCCGCACCCCCGCGGGGACGATGATTTCGTAGCCGGTGCCGCCCGGGGTTTCGACCAGCACCCGGTCCGCGTCTTTCGCCGCGAGGCGCCCCGCGACGTGGGCGATCACGCGCGGAGAATGTGGGTGAGCGCCACCGCGACGCCGTCGGCGGCGTCCGAGGGCCGCGGGGCGCGGGTGAGCCGGAGCAGGCGCGCCACCATCGCCGCCACCTGCGCTTTGGGGGCGCCCCCGGCGCCGACCACGGTCTTCTTCACCGTGGCGGGCGCGTACTCCGCGATCGCGATGCGCGCCTGCTCGGCCGCGAGGAGCACCACGCCCCGGGCGTGGCCCAGCACCAGGGTGGTGCGGACGTTCTTATGATAGAAGGCGTCTTCCAGGGCGAGGGCGTCGGGGTGATGGCGGCCGATCAGGGCGACGATGCCTTGGTGCAGCTCGGCGAGGCGGCGGGGCAGGGAGCCGGCGCGCGGGAGCCGGATCACCCCGCACTCCACCAGCCGCCCGAATCGCGACGACCCATTGCCCGGTTCCGTGTCGACGACCCCGTAGCCGGTGACCGCGGTGCCCGGATCGATGCCGAGCACCCGCACGTCAGCGCGTCACCGCCGCCATCGCGTCGGCGTCGATATCGAAGTTCGAGAAGACCCGCGCCACGTCGTCCATTTCCTCGAGGGCCTCGACCAGCGCCAGCAGCCTGGCCGCTTCCTTGGCTTCGACCTTCACCGTGTTCCGGGGCAGCATCCCGATCTCGCCGCTCTGCACCGCGATCTTCTTCGCCTTGAGCCGGTCCAGCACCGCCGGCAGGACATTGGGCGGGGTGGTGATGAGGAAGGTGTCGCCGTCCTTCTGGAGGTCCTCGGCCCCGGCGTCGAGCGCGGCTTCGAGCGCCGTGTCCTCGTCGGTCTTGGTGGCGTCCACCACGATCTGGCCCTTGCGGTCGAACATCCAGGCCACCGAGTTGGTCGCGCCCAGATTGCCGCCGTGACGGGAGAAGATGTGGCGGATGTCGGCGACGGTGCGGGTGGGGTTGTCGGTGGTCGCTTCGACGTAGATCGCCGCGCCGCCCGGGCCGTAGCCCTCGTAGGCGACTTCCTCGTAGGTCACGCCCTCGAGCTCGCCGGTGCCCTTTTTGATGGCCCGCTCGATGTTGTCGAGCGGCATGTTCTCGGCCTTGGCGGCGTCGATAGCGGTGCGGAGTCGGGCGTTGCCCGCGGGATCGCCGCCCCCCTGCTTCGCGGCGACCGTGATTTCCCGGATCAGCTTGGTGAACGCGGCGCCGCGCTTGGCGTCGGTCACCGCCTTCTTGCGCTTGATCTGCTTCCATTTGCTGTGGCCGGCCATGGCACCACCCGCGTGACTCGGAGAACCGGACGTCCGCCCGCGCGGACGCCGCCGCCCGGAACACTAAACTAACATATTGACCGGACTCGGGCGGCGCTGGTAGGATACGCCCCCATGCCGCGCTCGCTGGGTGCGCTCGCCGCCCTTCTCCTCCTCCTCTCCGCCTCCTGCGAACGTCGCCACGAAGCCGACGCCAGGGCCATGGCCGCGCGGGTCCTTCAGGGGGTACTGGTCTACCCCCGATCCGGGGTGGTGAACGTCGCCGCCGGAACCAACGCGGCCCAGGTGGATCTCTCGGCGCCGGACTCCGCGGACCGGGTGGCGACCTGGTATCGGCAGGTGCTGCGCCTCAACGGGTGGGACTTGAAGAGCGACGCCGCCGGGAACGCGGGCGCGGTGACGATTTACGCGGAGAAGGGGAACCGCCCCCTCTGGATCACCGTCTCCCCCAACGTC
This sequence comes from Gemmatimonadales bacterium, assembly GCA_035702425.1. Taxonomy (GTDB): domain Bacteria; phylum Gemmatimonadota; class Gemmatimonadetes; order Gemmatimonadales; family GWC2-71-9; genus DASSQQ01. Next base: position 39,753 of record DASSQQ010000058.1, read on the forward strand.
GGCGCGTCCGGGTCCACCGTCTCGCTGGTGGGGGCCGAGGTCCAGGGAGACACCATCAGGTAGGCCTCAGCGGTCCGGGTCCAGCATGTCCTCGAACCGCATCCAGCGCCGGTAGAAGTAGAGATCCACGAAGCCGGTGGGTCCGTTGCGGTTCTTCGAGACCAGCAGCTCGGTCGCGCCCTCCACGCCGCCTCCCGGGTTGTACATCTCCTCGCGGAAAATCGAGAGCACCACGTCGGCGTGCTGTTTCACCGCGCCCTGGAC
>DASSQQ010000059.1:0-10973 GCA_035702425.1 Gemmatimonadales bacterium
AGGTACCACCGCAGATGCACGTCGATTTGCGTCGCGTGGAACGACTGGGTCGCGCCGCTCCCCGACGCCGGATCGTACGAGAGCCGCGCCACCGCCACGTCGCCCGACAGCTTGCGCCGCGAGAACGCGACGAACGCGCCGGGGCCGGCGCCGGTGTAGTGGAGGCTCGCGGTCTGCTCGCGATAGTCGCCGAAGACCACCTGGCCGCCGACCTGGATCTTCTGCGCCCGCGCCCCCGGGGCGAGCGCGCAGGCGAGCACCGCGAAGCCGCCGAGCGCGCGCTTCACGGGACCCGCCTCGCTTTGGGCGCCGGCGCGACGACCATCTGGACCTGCTGGCGGCGGCGCACGTTGTCGGCGGCGATCTCCTGGTTGCGGCGCGCGATCTGCTCGGTGAGGAGCTGGTTGTAGAGAATGTTGCCGAGGGCCGGCTGGGGTGCCGGTTTCTTCAAGGTCATCACGAACCCCGCGACCAGCGCCGCCGCGCTCACTCCCGCGAGCTCGCGCCGCGAGGCGGTCCCCAGATTCGAGTTCTCGAGCGCCACCGTCCCCGCGCCCACCACCGCGGTATACAGGAACGCGAGGCCCATCGGCCGCCAGCTGCGGGGCGGCGTCTCCTGCTCCGGCAGCCGCTGGTAGCCGGGGAGACTGGTGAGGTGCGCCACCGTATCCACCGTGCCGTGGGTGATGACCACGGTCTGCGACGCCGAGAAGGTGTTCTGCCCCGCGTGCGCCTCGGCGATGATCTGATAGGTGCCCGCGGGCACCGGATCTCCCGAGGGCAGCTGCACCGGCCAGCGCAGGTTGACCGTTCCCACGCCGACGCTCGAGTCGATCGGGATCACCGTGTTGCCGTTGACCGCCGTGACCCGCACCCGCGCCGGCTCGGTCACCCGGTAGCGGATTCCCACCGCGCCCTGGCCGCCCACGAACGACGACGAATCCACCCGGAGCTGGCGCACCACCAGGATCTGCGAGAGCGCGAGCTCGAACGCGACCGACACCTTGGGGTTGAGCTTCAGCGAGTCGAGCTCGTGGTCGGGCTCGATGAAAAGCACCTGCTTGAAGGCGGTGATCGCCTTGTCCGCGGAATCGAGCGCGCTGTAGGCGTACCCCAGGAGCTCGTAGGCGCGGGCCTGGTCCGGGCCCGCCATCCGCTCCGCCAGCGCCCGGTGCGCGAGGGTGATCGCCTGGGTCAGGTCCACGTTGTCGTAGGCCCGGAGCGCGCTCCGCAGGGTGGCGTTCTGGGGCTGCTGGGCGTGGGCGGCCGCGGCCAGGAACAGGGGCAGGAGGGCGCGCAGGAGTCGCTTCGCGCTCACGGCCCCTCCGCGATCAGCGTGTAATGCTTCGCGACCGTGTTGCCGGCGTCCACCTGCACCGTCTCGGTCACCGTTTTGTAGCCCTCGCGCTGAACCTTGATGGTGTGCTTGCCGGGCGCCAGCGCGAAACCGATCAGCGGCGTGGCGCCGTGATCCACGCCGTCGACGATCACTTCGCCGTAGGGATCGGCGTTGACGGAGATGAAGCCCTGCGCCGCGGCCGGGGGCTCGTTCACCACCGGGCGCTGCGCCTGGCGGTGCGGCGTCGGCGGGGCCACCACCTGCTGGCGGACCGTCTCCGGCACCTGCACCACGGTGTGCACGGTGTCCGTCACCGGGCCCCGGGCGGCGAGCGTGTCGCGCGGCGTGGCGCCGGCGTCGCCGGATTTCGACAGCATCATCGCGGCCGCGGCGCCCAGGATCAGCACGGCCGCGCCCACGCCCACGTAAACGCCGGCGCCCCTGCGCTTGGGCGCGGGCCGGCGCTTCCCCTGCGCCTGAGGCAGCGGCGTGGTCGCGGCGGCGACCACGTGCTCGGTCGGCGTCTCCGGGGTGACCGGCGCGCTGCGCGGCCGCACCGGCGTCACCGGACCCTGCGCCTTCACCGGCTGCTCCGGCCAGACCGCGGTCGCGAAGTCCTCCATCGTGGCGTAGCGCTGCTCCGGCTCCTTCGACAGCGCGCGAGATACCGCCGCGGAGAGAAACTCCGGGAGATCCTTGCGGGTGTCGCGGATCCGCGGGGCTTCCTCGAAGATGTGCTTATAGAGGATGGTGTGCACCGAATCGCCGCTGAAGGGCAGCGCGCCGGTGATCATCCGGTACCCCACCACCCCCAGGGAATACTGATCGGCGCGCCCGTCCACCTGCTGGCCCTTGGCCTGCTCCGGCGCCATGTAATGCGGGGTGCCGATGATCATGCCGGTGCCGGTGAAGCCGCTCGCTCCCTGCAGCGCTTTCGAGATCCCGAAATCGGTGAGCATCACCCGACCGTCGTGGTCGAACATGATGTTCGCCGGCTTCACGTCGCGATGCACGATGCCGCGGGTGTGCGCGTGTCCCAGGGCGCACGCCGCCTCCCACAGCACCCGCTGGATGTAGTCGGTGGGCAGCCGTTTCTCGTGCTCCAGCACGTCCTCGAGCGACGTGCCGGCGATGTACTTCATGACGAAGTAGTTGAGACCGCCTTCACTCTCAACCCGGAAGATCGGGATGATGTTGGTGTGATCGAGCTTGGCGGCGGTCTTCGCTTCCTGCTGGAAGCGCTTCACCACCTGGTCGTCCTGCGCGATGTCCGGCGGGAGGACCTTGATCGCCACCTGGCGCTCGAGGGTCAGGTCCTGCGCCAGGAAGACCGCGCCCATCCCCCCCTTCCCCAGCATCCGCTCGATCTTGTACTTGCCCTCGACGATCCGCTGCAGCCGGGCCAGCAGGCTCTCGGTCTGCCCGCTGGTGAGCCCGTCGGCGCCGCCGGTCTGATCCATCCCGCAGGCGAAGCAGAACTTGCTCTTGTCGGGGAGTGGGGTGTGACAGCGGGCGCATTCCATCAGCGGCCGCCCCGGGCGCGCGGTGGCCGCGGGAGCCGCAGGCGGTGGATCCGGACCCCGGACGCCGCGCGGGCGGCCAGGCGTCGCGTTCTCGCGGACGGGAAGACCGGCGGCGCCGGGAAGCTCCCGCAGGCCCCCTGCACCAGGGTTTCCGCGCACATCACGTACTGGGTCGGAATGCCGGCGTAGTCCACCGCGACGGCGTAGTAGTGGCCCGGGACCAGGTTCAAGGAGAGGCTCTCGTTGGACCCCACGTTGTCCGAGACGCCTTCCTCGTCCAGGCTGGAGCTGGCGCTGCCGTCGGGCACCGAGAGGACGTAGAGGTCCACGTCGCTCGAGTCACTGCCGCCCGCGATGGACGCGATCCGGATGGTCACGTTCCGGGTGAGCGCCCCGGAGTCCACCCGGAACCGGATCCAGTCCACGTCGTGCGGATTGTCGATGGTCAGGGTGTCCCGGAAGGGAAGGATCTGGGTCCCCTTGGCGTCCGCGGCGGAGCAGAAATCGTCCTCTTCGTGGGCGTCTTTCGGGAACCGGGGGTCGGAGATGACGTACCCGTTGATGACCGTCAGCCCGTAGCGCGCCGGGGTGTTGAACTCGAGGAGCGCGTGCAGCGCGGATCCGCTGAATCCGGCGAGCGCCACGATGGTGGAGTCGGGCTGCGACTCGCCGGGCTCGAAATCCCACCCGTGACAGAGGTGCGACCCGGGGCCGATGGTCCAGGCGTCCGGCCCGATGCAGAAGGTGCACGGACTCGTGGTGTCGGACGTGAAGTAGAGGGAATCAACCAGGAAGGTCGAGAAGGCGCCGCGGGCGTCGGCGGAGTTGATGATGATCGAGAGATCGCCGGTGGTGGCGCGCGAGAACCGGTACCAGTCGTCGCCCACCGTGCCGCGGAGCACCGGCTCGAAGGCCAGCGCCGGGTTGATGTACTGGACCGACGGAAACAGCGTGGGGAACGGCACCGGCGCGTCGAGCGAAATCGCCGTGGGCTGAGTGTCGTTGGGCTCGTAAATGTCGAAGGGCAGCACCCGCGTGGTGTCGCGCGCCTGGGAGAACACCCCCGCCCCGATGAAAAAGAGGGGCGCGGTGTGGGCGGGGGGCGGCACCCAGAAGCTCATCCGTCCGTACCCGTTGCTGCGGCTCGCGGAACCGGGATAGGGGATCAGATCCGCCGCGCCGAGGCTCGCCAGCAGAATCGAGTCCGCTCCCACGCCGAACACCGTCACCACGTTCCCGTAGCGGGTGATCGCCGGCCGCACGCTGTCCACTTCCAGCGGCTCCGAGATCCGCACCGGAAGGACCGCGGGCGCCGCGTTGGCGAACCCGACCGCCTGCGCCACCACCGTGTCGCGTCCCGAGTTCACGCCGGTGAGGAGCGCCGAGCGCGACCCGGTCTTCTCCACGGTGGCGAGCGCGGTGTTCCGGCTGGAGAACGCCACGTCCACGTTGGTGACCGAGTCCGAGTCCGCCCCCACCCGGCGCCAGGCGACGGCGTGCAGCGTGTCCCGGGTGCCGCGCAGCACCAGCTGCACCGGCGGCGTGATGGTGACGAACAGCTGGTCGCTCATGTCCTTGGGGAAGGAGCACGTCGCGGCGAGCAGGCCGAGCAGGAGGACGACGAAGGCCGCCCGGGGGGCGGAGCGTGACATCAGCGGCATCGCCTTGGTGGGTTCGGGGTGCAACTTAAATCCCGGAGCGGGGGGCCCGCTAGACGGCGCGTTACAGACGGCCGCGCCGCTTCAGGTCCAGGTACTTGGCGACCACCGCCTGCGCGGCCTGCGCGGGCGGCACGTCCAGCACGAGCACGCCCGCCCTCCGCATGTGGGAGAGGGCTTCCTCCCGGGCGTGGAGCAGCTCCTCGGCGGCGGCCCGGCGGAAGGCGTCGGCGGGGCGCGCCGGGCGCGCGGCGGCCGCCCGGTCCAGTTCGGGATTGCGCAGTGTGACGGCGAGCGGCAGGTGCCGCGGGCGGAGAGTGGCGACGTTCGCCACCAGCGCCTCCGAGGCGAAGCGGTCGATCACGTCGGTGAAGACCACGGTGAGCGCGCGCCTCCGGTTCCGGGTCGCGAGGTATCGAAACGCCCCGGGGTAGTCGGGCTCCACCAGCTCCGGCTCGACCACCGCCAGCACGTCCACCACCCGCTTCAGCCCCGCGCGCCCGCGCTGGGGCGCCACGAAGTGGCGCACGCCGTCGGCGAAGACCATCACGCCCACGTTGTCGTCGTGCTGGGCCGCGGCGTAGGCGAGCTCCAGCGCCGCCTGCACCACGTGGTCCATCCGTGGCGTGCCGGCGACGTCCGCGGTGAGGAGCCGGCCCGCGTCCAGTACCAGCAGCACGTGCTGGCGGCGCTCGGCCTCGTACTGGCGCGTGATCACCTTGCCCCGCCGCGCCGTCGCCTTCCAGTCGATGTGCCGGATGTCGTCGCCGGGAATGAACTCGCGCAGCGATTCGAAGAGCCGGCCCTCACCCAGCCGCCGGATCTGCGCGGCGCCGGGGTCGCGGCGCCGCACCGCCTGCGCCACCGACGCGCGGAGCCGGGCGGTGACGAGCGGCGGGAACACCGCGGCCGGCCAGGGCGCGGGAATCGTCCGCCGCACCGCGCCCAGGCCGAGCGGGCCCACCGAGTCCACCACGAAGAGCCCGCTCTCTTCCTTGCCGCGGCGCACCGGGACCACGGGCACCGTTTCCCGCGCCACCCCGCGCCCCGGCACCAGCAGCGCGCGGGGCGACTGCACGCCGCCCACGATCGCGGGACGCACCTCGCGCAGCCGGAGCCGGGCGCGGCGCCGCGCGGTGTTGCGCCACTCGTAGGTGACCGACTCGGCGTGCCCCACGCTGAACGCGGCGGGCGCGATCCGGGTGACCGTCACCTCCGGCTGGTCCCGGCGGCCGGCCGCCGGCGCCAGCAGCGCGTCGCCGATCACCGCGAGCACGAGGACCACGTCGGCCAGCAGCATCAGATCCTCCGCCGAGGGGATCCAGAACGCGGCGACCGCGAGCGCGGCCACCGCCGCGCCCGCCAGGAGCGCCCGGCGGGTCGCCAGAATCACGCGGTGGGCACCTCGATCCGGTCCAGCACCGCTTTCAGCGCGGCGTCCGCGGTCACCCCTTCGAGCTCGAGCTCCGGCGCGACGCTCACCCGGTGCCGCAGCACGCTCGACGCGAGATTCTTCACGTCGTCCGGAATCACGTAGTCCCGTTCATCCAGCAGCGCCGCCGCGCGCGCCGCCTTGAGCAGGGCCACCCCGGCGCGCGGACTCGCCCCCAGCGTCAGGGACGCCGCCTCGCGCGTGGCCCGCACGATCGCGGTGACGTACGCGGTGATCTGCGGCTCGACCCGCACCCGGTCGGTGGCGGCGCGCAGCCGCTCGCGCCCCGCCGCATCGGTCACGGCCGAGATGCCGTAGGTCGCGGGACGGTCGGCCTCGAAGCCCTGGACCACCCTGCCGAGGATCCCCTGCTCCACCGCCGCTGCGGGATATCCCACCAGCACTTTGGCCATGAAGCGGTCCAGCTCGGCCTCGGGAAGGGGATAGGTCCCTTCGAACTCGACGGGATTCTGGGTCGCGAACACGGTGAAGGTCTGGGAGAGCGCGTGGGTCGCGCCGTCCGCGGTGACGGTCCGCTCCTGCATCGCCTCGAGCAGCGCGGCCTGGGTCTTCGCGGGCGCGCGGTTGATTTCATCGGCGAGCACCAGGTCGGCGAAGATCGGGCCCGGCCGGAAGGTGAACTCCTGCGATCCGGTGAGCAGCGAGACCCCGGTGATGTCCGCGGGCATCAGGTCGGGCGTGAACTGGATGCGGGTGAACTTGACCTGCAGCGCCAGGGCGAGCGCGCGCACCAGGAGCGTCTTCGCGGTCCCCGGCACCCCCTCGAGGAGCACGTGGCCGCGCGCCAGGAGGCAGACCAGCACCTCGCGGGTCGCGGCGTCCTGGCCCAGCACCACGGTGCGGAGCGCGTCTAGGATGCGGCGGGCGTCGTTCGCGGGCGTAGTTCCTGCCACACGTCCTCCACGGCGTTGGCGGCGGCGAGCACGCGCTCGGCCCCGCCTGGTTGAGTGAGCACGCGCCGCAGGCGTCGCGCGGCGTCCCGCCCGCGCGCGCCCGGCAGCGCCAGTTCCAGCGCGGCGAGCCACTGCCCCGGATCGCCCCGCGGCCGGTCCCCGGCGCGCGCCAGCCGCCGCCGCAGTCCCGACACGATGAGCGAGAGCGCGGTCTCGACGCCGGCCGCGCTCTCCAGGCCCGCCGCGAGCGCCTCCAGATGCTCGATCGGCGAGCGGCGGCGCACGTCGATCACGGCCTGCGGCGGACCGAACCGCACCGCCGTCACCGCCAGCCACACCAGGGCCACCAGGACCAGCTGCGCCAGCGCCCAGCCGGCCGGCGTCCCCGCGAGCCAGTCGATGGTCTCGAACGCGAGCGAGCCCTCGTGCCCGAAGCCCTGATGGTATTCGTCGAACGAGACTTCCCCCGCGGGATCGGGCGGCGTGAGGAGCGGCACCATGAATTCGGGCACGCGGGTATCCCGCCACGCGCGGTTGCGCAGATAGCCGGGGTCTGCGACGAGGCGCGCCACCCCGCCTCCCGGGAACGTGAGCGCCAGCGCCGCCGGCCTCCCGCTCTTCAACGCGAGCAAGGTGTCCACCCGCGACGGCGCGAGCGCCTCGCACCCGGAGAGCTCCATCCGCTTGAGACGCCCCGGAGACTCGTCCTCCGCCGAATCGCTCAGCGGCCGCAGCCATTCGATCATCGCCGGGAGACCGAGGTCCGATTGGACCGCGAGACTCTCGGCCTTCAGGCGCCGCGTCGCCGAGACCGCGCGCCAGCCCAGGCACCCGGTGATGCCGCCGCCGTTGCTCGCGGCGACCACGGTGCCGCCGGCGCGCAGGAACTGGACCACGGAGGCCAGCTCGGCTTCCTGCAGCTGCCCCTCCGGCGCGATGACCACCAGCATCGCGGGCCGGCGCGCGTCACCGGTCATCAGGTCGAAGAGGGGGGTGCGCCGCCGCGAGACCCGCCGCTGGAGCGTCGCGAGCACCTCGTACACGCCCCGGCTTCCGGTCGGCCCCGCGAGCAGGGTGGACGGACGCTGGTCCAGCACGCTCTGTTGAGCGGGATGCCGGAGCCCCGCGCCGATCGCGATCGCGAGCGCGAGCACCAGAAATGCGGCGAGCGCGATCTCAGCCCGCCGCGGCATACCGGATCACCTGATCGGCCTGCGCGCCGAAGGCGGCGTAGCCCACCTGATCGCAGGGCTCGGCCGCGAACACGTGGTGATAGAGCACGCTCACCAGGCCCGCGAGCGACGCTCGGCCCTGCGCGCCCAGCTTCGCTTCGCCCACGTACTCGGCGGGCGTCTTCGAGGGATCGAACTTCAGCGCCTGCACCCGCTCGAGCTGCAGCAGCACCGCGATGAAGCGACAAGCGAGCGCGTCGGTGAAGCGGCCCCCCGCCGCCAGCTCCTCGGCCCGGCGCAGATACGCCGCCGCGTCCTGCGTGACACCGGCCGGCCCGGCCGCCGGCCGCGGCGTCGCGAGCGAGGGGCGGGTGGCGCGCCAGATCACCCAGCCCAGGTGGCCCAGGATGCCGAGGAGCACCAGCGTGCACGCGACCAGGAACCAGTTGAAGAGCCCCGGGCTCGCGGTGTGGAAGCTGTCCACCCAGTCCACCAGCGCGTTCCACAGCCGCTGAAACAGATGCCAGGTGGGCCGCGAGTCGGTCCAGTGATACGTCGAGCGCGCGAAGACGCCGCGCACCGCGCGCGCGATCGAATCCGCCGGCGTGCCGGGCGGGAACGACGTCAGGCGATCCCCAGCTGCTGGCCGAGGATCTGCAGGTCGAAGGCTTCGCGCCGCACCCGCAGGTCGTAGTAGAGCAGCGTGATGGCACAGGTGGTGAGCGGCGTGAGGAGCACCGGCATCAGCTGCAGCACCACCTGCGACCACTGCAGCACCGCCGGATCCTTGGCGCCGGCGGCGCCCGCCACCCCGCCCGCCACCATGGTGGGGATCGCCGCCACCAGCCCCACGATGAAGAGCGTGCCGAAAATCTTCCCGCGATATCCGCGGGAGAGACCCCAGGCGCGCCGCAGCGCGTCGAGCGACGACGAAAGGTCCTCCAGCACCACGATCGGCGTGGTCATGGTGTAGGAGATGGAGGCGGCGACCCCGAAGTAGACGCCGACCACGGCCGCGAGCGAAGCGAGGACGATCGCGATCGCCCCGAGCTTGAGCGCCACGGCCGCGGCGATGAGTCCGGCGCCGAGGCCGAGGGGCACCATGACCACGAGACCCTGCGCCAGCCCCACCGCGAAGAGCGGACCCAGCTTCGAGAGCCCGAGCCCCACCGCGTCTCCCAGATCCGGCTGGCGTCCCAGGTAGGCGTCCGAGATCACCCGCACCGTCCCCGCCGTGAGGAACAGGGTCCCGAAATAGCGGAGGACCACCGTGATGAGACGCAGGCCGAGGTGATCGGGAACGCTCTGGCCCGGAACGAAGAGACCGCCGCTGCCGCTGGCGATGACGAGATAGACGTCGATCGCCACCGGGAGACCCAGCGCGGCGGCGCCGAGCTTCATGAACATCAGGAAGTGCCGGCGATAGAGCGTGAACGTGCCATCGAGAATCTCGCCCAGCTCCAGCGGCTTCAGGTCGGCCATGACACACTCGCTCCCGCGGGGGGACCGCGATAAGATGAGGAGGTGACCCCCGCCGCGCGAGACCCGTCGCCCGCCTTCGATCTGCGCCAGCGCTACGGCGTGGAAACCCCGGAGCACGTCCAGGTTCATCTCGACCTCGCGGGCCTGGGCTCCCGGGCGTTCGCCGCGGTCATGGACCTGCTTCTGCTCACTGTGGTGGGCCTGGTACTGGTCATCGTGGTCAGCGGTATCGCGGGCGCCGGCGCCCTCGCGAGCTGGATCACCGCCCTGCTGGTGCTGGTGGGGGCGTTCCTGGTGCTCGGCTACTTCACGCTGTTCGAGGCGCTGAACGGCGGGCGAACCCCGGGCAAGGCGTCGATGGGAATTCGGGTGGTGATGAGTACCGGCCGCCCCATCACGCCCACCGCCGCCGTGGTCCGCAACCTGCTCCGCCTGATCGATTGCTTCTTTCCGCTTTGCCCGTTCCTGCCCGCGGCCCTGCTGATGTTCCTGCAGAAGAGCAACCAGCGCCTCGGGGACATGGTGGCCGGCACCATCGTGGTGCGGGACCGGCCCACCGCCTGGACCCTCGGCACCGCGGTCGGGGAGATCGCCGACGAGACGGAGCCGGTGGACGCGGGCCCGCCCCTGCTCTCCGAGGACGAGTTCCGGCTCCTGGATCGCTTTCTCCAGCGGCAGAGCGATCTCGAGCCCCAGGTTCAGGCCCGGCTCACGCAGGAGCTGGCGCGCCGCTTCGAGGAGCGCATACCGCGGCGCACCGCCAACCGCGACGAGTACCTGGTGCAGATCTTCGCCGAGGAACAGCGGCGCCGTCGCGGCCGGTTCGCCACCCGCGCGCAGACGGGGAGCGCGGGGCGCACCACGGTCACTTCGGAGCGCTTCGTGGCGCGCAAGCGCGCCGCCTGGGAGAGCTTCCGCGAGCTCGCGTTCCGGGTGGAGCAGGCCGGCGTCGGCGCCCTCCCCGAGGGAGAGATCCCCGGCTTCGCCGCGCGCTACCGCGAAGTGGCGGCCGATCTCGCGCGCGCGCGCACCTACCGCGTGGACCAGCGGGTGATCGAGTACCTGGAGCGGGTGGTGGCCGCAGGCCACAGCGCGCTGTACCGCGCGCGCGGCCGCGCCCCGAGCCCCGTGGGTCGCTATCTCTTCCGGGAGTTCCCCGCCGCGGTGATCGAGTCCCGCCGCTACGTGCTCGCGGCGGCGCTCCTGTTCTGGGTCCCGGCCCTCACCGGCTACGCGCTGCTGCGCGCCCGCCCCGCCCTCGCCGACGAAATCCTGCCGCCGCTGATGGTGAGCCGCGCCCAGCAGGCCGCCGAGCACGCGGCGCGCGGGGTCGGGTACGCCCAGGATGAAATCACGGACCTCCCGGTCGCCGCGGCGCTGATCATCGGGAACAACGTCAACGTGTGCATTCTGGCGTTCGCCGGCGGAATCCTGTTCGGTCTGCTCACGGTCT
>DASSQQ010000060.1:0-35213 GCA_035702425.1 Gemmatimonadales bacterium
AGCCGGCGTGCGCCCGCTCGCGAAGCTGCTTGCGGCCGCGCTGTTCGCGGCCTCGCGACCCCTGACCCTGGAAGAGCTGCTGACGCTCGAACCGGAGGCGGGGGAGGCGGGGGTGCGCGCCGCGATGGCCGAGCTCGCCGCCCGTTACACCGGCGACGAGCACGGGGTGGAGCTGGTGGAGATCGCCGAGGGATGGCAGTTCCTCACCCGACGCGAGTTCGCCGAGGCGCTGGAGCGGGCGCAATTCGCGCTCAAGCCCCGGCGGCTCTCGCCCGCGGCCCTCGAGACCCTGGCGATCATCGCCTACCGCCAGCCGGTGGGGCGACTCGAGGTGGACGAGATCCGGGGCGTGGACTCGGGCGCCGTGATCGACAAGCTCGCCGAGCGGGGGTTGATCGACGTGGTGAGCCGGGGCGAGGGACTGGGCCGCCCGTTGCTCTACGGCACCACGCCGTCGTTCCTGGAGATCCTCGGCCTCAAGGACCTGGAAGAGCTGCCGCGGCTCGACGAGCTGTCGGTGGCGCTCCGCCCGCCGGCGCCGGCCGAACCGGAATGACGCTGATGCGCCTGCAGCGCGCCCTGGCGCGCGCGGGCGTCACGTCGCGGCGCAAGGCGGAGGACCTGATCCGCGCCGGCCGGGTCAAGGTGGACGGCGCGGTCGCCACCATCGGCGCGTCGGTCGATCCCGATCGCCAGCGCGTCACCGTGGATGGACGGGCGGTCCGGCCTCAGGGGCCGGCGTGGTTCGCGCTGAACAAGCCCCTCGGCATCGTGGTGACCCGCTCGGATCCCGAGCGCCGGCGCACCGTGTTCGACCTCCTCCCCAAGGTGCCCGGCCTCACGTACGTTGGTCGCCTGGACGTAATGACCTCGGGGCTGCTGCTCTTCACCACCGACGGCACGGCGGCGCACCGGCTCACGCACCCGCGCTTCGCGGTGCCGCGCACCTACTGGCTCCGCGCTCACGGCGTCCCCGAGTCCCGGGTCCGCGCCGCGCTGGAGCATCCTCCGGCGATCGACGGCCGGCCGGTGGCGGTGCGGTCCTTCCGGGTGCGGGCGAAAGAGCGGAGTCTCGAGATCGAGCTGACGCTGGCCGAGGGGCGGCAGCGCATCGTGCGGCGCCTCGCCGAGGCGATGGGGCTGAAGGTCGAATGGCTGCATCGCGTCACGTACGGCCCGGTGCGCCTCGGCGATCTGGCGGAGGGCCGCTACCGCGAGCTCTCCGCGCGCGAAATCCACGCCATCGAGCAGGTGCATGAACCTTCGCGATAGCACGGTCATGGTTCTGGGGGGGAGCGGCCTGGTGGGCCACGCCGTGGCGCGCCGGCTCCTGGCCGAGCGTCCGGCGCGCCTCGTTCTGGTCGCGATGTTCGAGGACGAAGTCCGCGCCGCCGCCCGCTCCCTCGAGCCGCACCGGGGAGAGACGGCGATCGCGGTCGAATGGGGAAACGTGTTCCTCCCGGCATCGGTGGCGCGGCTCGACCGCAACGCGCTGCTCGCGGAGAGCGCGCATCGCCGCCTGGTGATCGACGATCTCTTGGGCGACCTCACCGAGGCGGTGCTGGAACGGAACCTGCTCTTCCGCCTGCTCCAGCAATACCGTCCCCACGCCGTCGTGGACAGCATCAACACCGCGACGGCGTTCGCCTACCAGGACGTCTTTCAGAGCGCGCGTCACCTGCTCGCGCTCGCCGCGAAGGGCGGGGCGGACGCGGAGGCGGTCGAGCGCCACGTGCTCACCCTCACCATCCCCCAGCTCACCCGCCACGTGCAGATCGCGCTCGAGGCGCTGAAGCGCGCCGGCACCCAGGCCTACGTCAAGATCGGGACCAGCGGGACCGGCGGGATGGGATTCAACATCCCGTACACCCATTCCGAAGAACGCCCCAGCCGCACCCTGATGACCAAGTCGGCGGTCGCGGGCGCGCACTCGCTGCTCCTCTTTCTGGTGGGGCGGACGCCCGGCGCCCCGGCGACGGTCGAGATCAAGCCCACGGCGACCATCGCCTGGCGCGAGATCGCGCACGGGACCATTCGCCGCAAGGGGAAACCGATCCCGCTGGTGGATTGTCCCACGCCGGTCGCGCTCGATGACGCCTTCCGCGCCGGCGCCGCGCCCTGGCGCGAGCTGGGCCGGTCCCTGGAAGGCGTCTTCATCGACGTGGGAGAGAACGGGCTCTTCGCGCGGGACGAGTTCGAAACCGTCACCGCGCTGGGCCAGATGGAGTTCATCACCCCGGAAGAAGTGGCGGACTACGTGCTGATGGAGCTCGAGGGCCGCCCCACCGGCCGGGACATCGTGGCCGCGCTGGACGCCGCGACCGCGGGGCCGACGTATCGCGCCGGGGTGCTGCGGGCGCACGCGGTGCGCCGGCTCGAGACCCTGGAGGACACCCACGGCACCCGCTCGGTGGCCTACGAGATGCTCGGTCCGCCGCGGCTCACCAAACTCCTCTACGAAGCCCACCTCTGCAGCCGGCTCCGGGAATCGGTGGGCGCGCTGGCCGAGAGCGATGCGGAGGCGCTCGCCGGCGAGGCCGCCGCCCTCGTGGCTCGCGATGCCGCGCTCCGCAGCCATATTCTTTCGGTGGGACTGCCCATCGTCCTGCCGGACGGGAAACGGCTCTATCGCGGGAGCCATCTGGCCGTCGAACCGGGGGCGAAGGATCCGCTGGCCGCGGCGCCGCGCGGCTGGGTGGACCTGCGCCCGGAGCACTTCGGCGCCTGGGCGCGCCGCGCCGCCGCGATGGTGGCCCGGGCGCCCGCGGCCGACGCGCCGGAATCCGGGAGCGGCGTGGACTGGATGGCGATCGCCGCGACCGACGCCATCGCCCCCGCCCGCTTCGCGACCTGGGTGTTCTCGAACGAAGATCGGGGAGAACGCAGCAAGCGCTGATCGCCATGCCCGTGGATACCTCGAAGGCCGAACGTGCGCTGGGCGCCATCGGTACCACCTTCCGCCTGAGCCGCCTTTATCCGGCGACCCACCCTGCGGTGACGGAGGCGATGCGGCAGATCGCGGCCGAGCTCCCGGGACTCTCGGCCCTGGGGACCGCGGAGTGGAAGATCGGTGCCACCGGCCTCCACTGGCGCGGCCAGCAGCTCCTGCCCCGCAACTCGCAGGTGGCGGAGCTCGCGGGCCTCCTCTACGCCCGCGGGGTGCGCGCGATTCACGTGGACCCGGGCGTCACCGTGGAGCACGTGCTGTCGCTCTTCGGGGTGGCCCTCGGCAACCAGCCCCCGGACGATCCCACGCTGGGTCGCATCACGCTGGTGCTGGGACGCCGCCTGTCGCAGCGGCTGTCGGGGACGTCGCACGCGCCGGCGCGCGCGTCAGGGTCGGTGCCGGCTCCCGCGGCGGCGAGCGCGCCTCCACCGGCGCCCGAGCCCGCGCCCCCGGTCGATCGAGCGGCCGTGCCGGGGCCGCTGCCCGAGGCCGCGCCCGCTCCCGGGCCCGCTCCCGAAGCGCCGGTGGCGGGTGACATCGCGGAGCCGCGGCGGTCCAGTATCTCGCTCCAGCTCGAGAAGCTGCCGGTGGAAGTGGAAGCGCGGCGGGCGCTCAGCGCGCTGCGGGAAGCGGATCACCCCGACACCCAGCGGGCCGCTGCCGAGAAGCTGGTGGAACTGGCGCCCGGGCTCCGCACCCTGCGGGACATCGGCGCGATCGCCGACGTGATCGCGGGTCTCGACCGGCTGATGGCCCACGTCACCGATGAAACGGTGCTGGAGCGGATCGGCGACGTGGCGTCGGCGCTCTCGGACGCGGCGCTGGTGGATCGGATGGTGGCACGGGTGGGCGAGGCCCGGGTGCCTCCGGCGGAGCGCGAGGCGCTGATCCACGCCGTGGGCGCGCTCGCGGCGCTGACCACCGCCGGCGTGCTCGCGGCGTTTCTCACTGCACCGCCGGAGTTGCGCGAGCCGTACCGCGCGGCGATTCGTGTAGCGGCCGATCGCGCGATCGAGACCCTGCAGGGGAAGCTCGCGGATCCGGAGGACCAGGTGGTGGCGGCGGCGGCGGAGTTTCTGGGCCTCACCGGGGCGCCCGCCGCGGTCCCGCTGCTCACGCCGCTGATTCGCCATCGCTCCGCGACGGTGCGGGAAGCGGTGCTCCACGCGCTGGCCGAGCTGGGCGGCCGCGAGATTCAGCGTCCCGCGATCCCCGCGCTGAAGGATGAGAGCGTGCTGGTGCGGATCGCGGCGGCGCGGGCGGTGGGGGTCGGCGGCGACTCGGGCGCGACGACGGTGCTTGTCCGGCGGCTGGAGCTTGAAGAAGATGAAGGGGTACTGGCAGAGCTGCTCAAGGCGATCGGGAGCCTGGCGGCGCGGGAAGCGCTGGACGTGCTCGCGAAGTACGCCGATCCCGGCGGGCGGATGAAGCGGCGGACGGCGTTCATCCGGGCCGCGGCGATCGACGGGTTGTCTCACCTGAAAGGACCGGAGGCGCGGGGCTTGATCGAACTCTACGCGCAGGACAAGGATCCGGCCGTGCGGCGCGCGGCCGAGGCGGCGCGCCGGTGACGGTCCGCGCGGCGAAGACCAGCGACGCGGTGCTCGCGCAGGCGATCACCCGCGAGGTGGCGAAACGGGTGGTGGGGCAGGAGGTGATGGTCGAGCGCCTCCTCATCGGCCTGCTCACCGGCGGGCACGTCCTGCTCGAGGGGGTCCCCGGCCTCGCCAAGACCCTCGCGGTGCGCACCGTGGCCGAATGCCTGCGCATCAATTACTCCCGGATCCAGTTCACGCCGGACCTGCTGCCGGCGGACGTGATCGGCACCATGGTGTTCGACCAGCGGACCCAGGAGTTCTACCCCAAGAAGGGCCCGCTCTTCTCGAACCTGGTGCTGGCGGACGAAATCAACCGCGCGCCGGCGAAGGTCCAGTCCGCGCTGCTCGAGGCGATGCAGGAGAAGCAGGTGACGATCGGCGGCGAGACCTTCTACCTGGGCGAGCCCTTCCTGGTGCTCGCCACCCAGAACCCGATCGAGCAGGAGGGGACCTATCCGCTTCCCGAAGCCCAGCTCGATCGGTTCATGCTCAAGGTCAAGGTCGGCTATCCCACGCGGGACGGGGAGAAGGAGATCGTGGGCCGGATGGCGTCGGGCCGGCCGATCGAGGTCCAGCGCATCGCGGAGGCGGACGACGTCCTCGCGGCGCGCAGCGCCATCGCCGAGCTGTTCATGGACCAGAAAGTCGTGGACTACATCGTGGACGTGGTGCGCGGGACCCGGGAGCCGCAGGCGGTGGGCCTGCCGGAGCTGAAGCCGCTGATCGCGTTCGGCGCGAGTCCGCGGGCCTCGATCTACCTCGCGCAGGCG
The DNA here is from genome assembly GCA_035702425.1 of Gemmatimonadales bacterium. Classification (GTDB taxonomy): domain Bacteria; phylum Gemmatimonadota; class Gemmatimonadetes; order Gemmatimonadales; family GWC2-71-9; genus DASSQQ01. Next base: position 5,316 of record DASSQQ010000060.1, read on the forward strand.
GCGCGGGCGCACGCCTATCTGCGGGGCCGCGCCTTCGTGGTGCCCGAAGACGTCAAGGCGATGGCCTACGACGTCCTGCGGCATCGCGTGCTGCTGACGTTCGAAGCCGAGGCCGAGGAAATGGACTCCGACCGCGTGATCGGCAAGATCCTGGAGGCCGTGGGCGTGCCGTGACGTACGCGGGCGAGGATCGTCGGCGCCGGGGAGGCTCGCCCCTCCGGGCCCGTCGGCGCGCGGTCACCCCCGAAGTGCTCCGTCAGGTGAAGGGGATCGAGCTCCGCACCCGCGGGCTCGTGGACACGCTCTTCACCGGCGCCTACCGCTCGGTGTTCCGCGGGCAGGGGATCGAGTTCGCGGAGGTCCGGGGGTATCAGGAGGGCGACGACTTCCGCGCCATCGACTGGAACGTGTCGGCGCGGATGGGCCACCCCTTCGTCAAGAGCTTCGCCGAGGAGCGCGAGCTCACCCTGCTGCTGGTGGTGGACCAGTCGGGCTCCCAGCACTTCGGCCAGCCCGCCACCAAGGCCGGCCTCGCGGTGGAGGTCGCGGCGGTGCTCGCGCTCGCGGCGGCCCGGCACTCGGACCGGGTGGGCGCCCTCCTCTTCGCGGACGAGGTGGAGGCGGTGGTGCGGCCGGCCAAGGGCCGGGCCCACGCGCTGCGCGTGATCCGCGACCTGGTGGCGTTCCACCCTCGCGGGCGCGGGACCAACCTCGGCGAGGCGCTCCGCTACGCCGCGAAACTGCTGCGTCACAAGGCCGTGATCGTGGTGCTCTCGGACTTCCGCGCCGAGAGCTGGGAGGACCCGCTGGCGCGGCTCGCCGCGCGGCACGACGTCGTCGCCATCACCATCGACGACCCCCGCGAGGTCGACCTTCCGGACGTGGGATGGATCGACCTCGAGGACGCGGAGAGCGGCGAGCGGGTGCTCCTCGACACCGCGCACCCGCCCACCCGGATCCGGGCCCGGCTCGCGGCGGAGCGCCAGCTGCAGGAGCGGGCGAAGAAGCTGCTGCAGGCGGGCGTGGACCGGGTGGCGCTCCGCACCGACGAGCCCTACGCGGTCTCCTTGCGGCAGGCCTTCGCCCGGCGCGCGCGGCGGATGCGCCGGTGATCGTCGCGTTCGCGCTCGCGCTCCTCCAGGCGCCGGAGTGGACCGCGCGCCCGGCCCGTCCCACCGTGGGAGACACGGTGCGGGTGAGCGCGACGATTCCGGTCTCGCCCGGCTGGCGCCTGCGCGCGGGCAAGGTCGAGCCCACGGAGCGACTGGAGGCGCTCGCCGACCCGACGCTGGTCCGGGCCGCCGACGGGTGGACCGTCACCTACCTGCTCGCCGCGTGGACGCCGGGCCGGCACGTGGTGATCATGCCGCCGCTCTGGCGCCTGGGACCCGAGGGCGAGCTGGACTCGCTCCCGGGCGGGACCGTGACCCTCGATCTGCGGAGCGTGCTCTCAGACAGCGGCACCACGCCGCCCGCGCCGCGTCCGCTGATCGCTCCGCTGCGCGGGGGCCGCCGCGATCCGCTTCCGCTCGCGGCCGGGATGCTGCTCGCGACCCTCACGCTCGTCGGCGCCACCGCGTGGCGCCGCCGCGCGCCCCGGCGGCTCCCCGATCCGCCGCCGCCCGAGCTGCTGCCCGAAGTACCCGACGCCCGCTGGCTGGGCGCGGGCGAGCCCAAGGCCGTGGCCGCGCGGGCCGCGCACCGCCTCCGTTCCGCGATCGCCGCCGCCATTCCGGACGCCGCTGAGGCGCTCGCCACCGCGGAATGTCTCGCCGCCGTGGAGCGGTTGCGGCCGCGGGCTCCCCTGCGGGATCTGCGCGACGTGCTCGTCGCGCTGGACCAGGTCGAATTCTCCTCCGCTCACGGGGCCGACGTGGCCGCGCTCGCCGTCCGCGCCCGGGCGCTGGCGCAGGAATTCTCGACGTGAGCTTCGCTCGACCCGCCGCGCTGCTGCTGTTTCTCGCCATTCCGCTCTGGCTCTGGATGCGGGCGCGGCGCCTCGGCCTGGTCCGGGGTGTCGGCGCCTCCGACGTCCGTCCGCTGGCCGGCGCGGCGGAGCGCCTCTGGGTGGCGCGGCTTCCGGTCACCCTGCGGACCGTCTGTCTCACCGCCTGGGTGCTCGCGCTCGCGGGCCCGCGTCTGGGCGGGGCGAAGCTGGAGATGAAGAGCGAGGGGATTTCGATCGTGCTCGCGGTGGACATCTCGACCAGCATGCTCTCCCAGGACTTCGCGCCCGACAATCGCATCGACGTGGCCAAGCGCACCGCCACCTGGTTCGTGCGCGCCCGCTCCTCGGACCGGATCGGGCTGGTGGCGTTCGCGGCCCAGGCGCTCACCCTGGTGCCCATCACCACGGATTACGCGACTCTGGAGCAGGCGCTCTCCCAGCTCGAGCCGGGACTGCTGGAAGACGGAACCGCCATCGGCACCGCCATCGCCACCGCCTCGAACCGGTTGCGCCGCGCGCCGGGCAAGAGCAAGGTCGTGGTCCTCCTGACCGACGGCGAGAACAATCGCGGCACCGTGGACCCGCGCACCGCCGCGCAGGCCGCGGCCGCGTTCGGGATCCGCATTTACACCATCGGCGTCGGAACCCAGGGCGAAGCCCTGGTGCCCACCGGCCAGGGCGCGAGCGGGATGCGCTTCCAGCCGATGCCGGTCGAGATCGACGAGCGGCTCCTCACCGACGTGGCCAACGCCACCGGCGGCCGCTATTTCCGCGCCACCGACGCCGCGTCGCTGCAGCACATCTTCGACGAGATCAATCGCCTCGAGAAGACCACGGTCCAGCAGGTCGTCTACCGCCGCTTCGACGACGCCTACCGGTGGCCGCTCGGGATCGGGCTCGCCGCCCTGGCGCTGGAGCTGCTGCTGGGCGCCACGCTGGCGGTGCGGGTGCCGTGACCTTCGACGCGCCGCTGGTCCTCATCTTGGCGCCGCTCGTGGGCGGAGCGGTCTGGTTCGTCGCCACCTGGGCGCGTCGCGCGCGGATCCGCCGCGCCGCGCGCTGGTCGGAGGAGACCGAGCGGCGGGCCCGCAGCGGCGGGCGCTACGCTCCCAGCGCCATCGCGTTCTCGGCGTTCCTGGGCGCGGTGGCGCTGGCGGGTCCGCGCTGGGGCGAGGAGCGGCTCGTCGCCGAGACCCGGGGGCTGAATCTCGTGATCGCGGTGGACATCTCGCGCTCCATGCTCGCCCAGGACGCGAGCCCCTCCCGCCTCCGGCGCGCGGTGCGGGAAGCGGATCGCCTGGTGCAGGATCTCGACGGGGACCGCCTGGGGCTGATCGCTTTCGCGGGCCAGCCCTACGTGCTATCTCCGCTCACCATCGACGGCTCCGCGCTCAATCTGTTCCTCGACGCGCTCGACCCCGATATCGCCTCCGAAGGCGGCACCGGCATCGGACCGGCGCTGAGCGAAGGGACCGCGCTGCTCAAGGACGCCCCGGAAATCGCCGACCGGGTGCTGGTGGTGTTCACCGACGGCGAGGCGCACGATTCGCTTCCCGACGTGATGCTCGCGGCCCAGCGCATCCAGGCCGCCGGCATCCATCTGATCCTCGTGGCCGAGGGCGGGCGCACGCCGGTGCGCATCCCGGTGCGCGACGAGAGCGGCCAGTTCCTCGAGTGGCAGAAGGACGATCAGGGGCAGGAGATCAAGACGGCGGAGCGGGACGACGTGCTGTCGCAGATCGCGGACGCGGCACAGGGCACGCTGGTGCCGGCCGACCTCCCCGATCAGGCCGGCGCGGTGCGCGATCTCGTCGCCGCGTACAAACGCGCGCGGACCAGCGAAACCCGGACCGAGCGGGGGCGCCCCCGCGCCTGGATTCCGCTCTTCGCCGCGTTCCTGGTCCTCCTCCTGCAGTCGGTCTCCCGCCGGTCGTCATCCCTGGTGGCGATCGCCTTGCTCCTCGGCGGAGCGGGGGCGGCGCGCGCCCAGACGCCCTCGCCCCGGCCGCGGAGCGCCGCGGAGAAGTGGTGGGACGCGCGCGAACCCAAGCGCGCGGCGGACGCCTACGCGGCGGAGCTGGCGCGGCGGGGCGACGACACGTCCTGGTTCAACACCGGCACCGCCGCCCTCGCGGCGGGCGACGCCCAGCTCGCCCGCGCGAGCCTCTCCCGCGCCAGCGCGTCCATCGATCCCGACCTCCGGTTCCGCGCCCTCTACAATCTGGGCCTGCTCGAGCTCCAGCAGTCGCAGAGCGACAGCGCCAACCGCGACGCCCACCTCGCCGACGCGGAGCGCGACTATCGCGAGGCCCTGCTCCTGCGCCCGCACCATCTCTCGGCCAAGTGGAACCTCGAGCTGGCGGTGCGGCGGCGCGGCGGCGGGAGCGGAAGCGGATCCCCGCCGCCGGGCCAGAATCCCAACCCCGGCAAGCAGCCCCAGGGCGGCGACCAATCGGGCGGGGACAAAGGCAACGCGGGGGGCCAGCAGAGCGGCCGCTCGCTGACCCAGGCCGAGGCCGACGCCATCCTGCGGTCCATCGGGCAGGAGGAGCTACGCACCCGGCGCGGCACGGGGCGGGTGGAGCGCGCCTCCGAGCCGGGGATCAAGGACTGGTGATGCTGGCGCTGGCGCTCCTCCTCGCGTTCCAGAATCCGTCCCCGGACGCGACGGCGTCGGTCGACCGCACCCGGGTGCGGGTCGGCGAAGAGCTGGTGCTCACCATTCGCGCCCGTACCGGCGCGGGCCCGGCGGTGGCGATCGACCTCCCGCGTCTCGATGGTCTCTCGGTGATCGCCACCCGCGACGTCACCGAGGTCTCACTGGGTGGCACCTCCGGCGAAGTCCGGACCCTCACCCGCAGTCTCGAGCTTCGCGCCGACCGGCCGGGCACCGGCGTCATCGGCGCCATCCGGGTGCGACAGGGGAAGGCCGAGGTGGCGACCAAGCCGATCTCGGTCACCATCGACAGCGCCGTGGGGGGCGTGACCGGCGACCTGGGCACCCTGGCGCTGGACCTGCTCGCGGGGGCGCCCGCTCCCGCGCGCACCGATCGGGTGGCGATCAGCATCCTGGTCCCCCGGGACACGGTGCTGGTCGGCGAGCAGGTGGACGTGGTGGTGGCGGCGTGGTTCCCGCGCGAGCTGCGGCAGCAGCTCACGCGTCCGCCGGCGATCTCCCTCCCCACCGTGGCCGGGGTGTGGTCCTATCCCGCCGCCGCGCCCGCCGGCGTCGCCGTGTCGCGGAAGGTGCGGGGGACGTGGATGGACCTCTACGCCCTCCACCAGATTCTCTTCCCGCTCGAGCCGGGGAGAATCGTGGTCCCGCCCGCCACCGTGGACTACGGTCTTCCGAGCGGCCACATCCTCTCCACCGAGGACCACCTGACCCTGGCGAGCGATTCGGTGGTGCTCGCCGCGCTCCCGCTGCCGCCGGCGCCCCGCGCGGGTGACGATCGCGGCGTGGTGGGTCGCGGACTGAACCTGAGCGTCACGGTGGATTCCGGGGAGGCGCGGGTGGGCGAGCCGCTTTCGATCCTCGCCACGGTTTCGGGAGTCGGCAACGTGGATCTCTGGCCCGAGCCGCGGCTTTCGTGGCCGGACGGGTTCCGGGCCTACGGCATCGAGCAGGGCGACGTCCAGCTCGCGCCGGAGAACGGCCTGGTCGCGGGAGCGAAGACCTACCGGTATCTCGTGGTTCCGGATTCGGCCGGCACCTTCACCGTGCCCGAGGCGCGGTACCCGTACTACGATCTGGCGGCCGGCGCGTGGACCGCCGCCCGTGTGCCGCCGCGCACCCTCGCCATCGCGCCCGGAACGGAGATCCGCGCCTCGCGCGCGATTCCCCCGCTGGCAGAGCCCGCGCCTCCCGCGTGGACCGGGGCGCTCGCGGGCGCGCTTTATCCCTGGGTCTTCATCGCGGTCCTCTTCCTGCCGCCGCTCTTCTGGCTGCGGGTTCGCCGGACCTCGGCGGCTGCCGCGGACGATCTGGCGGTCACGGCCGCCGGCCCGGCCGGGGATCTCACCCGGTTAGGGCGTCTCGAGCGGGAGTTTCATCACGTGCTGGCGAGTCACGTCCCCGAGAGCTTCGCGCGGGACGGTGATGGGCTCGCGCAGGCGCTTCGCGCGGCGGGAGTCGAGAGCGCGGTCGCCGATCACGTGATGCGTCTCCGCGACCGCCTGCGCGCCGCGCGTTACGGCCGCCACGGCACCGGAGACGCGGCCGAGATGTCGGCGGAGATCGAGCAGGTGCTTCAGGTGCTGGGCGGCGTGGAGCGCGCCGGGAGCCGGCGCCGCGCCGTGACGCTCGCGCTCCTCGCAGTGTTCGCGGTTCCGGCCGCCCGGGCGCAGGCGCCCTCGGCCGAAGCGCTGTACCAGGCGGGCGCGCTGCGCGCGGCGATGGATTCCTTCGCGGCCCGCGCCGCGCGGGAGCCCGCCGTCGCCGCCCACTGGTACGACCTCGGCGCCGCCGCCTACCGGTCCGCCGCGGACGGAAAGGCGGCGGCCGCGTGGACCGCCGCGCTGCGTCTCGCGCCGCGCGATCGGGTCATCCTCGCCGCCCGGACCCTCGAGCCCGCGCCCGACGCGGCGAGCGAGAGCCTCCTCGCGGTCGGGCCGGCGACCCCGGCCGAGTGGGCGCTGGTGGCGGCGGCGCTCTGGGTGCTGGCCTGGATCCTGGCGTTGCGCCGGGGACGGCGCTGGGGGCCGGCGATCGCCTTCGCGGCCACGCTCGCGGCCGCGTGGGCCGGCGTCGCGGAATGGCGGCGCCGGGCGGCGCCGGTGGCCGTCATCGCGGCGCCGGGGACGCCGGTGCGGGTCGCGCCCTACGGCGCGGCCAGCGCCGCGTCTTCCCTCGACGCCGGGGCGGCGATTCTCGTCGAAAACACCTACGCGCAGGGGAGGTGGCTCGAGGTGCGCCGCGCCGACGGCATCCACGGCTGGGTCCTGGCCGCCGAAGTGATCCGGCTGTGAGCCCGCGGGTCGCGGTCCTGGCGCCGCAGGTGGCCGACCAGATCGCCGCGGGCGAGGTGGTCGAGCGCCCGGCCTCGGTGCTGAAGGAGCTGGTGGAGAACGCGCTCGATGCCGGGGCCACCGACGTCCGGGTGGAGATCGAGGACGGCGGAAAGGCGCTGATCCGCGTATCTGACGACGGCTCGGGGATGGACCGCGCCGACGCCGAGCTCGCGCTCTCCCGTCACGCGACCAGCAAGATCCGGGACGCGGCGGAGCTGATCGGCGTCGGCACCTTCGGATTTCGCGGCGAAGCCCTTCCCGCCATCGCGTCGGTCTCCCGCTTCGAGCTCGAAACCTCCGCCGACGGGATCCGCGGACTCGGTCTCAAGGTCACGGGCGGCAAGCGCGACGGCGCGGAGGACGTCGCGCGGCAGCGCGGAACCACGGTCACGGTGCGCGGGCTTTTTTTCAATACGCCGGCCCGGCGGAAGTTCCTGCGCGCGGCGGCGACCGAGACCCGCGCCGCGGTCGAAGCCGTCACCGTTCTCGCGCTGGCCCGGCCGGACGTGTCCTTCCGGCTTTCGAGCGACGACCGGGTGCTGCTCGATCTGCCGCGCGCCACCCGTCCCATCGACCGGGTACACGCGCTCTGGGGCCGCGAAGTGGCCGACACCTTGCTCCCGATTTCCTATCGCGAGGGCCCGCTCGAGGTCACGGGCTTCGGCCAGCGGCCCGCCCAGGCCAAGCCCGCGGGCCGGAAGGGCTACGTGTTCGTCCGGGGACGTCCCATCCGCGATCCGTTCATTCTGCGCGCCGCGGAAGCCGGGTACCGTTCCACCATCGCGCCCGGCGACCGGCCCTCGCTGCTCCTCTTTCTCGATCTCCCCGGGGACGCGGTGGACGTGAACGTGCATCCCGCGAAGCTGGAGGTCCGCTTCCGCGACAAGTTCTTCGTCGAGAAGGTGGTGGAGGAGAGCGTGCGCGCCGCCCTCGCGCCCCTTGCCGCCGCCGCTCCGCTCGGCGTTCCCGGCGGCGGCCAACCCTGGGGCGGACTCGGCGAGGAGCTGGGCGGCGGGGTTCCGCTCGAATTGTTCGCCGGCGAGGCGGGGCAGGGGCCTGGCCGCCCGGACGCGCCCCGCCTGCTGCAGGTCTTCGACACATACATTCTCTTTCAGACCGACGGCGGAGTGGCGATCGTGGATCAGCACTCGGCCCACGAGCGGGTGCTGTACGAAGCCGTGATGCACCAGCTCCAGGGCGACGGCGCACCCGCCCAGCGCCTCCTCCTGCCGCTCACCCTCGACTTCACGGGAGCAGAGCTCGACGCCGTGGACCAGCATCGCGAACTGCTGCGCCGGGTCGGGTTCGAGCTCGAGCGCCTCTCCGGCCGCAGCGTGGTGGTGTCGACCGTCCCCAACCCGCATCCCCGCTTCGAGGCCGCCACCTGTCTCCAGGAGCTGGTGGGCGATCTCGCGGGCGGCCGATTCGGCGGCTGGAAGAACGAGTTGGAGCGGTTCGCCGCGACCTACGCCTGCCGCGCGGCCATCAAGGCGGGGCACCGCCTGGGGCCCGACGAGATGCGCGAGTTGGTGACGCGGCTCCTCACCGCGACCCTCCCCGCGCACGACGTGCACGGCCGGCCCACGATCGTGCAGCTGCCCCAGGCCGAGCTGGAGCGGCGCTTTGGGCGGAGCTGATCCCCGGCCGCTCGTCCCCGTCATCGTGGGGGCGACCGGCGTCGGGAAGACCGCGGTCGCGGCGGCGCTCGCGGCGCGGCTCCCCATCACCGTCATTTCCGCCGACGCGCGACAGGTCTACCGCGGGCTCGACATCGGGACCGCGAAGCCCGATCCCGCTCTCCGCGCCCGGGTCCCGCACCTGGGGCTGGATCTGGTGGAGCCCGGCGAGCGTTACAGTGCGGGGCGATTCGCCCGTGACGCGGCGGGGTGGATCGGCGACGCGTTTGCCGCGGGGCGGCAGCCGGTGGTGGTCGGCGGGACCGGCTTCTACGTCCGCGCGGTGGCGGACGGTCTCTTTCGCGAGCCACCGCTCGACGCTCGGGCGCGGAGCCGGGTGGCGGCATGGGCGGACGCGATCGATCCGGCGGAGCTGGCGCGCTGGGCCGGCCGCCTGGACCGGGCGTTCTCCGGGGGCGGGCGCCAGCGCGCCGCGCGCGCCGTCGAGGTGGCCCTGCTCACGGGGCGGCCTCTCTCGTGGTGGCAGCAGGAGGCGCGCGCGACCGGCGTGATGCGGCCGTGGTACATTCACCTCACCCTGCCGCGGGACGAGCTGCTGCGGCGGATCGCGGACCGGACTCGCGCGATGCTCGCCCGGGGACTGGTCGCCGAAGTGCGCGCGCTCCGCGCCCGCGGGACCGCGGACGACGCGCCCGGACTGGACGGCGTGGGCTACCGGGAAACGGTGGCGATGCTCGCGGGCGCGCTCCCCGAGGCGGAGCTCGAGGCCGCGATCGTCCGCGCCACCCGGCGCTACGCCAAGCGCCAGGAGACCTGGTTCCGACATCAACTCCGTCGCGAGACGGGAAGCGAGAGTCGAGAGACGATGGTGTGGTCCCTGAATGCGACCGGTTCCCCCGAAGCGGTGGCGACCGAGATCCACGAACGGTGGGCGCGCGTCAGCGCTCCCGTCTCTACGTCGTCTCGCGGCCGATGAAGATCGGCATCACCTGCTATCCGACGTACGGTGGTTCCGGCGCCGTCGCCACCGAGCTGGGCCTGGAGCTCGCCCGGCGGGGGCACGAAGTGCATTTCATTTCCTACGCCAGCCCGTTCCGGCTCCGGGGCTTCGCCGAGCGGGTCACCTTCCACGAAGTGGTGACGGCGGACTACCCGCTCTTCGAGCAGTCCCCGTACGCGCTGGCCCTCGCGGTGAAGCAGCACGAAGTCGCGCTTCGCGAGGAGCTCGACCTGATGCACGTGCACTACGCCATCCCCCACGCCGCCACCGCGTGGCTCGCGAAGCAGATGCTCGCCGGCAAGCGCGACCTGAAGATCGTCACCACCCTCCACGGCACCGACATCACCCTGGTGGGGCAGGACCCGTCCTACTTCACGCTCACCAAGTTCTCGATCGAGCGCTCCGACCGCGTCACCGCGGTTTCGAAGTTCCTGAAAGAGGAGACCTACCGCGCCTTCGGCTGCGACGGCTGCGACGTGCGCGTGATCCCCAACTTCATTTCGACCGCCGAGTTCCATCCGGCCACCGACCTCTCCTGCCGCCGCAGCCTCGCGCCGGCCGGCCATTTCATTCTCGCCCACATTTCGAACTTCCGGCCCGTGAAACGGGTGGCGGACATCGTGCGGGTGTTCGCGGGGGTGCGCCGGCAGGTCCCGGCGACCTTGGTGCTCGCGGGGGACGGCCCCGATCGCGACGCCGCGGAGCAGGAGGTGGACCGGCTGAAGCTCCGCAAAGACGTGCGCTTCCTGGGCAAGGTGGACAACGTCGGGGACATGCTCCGGGGCTCGGACCTCTTCCTGCTGCCGTCGCAGACCGAGTCCTTCGGCCTGGGCGCGCTCGAGGCGATGGCGTGCGGCGTCCCCGTGATCGCGACCCGGGTGGGCGGCATTCCCGAGGTCGTCACCGACGGCGAGACCGGATACCTCGCCCCCATCGGCGACGTGGATCAGATGACGGAGCGCGCGCTCTCCCTGCTCCAGGATCGCCGGCGGCTGGCCGAGTTCAAGCGGAGCGCCGCCGCCCGCGCCCTGGACTTCACCGCGGAGCGCGTGGTCCCCGAGTACGAGGCGCTCTACACCGGCGTCCTCGGTGATTGACGTCCTCCGCCTCATCCGCGCGCACAACCTGCTGATCGCCGCCGCCGGCGTCGTCGCCGGCGGGTGGATCGCGCGCGGGGCGATCGTCCTTCCCATCGTCCTGGTCTGGGCCGCCGTCTCCGCCGCCGGATTCGGCGCGGCGGGGAACGCCCGGAACGATCTCGCTGACGCCCCCGCGGACCGGGTGAACCGCCCGCCCTCGGAGCGGCCCTTCGCGCGGGGACGGGTGCGCCGGGGCACCCTCGACCTCTGCGTCGCCGGCGGCGCCTTCGTGGGCTGCCTCGGCGCCGCGCTGGTGAGTGGCTGGGCGGTGCTGGTGGGGCTCGCGGCGCTCGCCGCCATGATCGCCTACTCGCCGTACCTCAAGCGCACCGGGCTCGCCGGAAACGTCGTCGTCTCCGTCGTCTCCGGACTGCCGCTGTTCTACGGCGCCCTGGCCGTGGGGAACGCCGCCGCGGGGCTCGTGCCCTGGGCACTCGCCGCGTGGCTGCACCTCGCCCGCGAGCTCACCAAGGACGTGGACGACGTGGAGGGAGACCGGCTGGTGGGGCGGCGGACCCTCGCGGTGACTCTCGGGCCCGGGCCCGCCGCGCGCATCGCGAGCCTGGTCTCTTTCTGGTTCGTCCCGGTGAGCGTCGCGTTGCCCTGGGCGGCGGGTTACGGGGCCGCGTACTTTCCCGCGGCCGCGCCGGCGCAGGTGCTGGCCCTCGGGGCCGGACTCCGGCTCCGCCGCGGGCGGGCCGGGCGCGTGAGCTTCGCGCTCAAGGTCGCGATGGTGCTGGGACTGGTGGCGCTCACCCTGGGGAGGGTCTGGTGACGATCTGGCAGGGAGTCGTGCTGGGACTGGTGCAGGGCCTGAGCGAGTTCCTCCCCGTCTCCTCGTCGGGGCACCTGCGGGTGCTCGAGGTCGTGACCGGCGTCCGCGCGCCGGGCGTCTTCGTGGAGGTGTCCCTTCACGTGGCGACGCTCTTCGCGGTGCTCGTGGTCTACGGCGGGCGCCTCTGGGGGCTCATTCGTGGCGTGGTGGCCCTCGACCGCGCGGAGTTGCGGCGAGCCGGCTTGCTGATCATCGCGACGGTACCGGCGGGGGTGGTGGGCGCGCTCTTTCATCGCCAGGTGGAGGAGGCGGACACCTCCGTGGTGCTCATCGGCATCGGGTTCGTCGTCACCGGTTTCATCAACTGGTCCACCCGGCGTCTCTCGGGCAGCCGGGTGGAGCCCACCGTCCGGGGCGCGGCAGGGATCGGCCTGGCGCAGGCCGTTGCGGCGGTCTATCGCGGGATTTCCCGCTCCGGTTCGACCGTCGCGGCGGCGCTCTGGGGCGGCCTCGGTCCCAACGAGGCGGCCGAGTTCAGCTTTCTGCTTTCGATTCCCGTGATCGCGGGCGCGGCGCTGATCGAAGGGCGCCACGCCGCTGTCGACGTCGCGGCGGTCGGCGCGGTGCCCCTGGCGGTCGGATTCCTGGTGGCATTCGCGAGCGGGATCTGGAGCATCCGCTTTCTCGTCGCGTTGCTGCGGCGCGGGCGGTTCTACAGCTTCGCCCCCTACTGCTGGACCGTCGGGGCGCTGACCATCGCGTACGGTTTGCTGTGGCATCGATGACGATCGACGGCGTCCCGGCGTCGGCTCTCGCGGCGCGATGGGGCGTCCCCCAGTGCGGCGTCTTCCGCCAGCTCCCCTCCGCGCTCGACGCGATCCACGAGATCGCGGCCCAGGGCGCGCCTCCCGGATCGGTGGTGATCGCCGAGGAACAGACCGCGGGGCGGGGGCGGGACGGCAGAACCTGGCGCTCTCCCGCGGGCGGCGCCTGGGTGGCGATGCTGTTCCGGCCCCCCGCGCTCGAAGCGGGCGCGATCGCGATTCGCGCGGGGCTCGCGGTGGCGGAAGCCGCGGACCGGGTCCTCGGCCGCTCCCTCGCGGCCGTGAAGTGGCCCAACGACGTGCTCCTCGGCAATCAGAAGGTGGCGGGCGTGCTCTGCGAGGCACGATGGCAGGGGGACCGCCCCCAGTGGGTGGCGGTGGGCGTGGGCGTGAACGTGGTGAACGAGGTGCCCGCCGAGCTCGCCGATCGCGCGACCGCGCTCAAGGAGTTCGCGCCCGCCGTGACCCGCCTCGCGCTCCTCGACCGCCTCATTCCCGCTCTCGCCGCCCTGGCGGCCGCCGCGCCCCGCCTCTCCGACGCCGAGTGCCAGGCCTTTGGACGCAAGGACTGGCTGAAAGGGCGCCAGATCGTCTCGCCGATCGCGGGCCGGGCCCAGGGGATCGCGCCCGACGGCGCCCTGCTCGTGGATTCCGGGGCCGGCACCACGCGAGTGCGGGAAGGCCACGTCGCGCTCGCGTGAGCCTTTCTCCCCGTCTATCTTGTCCGCCGTGCTCCTCGCGCTGAACATCAACAACACCGAGACCAAGCTCGGTCTCTTTCAGGACGACCGGCTGGAATCGTTCTGGCGCCTCACCACCACCGCCGCCCGCACCGCGGACGAATGGGCGGCCGCCATCACGTCCTACCTCACCCAGGACGGGCGGTCTACGCAGGAGATCCGCGCCGCCATCGTCGCTTCGGTGGTGCCGCCCGTCACCCAGAGCGTTTGCGAGGCGGTGGAGCGCGCGACCGCGGTGCGCCCCGTCATCGTGGACGGGCACTCCAAGCTCCCGATCCGTCTCGACGTCGAGGAGCCGCTCACTGTCGGCGCGGACCGGATCCTGAACACGCTCGCGGCTTCGCAGCTCTTCAAGCAGGACACCGTCGTGGTCGACTTCGGGACCGCCACCACCTTCGACTGCATCACCGGGGACGGGCGCTTCATCGGCGGCGTGATCATGCCCGGGTTGCGCACCGCGTCCGACGCGCTGGTCTCGCGCACCGCGAAGCTCCCCGCGACCGAGCTCGTGGCCCCGGATCACGTCATCGGCCGCCGCACCGACGACTGCATCCGCGCGGGCGTGCTCCTCGGCACCGCCGAGGCGGTGGACGGGCTGGTGCGGCGCATCAAGGCCGAATGGCCCAATCGCGTCATCCCCAAGGTCATCGCGACCGGCGGGCTCGCCGGCCTGGTGGTGCCGCTCACCCGGGAGATCGAATCCACGCACCCGGAGCTCACGCTCACCGGGCTCCGGCTCGCGGCGCGGGCGCTGGGCCTCGGCTGGTGACGGACGCGAGATCGCTCAACGCCTGGCGGCGCTGGGGCTACCGCCTCCTGCCCGGTGACGTCTTTTCCTACGTCCTCCACCTCCGCCCCGCCGAGTGGCCGATCATGGCGGCGCACACCGTCGTGGGCTACATCCTCGCCGTCGGATGGAGCGGGGTGGCGCGGGGCAGTGGGCTGGCTCCCGCGGCGTGGGGGCTCGTGGTATGGGTGGTGTTCCTGAACGGCGGGACCCTCGCCATCAACAGCGTCTTCGATCGGGACGAAGGGGACATCGGCTACCTGGTGGCGCCCCCGGCGCTCCCGCGGCACCTGCTGCTGGTGAGCGTCGCGCTCCTCGTCGGCGGCCAACTCCTCGCGCTGCGGCTCCCGCCGTCCTATCAGATCGCCTACGGGATCTGTTTCGCGCTCTCCGTGCTTTACTCGGTCCCGCCCTTCCGGTTCAAGGCGGTGGCGGGCGTGGACTGGGTCATCAACATGTGGGGCTTCGGCACCCTCACGCCGTACGCCGGCTGGGCCGCGACCGGGCGGCCGCTCGACCTGGGCCACGGCCTCGCCTTGCTGGCGTTCTGCCCGCTCTTCGCGGGACTCTACCCGCTCACCCAGCTGTATCAATTCGACGAAGACCGGCGGCGCGGCGACCGCACCCTGGCGCTCATCCTCGGGATGGGCCGGAGCCTCACCGTCGCCCTCGCGACGGTGCTGCTCGCGTTCGCGCTCTTCGGGGCCGCGGCGCTCGCGCTCTCGGTGGGAGTCTGGGCGGCCGTGCTCGTGGCCCCGCTCCTCCTGTGGCTTCGGGTCCTCATACCCTGGCGCACGGGCTACGCCGGGTGGACTCCGGAGCGCCACCAGCGGGGGATGTACCGGGCCCTCGCCGCCTGGGCGGTGACGGACCTCGCGGTGCTCGTGGTGTTTGCCCGATAGGACTCCCTTGCTAGATTTGGCCTTGAACCGCCCATCTCTCTAGGAGCGAGCATGACCGCCGGCACGGCTCCCGCCACATCCGATCGTTCGGATTTCCGCCTCATCGTCCTTTCCGGGGTCAAGATCGGCCTCGTCACCGCGGTGTCGGTGATCGTCTACCTCGCCGTCTGGCGGATGATGGCGGCCGGCCTGGCTCGGGATCTGGTGGAATCCGTGGTGGTGCTCGCGGCGGGGACGGCGGTGAGCTTCCTCCCCGCGCAGTGGTCGGTGGCCCGCCACACCGAAGGCATCGCGGCCGCGGCGGCGATCGGGCTCTGCGGCAGCGTCACCTTCATGGTGGTGGACATCGTCCTGCTTCGGCCCTTCAAGGCCTATCCGTGGACCTGGGACGCCTTGGGCGGCGGGAGCACCTGGTGGTACCTCCCCATCTGGTGGATGCTCGCCACCTTCGTCGCCTGGCAGGGCGGGATGCTCACCGCCGGGCGCGCCGCCAAGGGGACCACGTCGCTCGCCGGAATCGCGGCGCCGGTGCTCGCCGCCGCGGTGATCGTCACCGCCATCGCGCGGCTTTCGGGAGACCGGTTCGTGCTCCCCGCGCTGGCCGGCGGGTCCTTCGCCGTCGTGCTCACGGTCTTCGCCGTCGTCGCCGTGGCGCGGAAAGGCTGACGGACGCCACCCTTGCCCCGCTGGCTGGCCCACGCGCTGGTCGTCGTCGGTTGGCTCCTCACGCCCGTGCTGGCGTGGGGAGCTTCGCGTTTCGGGGTGTGGCTGGGCGCGCTGATCGCGGTGGGCTTCAAATCGCCGGTGGCGATGCTGGCGGTGGCGATCGGGTGCGCCTTCGCGGCCGGGCTGACGACGCTCTGGGTCTGGGTCCGCTTCATGCGCCGGCTGCCGCACCGCCTCTCCCACCACATGGCGGCGCTTCCCGCGGACGACGCGGGCGCCGTGCCGGACTCCCGGTGATCGCGCGGCGCCTCCTCCTCATCCTGCTCGCGCCCGCCGGGCTCGCGGCGCAGGGCAGGGACGTCGAAGTCCGGGTGGGGCGATGGGCCGAAGGGGGTGGCGCTTCCACCTATGAGCTTCGGACCAGTGAGCCGCTGCTCGGGCCCCTGTGGCACGGCTTTGCCGCCGCGGTCTCGATCAACGATGCTCTGGGCCGCCGGCGCGCGTTCTACGGCGCCGGCTACGAGCTGACCGCGTTCCGGCCTTATCGGGGGTTGAGTCCCTACGGAATCCTCGGCGCCACCATCGGTCTCTCGACCGACACGACCGAGCACACGCTCGGGATCCAATGGAGCGCCGGCATGGGGCTCGAGTGGCGTCCCGCGTCCTGGCTCGCCTTCGACGCTGAGGCGCGGTACCGGATCGAGGACCGCGGCCCCCGAGGGTTCTGGAACCTCGGTTCCGACGCCCGCAAAGCGCTCTCGGCGGCGGTGGGACTGTCCATTCACCTCGGCCACGGGGGCGGTCTCGAGCACGGGAGCCCGGCGCCGGCTGAGGATCCCGCGCGGAACCTGCCCCCCGAGGTTCCCACCGACGTCAAAGGGAATGCGGCGGATGTGGTGCGCACCGCGCTCGACGCGATCGGGACCCCGTACCAGTGGGGCGGGACGGCCGAGAACGGATTCGATTGCTCGGGGTTGATCCAGTACGCCTACGGCCGGCACGGGATCCGCCTGCCGCGCACCAGTCACGAGCAGGCGCGTGCGGGGCTCGAGGTGAAGAAGAACCTCGATGAGTTGAGGCCGGGCGACATCCTGCTGTTCTCGGGGGCGCCGGGGGGCGGGATCACCCACGTCGGGATGTACGTCGGCGAGCACAAGTTCATCCACTCGAGCTCCTCCGGAGTCCGGCTCTCGTTCCTGGACCCGGAGGACCCCGAGGGCGGGTACTGGATCCCGCGCTGGGTCGGCGCGCGGCGGATACTCGAGTGAGAACAGCCGCGGTTGCCGTGCTGCTGGCGGTCGGGTGCGCGTCCGGCGGCCCGATGGCGGTGCCCGGCTCGCTCAAGGGCTACCAGCTGGTGGTCCCGCCCGAATCTCCGTTCCAGAAGGCCCTCGCGTCTGCCCTGAAGCATCGTGGCTTCAAGGTGCGGGACGCGATCCGGGGCGGGGGGCGGCCGGCGGCGGCGCTTTTCAGCTATGTCTTCCGGGAGCCTCCCACCGGGAAAGTCCCGGGGCCCGCCTGGCTCCACGTCCGGGTCGCCGACACGCGGAGTGGCGTGATCGTGGCCGCGGTCACGCTTCCCCTCGATTCGCTCCCGGCCGACCCCGCGCGCCGCGCCGAGATCGTGGCGGACTCCCTCCTCGCCCGGGCCCGGGAGGCCCCCGCAGCCGGGTCTTGACTTCAGCCTCGTAACGGGAGAGATTCCCCCCGGTTGATTGGCACTCGATGGGCAGGAGTGCTAATAATCATAATCCACCGTCACTTAGGCCGTAGCCACTCACAACCTACAACTGCCTCAAGCTGGAGGTTCGGGCGCATGGCAACCGCGACCAAGACCAAGCTCAAGCTCTTTCCGCTCGCCGATCGCGTCGCGATCCGGCCCTCGGAGGAGACCGAAACCATGAAAGGCGGGCTCTACATCCCGGACACCGCCAAGGAAAAGCCGATCCAGGGCGACATCATCGCCGTGGGTCCGGGCCGGGTGGAGAAGGGCGAAAAGGTCGCCATGGAGCTGAAGGTCGGCGACCGTGTGATCTACGGGAAGTACTCCGGCACCCAGGTGGAGCTGGACGGGGAAGAGATCATCCTGATCAAGGAATCCGACGTCATCGCCAAGCTCGCGTAACTCGCGGCTTTCCCAGGAGGATTAGCAGATGGCTGCCAAGTATCTGGAATTCAGCACCGAGGCCCGCGCGCGCTTGAAGAAGGGCGTGGACAAGCTGGCCGACGCGGTGAAGGTGACCCTCGGCCCCAAGGGCCGGAACGTGGTCATCGACAAGAAATTCGGGAACCCCACCGTCACCAAGGACGGCGTCACCGTCGCCAAGGAAATCGAGCTCGAGGACGAAGTCGAGAACCTGGGCGCCCAGATGGTGAAGGAAGTGGCGACCAAGACCTCGGACCTGGCCGGCGACGGCACCACCACCGCCACCGTGCTCGCCCAGGCGGTCTACCGCGAAGGCCTGAAGTCGGTCACCGCGGGCGTGAACCCGATGGCGCTGAAGCGCGGCATCGACAAGGCGGTCGAGGCCGTGGTCGAGGAGCTGAAGAAGCTCTCCGTGCCCACCGCGGGCCGCAAGGAAATCGCCCAGGTCGGCACCATCTCGGCCAACAACGACGCCGAGATCGGCAAGCTGATCGCCGAGGCGATGGAGAAGGTCGGCAAGGACGGCGTGATCACGGTCGAGGAAGCCCGCGGCCTGGAAACCACGCTCGAGACCGTGGACGGCATGCAGTTCGACCGCGGCTATCTCTCGCCTTACTTCATCACCGATCCCGAGAAGATGGAGGCGGTCCTGGAAGACGCCTACATCCTGCTCCACGACAAGAAGATCTCCTCGATGAAGGACCTGCTTCCGGTGCTGGAGAAGGTCGCCCAGACCGGCAAGCCCCTGCTCATCGTGGCCGAGGACGTCGAGGGTGAGGCGCTCGCCACGCTGGTCGTCAACAAGCTCCGCGGCACGCTGAAAGTGGTGGCCGTCAAGGCCCCCGGGTTCGGCGACCGGCGCAAGGAGATGCTGATCGACATCGAGAAGGTCACCGGCGGCAAGCTGATCGCCGAGGAAAAGGGCCTGAAGCTCGAGAACACGGTGCTCAACGATCTCGGCCAGTCCAAGCGCATCGTGGTGGACAAGGACAACACCACCATCGTGGGCGGGAAGGGCAAGCAGGGCGACATTCAGGGCCGCATCAACGAGATCAAGGCCGCGATCGACAAGTCCACGTCGGACTACGACAAGGAGAAACTGCAGGAGCGGCTCGCCAAGCTGGCGGGCGGCGTCGCGGTCATCAACGTGGGCGCGGCCACCGAGACCGAAAGGAAGGAGAAGAAGGCGCGGGTGGAGGATGCGCTGCACGCGACCCGCGCGGCGGTCGAGGAAGGGATCGTCCCCGGCGGCGGCGTGGCCCTGCTGTACGCCCAGCGCGCGCTCGAAAAGGTGCGCGGCTCCGGCGAGGACGAGAAGATCGGCATCGAGATCATCCGCCGGGCCATCGAAGAGCCGATCCGGATGATCGCCCAGAACGCGGGCGCCGAGAGCTCGATCGTGGTCGGCAAGGTGAAGGAGTCGAAGGACAAGAACTTCGGCTACAACGCCCAGACCGACAGCTACGAGGACCTGGTGGCCTCGGGGGTGATCGATCCCACCAAGGTCACCCGGACCGCGCTGCAGAACGCGGCCTCCATCGCGGGCCTGCTCCTCACCACCGAGTGCGTGGTGGTGGAGAAGAAGGAGAAGGAAAAGGCTCCGCCGATGCCGGGCGGCGGCGGCATGGGTGGGATGTACTAATACCTAGACGCCGCGACGCTAGAGACGCCTGGGCAAGGCAGGACAGGGCGCCCCGGGGAAAGTCCCCGGGGCGTCTCTGTTTGGGATGTGGCGAGGTCGCAACTCTTGCGTGTTCCGGGGGGGGGCGAATTGACGTAATTGCGGTCACGGACCAGGGAATGACTGATGCCGCGTTCGCGCGTCG
Organism: Gemmatimonadales bacterium; assembly: GCA_035702425.1. Classification (GTDB taxonomy): domain Bacteria; phylum Gemmatimonadota; class Gemmatimonadetes; order Gemmatimonadales; family GWC2-71-9; genus DASSQQ01. Next base: position 24,716 of record DASSQQ010000060.1, read on the forward strand.
TGATGGCTCCGGCTCTGTTGGCGGTGCTGACGACCTGCACCGATCTCCGCGGCCCGACCGCGCTACCGCCGCGGCGGATGGATACCGGTCTGGTCGACGGAAACCCCCGGGGGCCGATGTGCCAGTTGGGGTGCAATGACTCCGACCCCAACCCCGATTCCATCGGCATCTTTCTCGGGAATGATATCGACCCGGATTTCTGCATCGACGGTGGTTGGACCGATGCCGACGCCGATGACCTTGCCGACTACTGTGAGAACCTGATCTCCTATGCTTTCCGACCGGAGCTCCGGTATTCGAGTTGGCACGACGACGTCGCGGTGAGCCTTACTGGGTGGCGCGGCCCGACAGTAGTGGCCAAGTCGTGGTGGGATACCTCCTGTCGTATTATCGAGACCTGGGTAGCGTTCAGTGGGGCTGTTCCCCGCCCACCGGCCACGAATCGTGGGGCTGCCACAATGGAGACTCGGAGTCCATTTGGCTTACGATTTCGTACGACCCGGGAAGCAAGCACTGGGTCCTCCAGAGCGCGCGGTATTCTCACCATACCGATTGGAACATCTCTACCTTCGACGCTACTCGTGGGTACGCATCGGTGGAGTACCCCGAGACCCCTGGGGGCGGATATCCGAGGGCGTGGGTAGCGGAGCAAAAGCACGCGAACTATTTCCACGAACGCGACTGCAATTCTTGGACGGACTACTTCGGCGCTGATGACTGTAGCGACGACGATACCTCGGCACGAGTGGATTGGAGCGCCTATTGGAATATTGGCAGCGAATCCAACCCATTTATCAACCAAGTGACAAGCCGCGACTCGTCGTACGAGTACTTCGGAGGACGCCGCACCGAATGTTACTGGACCGAAAAGAGCTTTCGCGGATGGGTGCCGGACAGCATCGGCGGGGGTGAAGCAGTGTCGTATCTCAGCAAGCTGATCTACTGGGGATTTGCGACAACCGGTGTCAGCGGCTGTCAATGAGGTGACCATGACACTGACACTCCTGGCAGGGTTACTGATCCTCCTTGGCGCACTCGGCCTTCCTACAAGCGTGATCGCCCAGGGTCCTGAGTTACCGCCGGTGTTTGAGACTCAGCGCATGACCTTCCGGGCGCTGCGCCAGACATCTGACCCTCTCCCCCCACCACGACCGATGGACGCGAGCGTCGCGCCTGCGACATACTGGGTTCTCGGGGGGGTGCTGGGTGCGACGGTGGTGGGGGTGGGCAGCGCCGTAATGGCTCACGACGGCATCTGTGCGGACGACGGCGGCGTTGGCTGCCCGTTACTCTGGGCCGGGCTTGGAGGGGCCGTGGGATTTATCGGCGGTGCTCTCGTCGGCGGATTGATCCCGAAGAGCCCGTAGCCATTGCTGAGGTAGGGAGGAATCCACTAAGAAACGCGCCACACAGGCGCACCGACCCACAGGGCGCCCCGGGGAAAATCCCCGGGGCGTCTCTGTTTTCCGGGGTTTTCTTCATGAGCGCGGGTGATGCCGGGCACATCGGGGCGGCGTTAGCTTGGTAGCGATGCCGCCTCTAGCGGTCTTTGCGGGGGCCAGGTGACCGGCACCCCGTCGGCTCCCGAACGGGCGACCCTTTCCCGCGAACTCGGTGAGTTCCTGATCGAGCTCTCGATCGCGTTGCATAAGCACGCCATGTACCCGTCGGGCCACCCCTCCCTCGCGCCCGCGGCGGCGGGCGTGGTCCGGCGCGCCCGGCAGCTCATGGAAGAGCGGCCCAGCATCTCGCTCGGCGTGGCGCGCAACCAGCTCATCATCGAAGGAGTCGCCACCGATCCCAAGCACCCGGTCCTGGCCGAGCTGGCCGGCCGGCTCCACCGGCACCATCTGGGCGCGGTCACCATTTCCCGCGGGGTCGAGCCCCCGGAGGTGGAGGACATGCTTCGCACCCTCGCGGTGGAGGCGGACCGGACGGGAAGCCCGCTGGGCCTGGGGCCCGCCGACGCCCTGCAGGCCTGGCCGCACATCCGCCTCCACCCGCTCACCTACGAGCGCCTCGAGCTCCTGGAGGAGCGTTCCGAGACGCCATCCGCCGGGAGCGGCGACATGGGCGGCGGGTCGCGGAGCGCCCAGCTCTGGATCGGCCTCGCGCGCGCGGCGCTGGCGGGCCAGTCCCTGGTCGAAGGCGACCTCCCCTCCACCCGGCCGGCGGTCATCGCGAAGGCGATCGACGAGCACCAGGCGCAGGGCGGGGAGGCGTACGACCAGGTGATCGTGGGCTACCTGCTGCAGATCGCGGAAGAGTTGAAGGCCGCGGGCGGAGCGGAAGCGGTGGAGCTCAAGCGCCGGACCTCGCGGCTGATCCACGAGATGCATCCCGAGACGCTGAAGCGGCTGGTGGAGATGGGCGGGGACTTCGCGCAGCGTCAGAAGTTCGTGCTGGACGCGAGCCACGGGATGGCGGTGGACGCCGTGCTCGAGATCGTCCGCGCCGCCGCCGACACGTCGCATCAGACCATTTCGCATTCGATGTTCCGCTTGCTCTCCAAGCTGGCCGCGCACGCCGACCGGGGCAGCGTGGTCGCGCGCCCGCGCGCCGAGTCCGAGCTCCGGGAGCAGGTGCAGCAGCTCCTCGCCGGCTGGGAGCTCGACGATCCGAACCCTGGCGCCTACGGGGAAGCGCTGCAGCGGATGGCGAAGGCGGCGCCGGTCTTCGCCGTGGCGGCCGAGCAGACCCACGCCGCCGAGGACACGCGGCTGGTGGAGATGAGCCTGGAAGTGGAAATGGTGGGCCCGCTGGTCTGGCGCGCGGTGGATCGGCTGGTGGCGGAACGGAAATTGGGCGCGCTGTTCGACGTGCTGGAGAAGGGAAACGGCAACGCGACGACGCAGGCGATCTGGGAGCGGGTCGCGACGCCCGAGGCCTTGCACGGGTTGCTCGAGGTGGAACCGATCGCGTTCGAGACGGTGGACCGCCTGGTATCCCGCCTGGGCCAGGCGGCGGCGACGCCGATGTTCGACGCGCTCGCCGCCTCCGAATCCCGCGCGACGCGGCGCTCGCTCCTCGAGCGCCTGGCGCGCCTCGGCGATGCGGTCGGGCCCCTCGCGGTCGAGCGTCTCGGCGACGAGCGCTGGTACGTGCAGCGCAACATGCTCGGCCTGCTGGACGAGCTGCCGCATCTCCCCGCGGGATTTTCGGCGGTTCCCTTCGCCAATCACCCGGACGCGCGGGTGCGCTGGCAGGCGTTCAAGATCCAGCTCAAGCTCCCCGCCGAGCGCGAAGCGGCGCTCCGGGTGGCGCTCAAGGATCCCGATCCGCGTACCCTCCAGACCGCGCTCGTGGCGGCGCTGCAGGGATGCCCGCCCGTCCTGCTTCCGGCGGTGGCGCAGATCGCCGTGAAGCGCGACCTCGCGTCCGATCTCCGGGTGCTCGCGGTGCGGGTCCTCGCGCGCACCGCGTCGCCCACCGCGCTCGACGTGTTTCTCACGCTGACCGACGGCGGCAAGACCTGGCTCGGGCGCCCCAAGCTTCCACCCCGGTCGCCCGAGCTGCTCGCGGCCCTCCAGGCTCTCGCGACCGCGTGGGGAAGCGACCGCCGGTCCACCGCCGTGCTCGCCCGCGCCGCCGTCTCTCCCGACGCCGAGGTGCGCGCCGCCACCGACCCGGGGTCCGCCGGTGAGTGATCCGGCCCGGTTCCTCGGCGGCTTCGCCCAGGCGCTCGCGTCCATGACGCTCTACAAGGACGGCCACCCCGCCCGGGAGCGCGCCATCGACGCCGCGTATCAGGAACTGCGCGACCTCCAGACCGCCACGCCGCGCCCGCTCTTCACCTTCCTGGGCGACGAAATCATCTTCGACCGCCTGCCGCTCAAGGAGCTCAAGGCGTGGGACTGGTCGCGACGGCTGGCCGACGCCGGCGTGCAGCGGCTCGAATTCGCGGACCAGGTGAGCCGGGAGGAGTTCGAAGAGTTTTTGGAGGAAATCCTCGCCCGCCTCACCCTCGCTTTCATCAATACCGCGGAAGCGCGCCCCCAGCGGCGTTCCAGCATCCGGTTCGGGGCCGTCGGGGTGCGGGGCGAGCAGGAGGCGCCCCAGGAATCGCTGCCGACCGCGACCATCAGCTTCTCCCTGGGCGACGAGGCGGATGCCATCCGCTGGCTGCACCAGGAAGTCGCGACCCGCGGCGACCTGCCGCTGGTCGAGGCCGAAGCCGTGGTCCGATCGCTCTCGGTGGCGATGCACGGGGGCCAGCAGATCGTGCTCCCGCTCCTCCAGCTCAAGGAGTTCGATCAGTACACCACCACCCACTCCATGAACGTGTCGGTGCTGGCGATGGCGCTGGCCGAGTTCATCGGCCTGGGCGCGGCGGACGTCCGGGCGTTCGGCATCTCCGGTCTCCTGCATGATCTGGGCAAGGTCCGGATTCCGATCGAGGTGCTCACCAAGCCCGGCAAGCTGTCGGCGGAAGAGCGCGAGCTGATGAACCGGCACCCCGCCGACGGCGCCCGCATCATCCTCGAATCGGAGGAGGACCTGGAGGTCGCGGCCGTGGTCGCCTACGAACACCACGTGATGCTCAACGGCGGCGGGTATCCCCCGTTCCGATTCCGGCGCGAATGCCACCGCGCGAGCAAGCTGGTGCACGTTTGCGACGTCTACGACGCGCTCCGCACCAAGCGTCCCTACCGCGACGCGTGGGCGCAGGAAAAAGTCGTCGCGTATCTCGGGGAGCGGGCGGGCGAGGAGTTCGACCCCGAGATCGTGGGCCCGTTCACCACCATGATGCGGCAGTGGGAGCCCCAGCTCGCGGTCCTGCAGGACGAAGCCGCCGTGGTTCCCAACACGTGACGTTCCGGCTCCGCCAGGGTATCTATTACAGCCCCAGGAACGGAGTGACGCAGTCCGTGAAATTCGTGACCGCCGCGCTGCTGGCTTTCCTCGTCCCGCCCGCCGGCACCCTCGCCGCCCAGGCGGTGGCGCATCGGGTGCATCTCGAAGGGGACTGGCAGGCCAAGACCGACCAGGGGCTCCGGCACGTCATCGTGCGCGGCGACAGCTCGGCGCAGTTCGGCGAGCAGCCCGATCAGGTCGCGCGCTGGCGGGTGGTGGCGGACAGCCTCTGGATCACGCTGGGCGACGGCGTGTGGGAGGTCTACGGCATGAAGGTGTCGGGCGAAGCGCTCACGCTGTCCGGCGGCGATCTCGAGAAGCCCGTCACGCTGAAGCGCGTCGGCCCCGCGACGCCGCGACCCGATTCCTTGAAGGTTCCCGCCGCGCCGCCGGACACGGCGAGGGCGTGGTGACCTACTTCGTCATCCAGTCGTAGATCCGCCCCAACATCGCGCGCGTCGGCTCGTCCACCGGGACGTCGCGCCGGGGGAGCACCCGCTCCGCCACGGTGAGGAATCCGTCGCGGGTCATGCGCGCGGTGCCCGAGCCGCCCCAGGCGAAGGGCGGGACGTACTTCGGCGGCCGGACCTCCTCGAACACGTTGGCCCCGGCGCCGACGATGGTGCCGGTGCCGAGCAGCGTGCCGATCGCGAGCTTGGCGTGGTCGCCGATCAGGGAGCCGAGATTTTGCAGGCCGGTGTCCACCGGGTGCCCGTTGGCGTCGAGGCGCACCGCGCCGTAGGTGTTCTTGAGATTCGAGGTGATGGTGCCCGCGCCGAGGTTGACCCAGCGGCCGATCACCGAATGCCCCAGAAATCCGTCGTGCGCCTTGTTGGCGTAGCCCAGGAACACCGAGGAAGAGACCTCCCCGCGTACCACGCAGTGCGGACCGATGGCGGAGCCGCGAATGGTGCTCCCCAGGAGCCGCGTGTTCGCGCCGACCCACAGCGGTCCTTCGAGCCGCGTTCCCGCCTTCACCTCCACCCCCGTCTCCAGCACGATCGGCCCCGCGCTCACGTCGAAGACCACACCGGGCTCGACCAGCGCGCCGCGGAGTCCCAGGGCCCCGGGATCTCCGATCACGATCGCGCCGGCGGGCACGGGGTCGGAGTCGCCCAGCAGCCGGGCGACGTCCTCGCCGAGGAGCCGCGGGAGCGCCGCGATGAGGTCGTGCACGCCGTGGAGAACCACGCCCGGCACCTCGACCGGCGCCGCGTCGGGGCGGGGGCCTTCCCAGGAGGCGCCGGGGGGCACGCTCCAGCCCACGGTGACGCCGCGGCAGACCAGGCGGCACGCGGTCTCGGGAAGGACCGGCGCGATCCCGCGGGGCGCGAAGGTAGAGGAGCCGATCACCGCGGGTCCCGCGATCGGATGCCGCGCGGCGGTGCGGGGGACTCCCGCTTCGGCGAAGCGCGCGAGATGGGGGAGCGTGAGAATCTCGGCCGCCTCACTGCCGATGAACGCCTCCCAGCGCTCGCGCACCAGGTGCGCGCCGGCGCGGAGCTCGGAGAGGGGCCGCGCCCCAGCGAACGGAATCCACGGCGGCGCCGGCTCGGGATCGAGCAGATACAGGGCCACGGTCACAGGCGCTGGACCATCGCCTTCAGGTGCTCGGCCTTCCCCGTCGGCATCACCAGCGTGTGCCCGTTGGCGCGCACCACCACCGTGTCCTGCACGCCGATCACGGCGAGGTGATCGGAGTCGGACCAGATCACGGAGCGGCGCACGTCGTCGGAGAGCGTGACGTTGCCGACCACCACGTTGCCGCGGGCGTCGGTCTTCCGGATGCGCAAGAGCGCGTCCCAGGAACCGATGTCGTCCCACCGGAACGTTCCCGCGAGCACGCCGAGGCGGCGGGTGCGCTCCAGCACCGCCACGTCCACGGCGACGGGTTTCACCGCGGCGAAGAAACCGGGCACGTCGCCGCTCGCGAGGGGCCCCCACCCGGCCTTCAGCTCGCGGGCGTGGGTGCGCGCCTCTTCGAGGTAGCGCTCCGCGCTCCAGGCGAAGAGTCCGGTATTCCAGAGCGCCCCCTGACGGCGCAGCTGCTTCGCGCGCGCGGGACTTGGCTTCTCCACGAAGCGCCGGACCCGGCGGCCGGCGCCGAGCCGCGCGCCGGGGACGATGTAGCCGTAGCCGGTTTCGTTGCGGCTCGGCTTCACGCCGACGGTGACCAGGATGTCCTGCTTCTCGGCGAGCGCCACCGCGCGCTCGGCCGCGGCACGGAAGGCCGCGTCGTCACCGACCGCCCAGTCGGCGTGGAGCGAGAGCATCGCGGCGCCGGGGTCGGCGCGCGCGATCCAGTGCGCGGCCCAGGAGAGGGCGGGTGCGGTGGACGCGGCCTGAGGCTCCGCGAAGATCTGCGCCCGCGGGACCGCCGGCACCCGGGCGGCGACCTGGTCCACGAGGAAAGGGCCGGTGATGATGAGCACCCGGTCCGGCGGGACCAATCCGCGGAGCCGCTCCACCGCCTGCACCAGGAGCGGCCGGTCGCCGGCGAGGGGCAGGAGCTGCTTGGGACGCTCGGACGTGGAGAGGGGCCAGAAGCGCGTGCCCGACCCGCCGGCGAGGATCACCGCCCAGGTGCTCACTTGCCCTCCTCTTCGTCGGCGGCGTCACCGAGCATGGCGGCCAGGTGTCCGGTCAGCTTGCTCGGACTGAACGGTTTGGTCAGCAGTCGGGCGCCGAGGGCGCGCACGTCGCGCAGCACTTCGTCGTCACCCTCGGCGGTGAGGACGATGACGGGGAGGTTCGCCGTGGCCGGACGCGAGCGCAGCTCGCGGAGCAGATCGAGCCCGGAGCCGTCGGGGAGGCGGAGGTCGAGGAGCAGGGCGTCCGGGGTGCCGCCCTCGGCGTCGAGGGTGGCGCGGGCCTGCGCCAGGTTGCGCGCGAGGCGCACCCGATAGCCCCGGTCTTCGAGGCGGGGGCGGAGCAGCAGGCCCACGTACGGTTCGTCGTCCACGACCAGGAGGCGGCGCTTGGGGCCCGCGCGCGGGGCGGGAGCTTGTGGCACCGGGGTCACCCGCCGGCGCCGATCAGAGCAGGCCGGCGATGGCCGACCGATGGCGCCGGAGATCGAAGAGCAGGCCCCCGACATTGGTGGCCGGGCGGATCAGGATCACGAGGAGGGCGTCGACCGAGAGGACGGAGACCACGGCGAGGCCCTTCCCGAACTCGAGCACCGCGGTGCCGAATTCCCCGCGGGCCGCCGCTTCCCCCAGCTGGGTCATCGCCTTGATGACCGACGGCACCAGCGCCGCGACGTTCTCGGTGTCCACGCCGTTCCCGGCGCGCGCGTCGATGGCCAGCCCGTCGGAGCCGACGACCACCACGGCGTCGACGCCGTCGCGCTGGGAGAGCGCAAGGACCACGTCCCGGATCGTCGTCATACGGGGGGCCAAGCTAGACCCCGAAAAGGTCGAAGTCAAGCAGGGACCGTGGGTTGACCCACTCCGGCGCGCTCCGGTATCTTCACCTCACTCGATGACTTCCCCGCGCCCCCGTTTGCTCTTCGCCGTGATCCTCGCGGCCCTCGCCGCCGCGGGCACCGCCGCGACCGCGTGTTCGGATCTCAATCAGCTCCCGCCGCCGCTCGACTCGAACGCGGTGGACACGATCTCGCTGTTCGCGCTCACCGGGACTCCCATCACCGAGCCGTCGGCCTACAACATCTCCGATACCGCGCGGGTCCGGACCGACCGCAGTCCCACCTTCGACTTCGCGTTCGACATCGACTCCACGGGCAAGGCGGTGTTGCTGCCGACCGGGGCGCTGGGCCTGGGGCAGGCGTCGGGGATCCGCGTGCTCACCACGCCCTTCGATTCCATTTTCAACGCTCCCACCGGCACCTACGTGGATACGATGCGGGTGGTGGTGGACAGCGGCACCATCGCGGTGATCCGGTCCCGCCCCACGGTGTGCAGCTTCGGCGCGACCGTGTTCCTGTACGCCAAGCTGCAGGTCCTTCACATCGACACCACGTCGGCGCCGGGCGGACGCCGAATCGATTTCCGGATCCTCGCCGACCAGAATTGCGGGTACCGCGGCCTGAAGCCGGGCCTTCCCACTTCCTAGGGTCGTGATCGACCTCAAGCTCTTACGCAGCGAGCCCGACCAGGTGCGGGCCGCGCTGGCGCGCCGCGGGGACGCGAGTGTCGGCGCGCTCCTCGCCGAGCTCGATCAGCTGGACGGCCGGCGCCGCGGCCTCACCGGGGAGCTCGACCAGCTGAAGGCCGAGCGCAACGCGCACGCCAAGGAAGACGGCGCGCGCGTGAAATCCGGCGGCGCCCTGCCGCCGGAGATCGTCGAGGCGCGGAAGCAGCACGGGCTCCGCATCAATTCCCTGGAGCACGAGCTGCGCAACATTGAAACGGTGCTTTCCGCGAAGGCGCTCTTCGTGCCCAACCTGCCGCTCGCCGACGTGCCGGACGGCGGCGAGACGGCGAATCGCGTGGTCCGGCAGTGGGGCGCGCCGCGGGAGGAAACCGGTCTCGCGCCGCACTGGGACGTGGGCGCGTCGCTCGGCATTCTGGATCTGGCGGGCGGGGCGAAGCTCGCGGGCTCCGGATTCCCGGTGTTGTTGGGGCAGGGAGCCCGGCTCGCGCGCGGGCTCATCAACTTCATGCTCGACGTGCACACCAGGGAGCACGGCTACACCGAAGTCGAGCCGCCCTTCGTGGTGCGCCGCGAGGTGATGCAGGGGACCGGGCAGCTGCCAAAGTTCGAGGAGGACGCGTACAAGACCGCGCCCGACGAGCTGTTCCTCATTCCCACCGCCGAAGTCCCGCTCACCAATCTTCATCGCGACGAGATCCTGGACGGGGCGAAGCTCCCGGTCGCCTACACCGCGTACACGCCCTGCTTCCGGCGCGAAGCGGGAGCGGCGGGGAAGGACACCCGCGGCCTGCTCCGCGTCCATCAGTTCGACAAGGTGGAGCTGGTGCGGTTCGTCCGGCCCGCCGAGTCGGCCGCCGAGCACGAGCGGCTCACCGCGCACGCGGAGGCGATCCTGCAGCGCCTCGAGCTCCCGTACCGGGTGAAGCTTCTCGCCGCGGGCGACACCGGATTCGCGAGCGCCAAGACCTACGACCTCGAAGTGTGGGCGCCGGGGGTGCGGGCCTGGCTCGAGGTCTCCTCGTCGTCCTCCTTCACCGACTTCCAGGCGCGGCGCGCCAACATCCGCTTCCGGCCCCGCGCCGGCGAGAAGCCGGAGTTCGTGCACACGCTCAACGCGTCGGGGCTCGCGCTCCCGCGCACCATCGCGGCGCTGCTCGAAGCGGGACAGCAGGCGGACGGCACCGTGAAGTTGCCCGCGGCGCTGGTGCCCTACGTGGGCGTCGAGCGGCTCGCGCGCTCCAGTGTCGCCTAAGGCGGTCTTGCGCCGGGTGGGCCCGGCGCTGCTCCTCGGGCTGGTGGTGGCGTTCGGCGCGCTCTCGGTAGGCTATGCCTGGGTGGTGGCGCGCCACATGCGCGAGGACGCGCGGCGCACCAGCACCATCCTGGGCCGTGTCTTCTCCGGTCTCTCCGATCCCCGGCCCGACGCGGCCACCGACGCCCTCCTCGATCTCGCGGGGCAGGTGCGCGAGCTGGGCGTGCCGGTGGTGGTGCTCGACTCGGCGGGCCATCTCACCGCGACGGCGAACGT
>DASSQQ010000061.1:0-16160 GCA_035702425.1 Gemmatimonadales bacterium
CCACCACCACCGATCCGATCTTCGGACTCGCGGTGCCGAAATTGGTGCACGGCGTGCCCGCCGAGGTGATGAATCCGCGCGGTACGTGGTCGGATCCGGCCGCGTACGACGCGCAGGCCCGGAAGCTCGCCGGCATGTTCGCCAAGAACTTCGAGCAGTTCGCGAGCGCGGTGTCCGACGGCGTCAAACGCGCAGGTCCCAAAGGCACCTGATCGACGTGTGACGTCGATCCGCGATCCGCTCTGGAACACCATCGTCCTCGATGACGTCGCCCGCCGGCTCATCGACACGCCGGTGTTCCAGCGCCTGCGGTACGTCCGTCAGTTAGGCCTGGCGCACCTCGTCTACCCCGGCGCCACCCACACCCGCTTCGAGCACGCGTTAGGCGCGTACCACCTCGCGCGGCGCACGATCGGCGTTCTCGACGAGCGACGCGAGCTCGAGGGCGCCATCCCGCCCGACGAGCGCGGCGTCGTCACCACCGCCGCCCTCCTCCACGACATCGGCCACCATCCGTTCTCGCACGCGCTCGAGGAAATCGGCGCCCAACACCACGAGGTGGCCGCCCGCCCGCTGATCACACACGGCCCCATCGCCGACGAGCTCCGCGCGTCCATCGCGCCCGATGCCCCCGAACGCGTGTACGCGCTCATTCGAGGCCGGAGCACCAGCCCGCTGCAAGGCCTCATCTCCGGCTCGCTCGATCTCGACAAGATCGAATACCTCAAGCGCGACGCGTTCATGTGCGGCGTGCCGTACGGCGAGATCGACGTGGACCGACTCCTGGGCTCCCTCACCTTCGCCGGGCAGGGAGGGGCGCGGGTGGCGGCCCTGCACGAGAAGGGCGTGGCGGCGCTCGAGTCCCTGCTCTTCGCCAAGTACCAGATGTACCGCAACGTGTACTGGCACCACGCGGTCCGCAGCGCGACGGTGATGTTCAAGCGGGTGGTGGTCGAGGCGATCGCCGCGAAGCGGCTCTCCGCGGCGGACGTCGCCGTGGCGACCGACGACGCGCTCCTGCAGGACCTGCTGGATCGGGACACCACCGGGCTCGCCAGGCGCTTGCGGGAGCGCCGCCTGGCCAAGCGCGCCCTGGACATTCCCGCCACCGACCTGCCGGCGGACACTGCGGACTGGCCCGCCACCGATCCCGGCCTCGCCGCCCGGGTCGAGGTTCGGCTGGCGCGGGAGCTCAAGGTTCCCGACGGCCTCCTCCTCCTCGACTTCCCCGCGAAGTCCGGAATGCTGGACGTGGATTGGCCTCTGGTGAAGCGCGACGGGTCGGTCACCCGGCTCTCGGGCGGCGAGGCCGGCGCGCACCTGGGCCTGCCCCGGGTCGCGACCGAGCTGTACCGCTCGGCGCGGCGGCTCCGGATCTTCGTGCTGGAGAAGACGGCGGTACCGGAGAGAAAAATCGTGGAACTGGTGCGACTGCCCCAGGCGGAGATCCGCGCCCGCCTGGACGGCGAGAAGAGCCTGCTCTAGCCCGGAAGCGTGATCTCCTGGGTCGCCTCCGACTCGGGACTCTCCACCTCGTCGATCCGCACCAGAATCGCGGTGATGTTGTCGAGGCCGCCGTGGCGGTTGGCGTCTTCGATCAAGGCGTCCACCTGATCCTGCGGCTCCCGCCCCGACCCCAGGATTTCGGCCAGCTGCGGATCCTCGAGCATGCCGGTCAGCCCGTCCGACGCGAGCAGGAAGAGGTCCCGGGCCTTCACCGTCCCGGCGTAGACGTCCGGCATCACGTCGCTGTTCGCGCCCACGCACCGCGTGATCACGTTGCTGTAGGGATGGGTGCGCGCCTGCTCCGGGGTGAGATAGCCCGCGTCCACCTGCTCCTGAACGTAGGAGTGGTCCTTGGTGATCTGCACCAGACGCCTGTCGCGCAGGAGGTAGGCGCGGCTGTCTCCCACCTGTCCGATCAGGAACCGGGTGCCGTGCAGGATCAGTGAGGTGACGGTGGTCCCCATCCCGCGCTTGTCGTGCTCGGTGAGGGTGCGCTGGAAGATCGCGCCGTTCGCCGCCCGGATCGCCAGCCGCATTCGCTCGGTCACCTCTTCGTCGGTGAGACCCTTGAGCGACCCCAGCTCCCGGGAGATGTACCGCACCGCCATCTCGCTCGCGACCTCACCCGCCGCGTGCCCACCCATGCCGTCCGCGACCACGAAAATGCCGCGGTCGGGCACCATGAGGTAACTGTCCTCGTTGCCGGAGCGGATGATGCCGACGTCGGTGCGGCCCGCGCTGGTGATGTGCACGCGCTAGGACAGGAGCAAGTAGCAGGCCGCGCCCGCCAGGGCGAGCACCGCGATCGCGGCACTCGAGCCGCAGCCCTTCCCCTTTTTCTGGGGACTGGGCGGCGCCGCGGGGCGCTTGGCGGGAGGCGCCTTGGGGGCCGGAGGGGGCGGCGGCGGTGCGGGGGCCTTGGCCGCCGGTTTGGCCGGCGCCGGGGCCGGCGGCGCGGTCGGCTTGGGCGCGGTCTTGAAGGCCTCGATCACCTTGGTGCCGCCGCCCTTGGCCACGCCCATCGCGTCGTCGGTCGGCTCGAAGACGGTCTGCACGTCGCCGAAACGCACCATGGCGCCGGGGGCGAGGGGGGTCTCGCCGGAGACCTTGTCGCCGTCCACGAAGGTCCCGTTGGTCGACTCCAAATCCACCAGCACCCACACCCCCTCGCGGCGCTGGAGCTTGGCGTGCGAGGTCGAGATCGATTCCTCGTTCAACACCAGGTCGTTGTAGTCCGCCCGCCCGATGTTCACGATCGGCGTCTTCACCTGGAAGCGGGTGCCCTTCAAGGCGCCGCTGCGGATGAGGAAGCTCGCGAGGGGCGCCGGGGTCGAGCTCCCGCCGGTGGGGCGCGGGCTGGCCGGCATTCCGTGCATGGTGTTCTTGAGCCGCTCGCCAGCGCCCGCCGCCTGCGCGGGGAGCGTGACTGCCTGGGGCGCGGCCGGCGGCGTGCTAGCGGCCGGCCCCGGGGGAGGGCTCGAGGATTTCGCCGCCGGCGCCGCGTCCGCGTAGAAGCGGAAATTCTCGTCGCCGATGCGAATCACGTCGGCGCGGGCCAGGAGCCGCTGCCCCTGCACCCGCTCCTCGTTCACGAACGTGCCGTTGGTGCTCTGGTCCACCACCAGGTATCCCTTGGGGGTGGACACGATCTCGGCGTGGCGGCGGGAGACGTCCTTGCCGTTGACCACCACGTCGCATCCGGCTTCGCGGCCGAAGGTGAGCGAGGTGCCGGTCACCACGTACTCGCGACCGTCGGTGAGGCTCACCACCCGGCCTCCGGTGTTGCCGGTGGGCTTCGCCCCCTTGGCCTCGGCCTTCGCGGCCGCGGCGGCCTGCGCCATGTTCACCGCGGAAACGTATTGGGTGCTGCCGGACCGGCGCTCGTCCACGAACGTCAGCTCGTGGCCGCCCACCTGGACTTTGTCGCCGTGGAGGAGCGGCGTGGGCTCGGCGCCGAGCCGGACGCCGTTGATCGTCACCTCCGCCGCGGCCGCGACCTTGCGGATGGCCACTTGGCCGTCGGCGAGCCCGGTGAGCACGGCGTGTTTCGGGAGGATACCGGGGCCCGCCAGGTTGACGGCGCAGCTCGGGTCCGCTCCCAGATACACGTCGCCTAACGGGATGGTGTACTTCTTCCCGCCCAGTTCAAGCAGCGCCATCGGGGGATTCTCCCACGGGAAAGGCCAGCGCGGAAGTTACGCCGGGCGGGGGTAACCGCGCAAGCAAACGCGGGTTACGATGCGGCCTCGTCCTCCGCCGCCACCGATTCCTCCCGCCCCACCAGGCCACGACGGATCCAGCTCCAGAAAAGGAAGGACCCGAAGATCACGGTCGCGTAACTGTTGATGAACCTCCACAGGATGGTGTAGGCCGGTACCTGTTCCCGCGGCACGTAGATCGACATCACCGCCGCCGAAAGCAGCTCGGCAAGCCCCGAGGCTCCGGGCGTCGGCGTGAAATACAGGAGGAATGCAATCAGGGTCTGCAAAAGCAGGATATCCACGAAGTTCGCCTGCAGGCCCAGGACCCGCATCGCCACGTAGCCGGCGAGCAGCTTGTTGGCGTGGGACGGCGCCGAGAGCAGGACCGCCCAGAAGAGCGAGAGCCAGCCGCGCTTGCTGCGGAAGATCAGCATGCACTCGTGCGCCCGGTTGATGCCGTCCCGGAGGCTGTCGATCCGCGCCGCGATCCGCTTGCTCGATCCCTCCAGCCGGCCCGCGAGGCGCTGCACCAGGTCCCGAAGGACCCGGGGGAAGAACATCGCGAAGACCATCGCGATCCCGATCAGGACGAAGATCGAGAGACTGGCGGCGAACAGATCGTAGAGGGTGATGCCCAGCACCACCCCGTGCTGCTCCAGGGACTTCCCGGCGCCGAGCACGATCGCCGTGGGCCCCGCCACCGCGAAGAAGATCACCGTCGCGACGAAGGTCATGAACGTGGACGTCATCGCCTCGGGAAGCCGCACCCCGGCGCGCTTCATGGTCCACATCATCATCGGCCCGGCGCCGGACTGGAACGGCGTCAGGTACGCCGCCCAGGCGCTCATCCCCCCGCTCACCACCGTGTCCCGCCAGGAGAGACCGGGATGGACGTGCCGAGCCACCACCCAGAGCCGGGTGCCGCCGCCGAACCAGTCCATGGAGGCGAGCGCCATGCCCAGCGCCAGCCAGCCCCAGCGCAGGTGGAGCAGACCGGCGATCAGCGCGTCCGTATTGTTGCCGTAGAAGACCAGCGCCAGCATGCCGACGAGGGAGATCAGCGCGAACAGCTCGAGTCCCCGGCGGAGGAGGCGCGGCGTGAGGGCGAACGCCATGGAGCGCCAAAGTAAGACGCCGCTTCCAGCGAGCGCCAGCCCCTCGTTAAGTTTGCGGGTTATGCGTGCGCCTCCCGACCGCGTGATCCTTCGCAATGCGCGCCAGCACAATCTGAAGGGGATCACCGTGGAGCTCCCCCGGGGGGCGTTCACGGTGGTGACCGGCCCCTCCGGCTCGGGCAAGAGCTCGCTCGCGTTCGACACCCTCTACGCCGAGGGCCAGCGGCGCTACATCGAGTCCCTCTCCACGTACGCCAAGCAGTTCCTGGAGCGGATGCCGAAGCCGCTCCTGGACTCGCTCGAAGGCGTGTCGCCCTCCGTCGCGATCGCGCAACACAACCCCGCGACCTCCAGCCGCTCCACCGTGGGGACGGCGACCGAGATCTATGACTTCCTGCGCCTGCTCTGGGCGCGGGTCGGCACCCCGCACTGCGTGAAGTGCGGGGCCGTGGTCCGGGCCGACACCGTCCCCGCCGTGGTGGAGCAGCTGCTCGCCGGTCCCGGATCGCGGAGCGAGCCATCCGGCGCGGGCGGCGACCCCTCCCCGGTCGCCAATCCGCAATCGGCGATCGTCGTCGGGTTCCCGCTGCCCCCCGAAGCCCACCGGCCCGACGTCGCCGTCGCGGCCCAGCTCGTGGCCGCGGGATTCGTGCGGGCCGAGGCCGACGGGGTCGCCTTCCGGCTCGACCAGCCCGACGCCGAAGCCCGGCTGCGCGGGGCCCGGGACCTGCTGGTACTGGTGGACCGCCTCCCCGCCACCGACGCGTCGCGCGGGCGGCTCGCGGAGGCCGTGGCCAGCGCCTTCAACGAAGGGGACGGGATCGCCATCGCCCAGCGGGACGGCGAACGCCGCCGGTTCTCGCGCCACCCCGCCTGCCCCAACTGCGGGACGCCCGCGCCGCTGCTCACGCCCGCGCTCTTCTCCTTCAACAATCCGCGCGGCGCCTGTCCCGGGTGCAATGGGTTCGGGGCGGTGCTCGAGTACGACGAGTCCCTCATCATCCCCGATCCCAACGCCTCGCTCGAAGACGGCGCGCTCGACCCCTGGACCAAACCGCGCTACGAGGGGCGTCGGCGCATCCTCCGGGAGACGGCCCGCACCCGCCGCATTCCGTTCGACGCGCCCTGGTCGGCGCTGGCCGAGCGCGACCGCCACTTCCTGCTCCACGGCGTGTCCGGCCGCTACGTGGGGATGTTCCCGTTTCTCCAGCGCCTCGAGGAAAAACGCTACCAGCAATACATCCGGGTCTTCCTCCGGCAATATCAGCTCGCCAAAACCTGCCCCGCCTGCGGCGGCGCGCGGCTCCAGCCCGAAGCCCTCGCGGTGAAGGTCGGAGACCGGTCCATCGCGGAAGCCGCGGCCTTGACCGCAGAAGATCTCGCCCCCTGGCTGGCCCGGCTCTCGCTTCCGGAATTCCAGCGCGCCGTCGCGGTGCACGTGATGGAGGAGCTCGGCGCGCGCGTCGACTTTCTGAACGACGTGGGCCTGGGGTACCTCACGCTCGACCGCCTCACCCGCTCGCTCTCCGGCGGTGAGGCGCAGCGCATCGCGTTGTCCAACGCGCTCGGCTCCCACCTCGTGGACACGCTTTACGTGCTCGACGAGCCGTCGATCGGCCTTCATCCCTCGGATATCGATCGCCTGCTCGGCCTGCTCCGCCGCCTCACCGACCTCGGCAACACCGTGGTGGTGGTCGAGCACGATCCCGCGGCGATGCGCGCCGCCGATCACATGATCGAGCTGGGCCCGGGAAGCGGCGAAGCCGGCGGATACGTGGTCTATCAGGGACCCGCGGCGCGCGTATCCGAAGCCGGCACCCTCACCGCGCAGTACCTCTCCGGCGAGAAGCGGATCGGAATGCCCTCCGCGCGGCGGGTCGCGGGCCCGCGCTGGCTCACGGTCCGCGGCGCGCGCCTCCACAACCTGCACGCCGTGGACACCCGGGTCCCGCTGGGCACGCTGACCGTGGTCACGGGGGTCTCGGGCTCCGGCAAGTCCACCCTGGTGCACGACGTGATCTTCCGTCAGCTCGAGGCCCGCTTGAAGGGAGGCCACACCGCCAAGGAGCACCTGGGAGAGCCGGTGGGCGAGGTGGCGTCGCTCGAGGGCTGGCAGGCCTTGAGCGACGTGGTGCTGGTCGATCAAACGCCGATCGGCCGGACGCCGCGTTCCAATCCCGTCACCTACGTCAAGGCGTTCGACGAGCTGCGCGCGCTGTTCGCCGCCGAGCCGGCCGCCCGCGCCCGCGGCTTCACGCCCAGCACCTTCTCGTTCAACGTGCCGGGAGGCCGCTGCGAGGCCTGCGAGGGCGCGGGCCAGGTGCTGATCGAAATGGTGTTTCTCGCCAACGTGTACGTCCCCTGCGAGATCTGCGGCGGCAAGCGATTCCAGCGCGACGTGCTGGCGGTGAAGCACCAGGGCCGGTCCATCCATCAGACCCTCGATCTCACGGTGGATGAAGCCCTCCCCATCTTTCGCAAGCACGGGCGGCTCGCGCGCGCCCTCTGGCAGCTGCAGCAGGTGGGCCTCGGGTACCTGCGCCTCGGTCAGCCGGCCACCACCCTCTCCGGGGGCGAGGCCCAGCGCTTGAAGATCGCGCGCGAGCTGACCCTCGCGCAGACGTCGGGACGCCGCGCCAAGGACCGCAAGCTCTACATCCTCGACGAGCCGACCACGGGACTGCACCTTGATGACGTGCGCACCCTGTGCCGAGTGCTCGACCGCCTGGTGGACGCGGGCCACACCGTGCTCGTGATCGAGCACCACCTCGACGTGATCAAGCGCGCCGACTGGGTCATCGACCTGGGCCCGGGGGCGGGCGCCGGCGGCGGCCGGATCGTCGCCCAGGGGACGCCGGAGGACGTGGCCCGCACGCCCGAGTCCCGGACCGGGCGCTACCTCGCGGACCTCATTTGACCCGCCGCCGGGCCGACGCGGTGCTCATCGGGGCCTGCGCGATCTGGGGGCTCTCGTTTCCCGCCGTGAAGGTGGCCCTCGCGGACGCGTCGCCGCTCGCGTTCGTCGCGCTGCGCTTCCTGATCGCCGCGGTGCTGCTCGTCCCCGGCACGCCGCTCCGCCCCCGGCCCGGCCCGGGAGAGCTCCGGGCGGGGCTGCTGCTCGGAGTCCTGCTCGCGACCGGCTTCGCCGCTCAGGCCGTCGGCCTCACCAACACCACTCCCTCGCGCTCCGCGTTCATCGTGGCGATGTCGTCGGTGCTGGCCCCGGTCGTGGCCTGGGCCGTGGTGCGGGAGCGGCTGGCCTGGTGGACCGTCGCCGCGTTGGGCATCGCCGCGGCGGGGATGTACCTGCTCACCGACCCGGGCGGGGGCGGACTGAACCGGGGCGACCTCTGGACCCTGCTCACGGCCGCCGTCTTCGGCGGGCAAATCGTCGCCGTGCGCGAGCTCGGCCTCCGCTACGACGTGCGCCGCCTGGTCCTGATGCAAGTGGCCTTTACCGCCGTCGCCGTGGGGATCGCCGCCCCGTTCCTCGAGCCGGTGCGCATGGCCTGGACGCCCCGGCTCCTCGGCGCGCTCGCCTACACCGGCGTCGCCGCCACCGCCGGGGCCCTGCTGCTGCAGATGTACGCCCAGCGACACATGACTTCCGCCCGGGCGGCGCTGCTCTTCTGCTCGGAACCCCTGTTCGCGAGTCTCGCCAGCTGGCTCTGGCTGGGCGAGCGGCTCGCCGCCCTGCAGTGGGTTGGCGGCGCGCTCATCGTCGGCGGGATGGTGCTCGCCGACCTCCCGGCCCGCGCGCCGTCGCTAGAGGCGAAGTCCTGACACCACGCTTCGCTTGAACTCGGGCGTCCCCGGGGCGATATTCCGGCCCGCTTTCCCGAGTAGCTCAGTTGGTAGAGCAGCCGGCTGTTAACCGGCGGGTCGCAGGTTCGAGTCCTGCCTCGGGAGCTACCCCACCATTCGTCGTGGCGTCCCCGGGCTCAGGACCCACCGACCGCGACGCCTCGGCTCGCCAAGTCCCGAAGTCGCCGGATGGCACGGTTCGCCGCTAGGTTTCAGCCGATGGCGCGACCTTCCCCCCTCCCACCGCGCATTCGGATCGGCTTCGGCCTGGCGCTGGTCCTCGTGGTCGGGATCGTGTCGCTCACGATCTATACCACCCGCGCGTCCATCGTGGATCGGGACTGGGTCTCCCACACCCGCCAGGTCATGATCGACCTCCAGGCGACGCTCGCCGGCTTGAATCAGGCCAAGGCCGACGCCAGCGCCTTCCTCCTCACCGGTGACTCGGCGGCGAAGACCTGGTACTCGGAGGACGTGGCGCGCACCCGCCTCGACTTCGACGCCCTGCGTGAGGCCACCAGGGACAATCCCGCCCAGACCGCGCGCCTGGACTCCCTGGCGACCGTCTTGAGCGCCCGGTTCGCGGTGCTGAATCGGGCCATCGTTCGCCGCGATCTCAAGGGAGCCGAAAGCGCCGTGCTCGCGGGCGTGGCGCGGGGCATGATCGCCTCCGCGTACGCGGTCGAGGACTCCCTGCTCCGGATCCGCGCCTCCCGCTCCGAGGCGTCACGAACGACCTCGCTCTTCGTTCTGGGCACCCTGGTGGTGCTGGTGCTCGGGCTGCTGGTGGCGGTGTATCTCCTCACCGCCCGGGACATCCGCGGCCGTCAGGCGCTGGAGCGGGAGCTGGAGCGTCGCGCCGCGGACCTCGAGGCCGCGCTGGCGGAGCTCGAGAGCTTCTCCTATACCGTGTCCCACGACCTCCGCGCGCCGCTGCGGGCCATGGACGGCTTCTCCCGCGCCCTCCTCGAGGATTACGCCGGTCAGCTCGACGCCACCGGCGTCGACTACGCGCGCCGCATCGTGGCCGCCGCGGCCCGGATGGACGGGCTGATCCAGGACCTGCTCGCCTACAGCCGGGCGGGGCGCGACGAGTTCACGCTCTCCTCCGTCTCCCTGGATGACGCGCTCGCCGAGGCCGCCCGGCAGGTGGGGTCGGGAGCGGAACTCGTGGTTGCGGGACCGCTGGGGATGGCGCTCGCCCACCCCCGTGCGCTGGTGCAGGTTCTCGCTAACTTGTTGTCCAACGCCGCGAAGTTCGTCGCGCCCGGCACGCCGCCGCGGGTCACCGTGTCCGCCGAGCGGCGGGACGGGAAAGTGCGGCTCTGGGTCGAGGACAACGGGATCGGGATCGCCCCCGAGCACCGGGAGCGGGTCTTCCGGGTCTTCGAGCGCCTGCACGGCCAGGAGGCGTACCCCGGCACCGGCATCGGGCTGGCGATCGTCCGGCGGGTGATGGGGCGGATGGGAGGGACCACCGGCGTCGAATCGGCTCCGGGGTCGGGCAGCCGGTTCTGGATCGAATGCCAGGAGGGGGACACGTCACCGTGAGCATCGCACCGCGGGCCATTCTGCTGGTCGAGGACGACGAGAACGACGTCCTCCTCATCCAGCGGGCCTTTCGAAACGCCAAGCTCGCCAACCCGCTGCACGTGGTGCGCGACGGCGACTCCGCCGTCGCGTACTTGAGCGGGGCCGGCGAGTACGCCGATCGCACCGCGCACCCGCTCCCCGAGTTGATGCTCCTCGACCTCAAGTTGCCGCGGAAATCGGGGCTCGAGGTGCTGGCCTGGCTGCGGCAGGAGTCCGGGATCAAGCGGGTACCCGTCGTAGTCCTCACCTCCTCCCGCGAACGCAGGGACGTGGACAAGGCCTACGAGCTCGGCGCCAATTCCTATCTCGTGAAGCCGGTCGAATTCGAATCGCTGCTCGAGATGGTGAAGACCCTCGGCGTGTATTGGATGATCTTCAACGAGAAGCCCGACCTCGAGACCGGCTGAGGGCGAGCCGTGGCGCCGCTGCGTCTCCTGCTGGTGGACGACAACCCGGATGACCGCGCGCTGATCCTCCGGGAGCTGCGCCATGCGTTTTCCGATCTCGCCGTAACCGAACCCACCGACGCCGGGGCCTATCGCGCGGCGCTCCAGGACGGCGCCTTCGATCTGGTCGTCACCGACTGCCAGCTCAAGTGGAGCGATGGCCTCACGGTCCTGCGCGAGGTGAAGGCGCGCCGCCCCGATTGCCCCGTCATCATGGTGACCGGTACCGGAAGCGAGGAGATCGCGGTGCAGGCGATGAAGGACGGCCTCGACGATTACGTGGTCAAGTCGCCGAAGCATCGCGGGCGCGCCCTCGCCGCCGCTCACGCCGCGCTGGAGCGCGCGGCGCAGCGCCGGGTGGTGCACGAAGCCGAAGAGCGCTACCGCGACCTGTTCGACGGCATGCCGGTCGGGCTGTACCGCTCCACGGTCGAGGGAAGGATCCTCGACGCCAATCCCGCGTTCACGCGAATGCTGGGCTACGCCGATCGCAATCAGGTCCTCGCGCTCGACGCCACCGGTGTCTACGTGGACGCCGGCGCGCGCCGCCGCTGGCTCGCGACCCTGGAGCACGGAGACCGCGCTCCCGCGTTCGAGGTGGAGATCCGCCGGCGGAACGGCGACACCATCTGGATTCGCGATACCGCCCGGGCCGTCCGCGACGCGGCGGGCCGGATCGCGTCGATCTTCGGAGCCGCCGAGGACATCACCAACGAGCGGGAGACGGTCGCGGCGCTCCGCCAGAGCGAGGCCGCGCTGGCCCGGGCGCAGGAGGTGGCGCACCTCGGCAGCTGGGAGCTCGACCTCACCAACCTGGACGACCTGAACGCCAACCCGCTCACCTGGTCCGACGAGGTGTACCGGATCTTCGGCCACGCGCCCCGCGCCTTTCCGGCGTCGAACGACGCGTTCTTCCGGGCCGTTCACCCCGACGACGTCCCCCGCATCCAGGCGGCCCTGGAGCGCGCCCTGCGGGAGGGAGTCCCCTATTCGCTCGAGCACCGGATTCTCCTCCCCGGCGGCGCCGAGCGCACGGTGCAGGAGCGGTCGGTGATCGAGCGAGACGCGGAAGGGCAGCCGGTGCGGATGGTCGGCACCGTCCTCGACGTCACCGAGCGGCGCCGGCTCGAAGACCAGCTCCGCCAGGCCCAGAAGATGGAGGCCATCGGCCGCCTCGCCGGCGGCGTCGCGCACGACTTCAACAACCTCCTCACCGCCATCCTCGGCTCGGCCGACCTCCTGCTGGACACCCTCCCTCCGGGCGAGGAGGCCCGCGAGGAAGCGGGCGAAATCCGCGCCGCCGGAGAGCGCGCGGCGGATCTCACCCGGCAGCTCCTCGCCTTCTCCCGCCAGCAGGTGCTCGAGCCCCGCGTCCTCGACGTCAACACCGTGCTGACCGGGATGGAAGGGCTGCTGCGGCGGCTGGTGGGCGAAGACGTGGATCTGCGCATCGTCACCGGCGTTCCGCTGGGCGCCACCCGCGCCGATCGCACTCAGCTCGAGCAGGTCCTGCTGAACCTCGCCGTCAACGCGCGCGACGCGATGCCTGAGGGGGGCAAGCTCACGCTGGAAACCGCCGACGTGGACTTCGAGCCCGCCACCCTGCGTCGCCATTCCGGGGTCGAGCCCGGCCGCTACGTGATGATCGCCGTGACCGACACCGGCGCCGGAATGGACGCCGCGACCCGGGAGCGGATCTTCGAGCCCTTCTTCACCACCAAGGCCCAGGGCAAGGGGACCGGACTTGGACTCGCGACCGTCTACGGGATCGTGCGCCAGAGTGGCGGCTTCATCTGGGTGTACAGCGAGCCCGGCCAGGGCAGCACCTTCAAGGTGTACCTTCCCCGGGTCGACGCCCCAGTCGAGGCGGCCGAGCCGCCGCGGCGGGCACCCGCCCGCCTCGGAACCGAGACCGTCCTCCTGGTCGAAGACGAGACCGTGGTGCGCACGTTGGCGCGCAAGGTCCTGACCGCCAACGGTTACACCGTGCTCCCCGCCGCCGGAGGCCGGGAGGCGCTCGCCCTCGTCGCCGGGCACGCCGGGCCCATCAATCTCCTCCTCACCGACGTCGTCATGCCGGAAATGAGCGGACGCCAGCTGGCCGAAGAGCTCCACGCCCGCTTCCCCGCCCTGCCCGTTCTGTACATGTCCGGCTACTCCGATGAGGCCGTCGTCCGGCACGGCGTGGTGGACGTCGGCTCGAGCTACATCCAGAAGCCGTTCACGCCGGACAGCTTGGCGCGCAAGGTACGCGGTGTGCTCGACCAGGCCACTGGAGGCAGCTGATGGATCAGCTCCTGATCCTCAAGGACCTCGCCGTGGTGTTCGCGGTGTCGCTGGTGGTCATCCTCGTTTTCCACCGCGTGCGCCTGCCGCCCCTGCCGGGCTTCATCGTCGCCGGCGCCCTCGTGGGCCCGAATGGCCTGCGACTCATTACCGACGCCGGTGGCGTCGAGTCCCTGGCGGGGGTCGGCGTCATTCTCCTGCTCTTCACCATCGGAATCGAGTTCTCGCTCTCCCGCCTGCGGGAGATGGGCCGCCAGGCCCTCGCCGGCGGCCTGGTCCAGATGGGACTGACCATCGCGGTGACGGCGGTGGCGGGCCTCGCCGTGATCGGCCAATGGCAGGTCGCGCTCTTCCTCGGCTTCCTCGTGGCACTGTCCAGCACCGCCATCGTCCTCAAGGTGCTGACCGACAAGGGTGAGATCGACGCGCCCCACGGACGCCTCGCCACGGGGATGCTGATCTTCCAGGACCTGTGCGTGGTCCCGATCATGCTGGTGCTCCCCTTCCTCGCCGGCCGCGCCAGCGGGGGCATCCTCGGTCTCGGGCTCGCGATGGGAAAGGCGGTGCTGGTCGTCATCGGCGTCGTCATCGCCGCGCGGACCCTGGTACCGCGCGCCCTGCAGGAGATTCTCAAGACCAAGAGCCGGGAGCTGTTTCTGATCGCGGTGATTCTCCTCGGCACCCTCACCGCGCTCGGCACCGCCGCCGCCGGGGCGTCGCTGGCCCTCGGCGCCTTCCTCGCCGGCCTGGTCATCTCGGAATCGGACTACGCCCACCAGGCGCTCGCCGAGTTGCTCCCGTTCCGGGACATTTTCATTTCGTTGTTCTTCGTCACGGTCGGCATGCTGGTGCAGCTCGACTTCATCCGCGCCCATCCCTTCATCACCTTCGGCGGTGTCGCCGTCGTGCTCGCGGGCAAGTCCCTGTCCGCCGCCGCGGGCCCGGCCCTGATGGGGTACTCGGGCCGGGTGGCGCTGCTCGCGGGACTCGGGGTGTCCCAGATCGGTGAGTTCTCCTTCGTGCTCGCCAAGGAAGGACGGGAAGCGGGGCTCGTCACCCCCGGACTCTACCAGGCGTTCCTCGCGGTGGCGGTCTTCACCATGCTGGTGACGCCGTTCATCCTGCAGGGCGGCCCGTACATCCTGGACGAGATCGAAAGGTTCGTCCCCCTCGACACCCTCCTGCCCGGGTTCCGGCCCAAGAGCTTCGCGTCCGTGCCCGAACCCCTGACCGATCATGTCATCATCGCCGGGTACGGGTTGAACGGCCGCAACCTCGCGGCCGCGCTGCGGTCCATCAGCGCGCCGTATCTCATCGTGGAGCTCAACTCCCAGAACGTCCGCAACGCTCGCGCGCGGGGAGAGCCCGCCTTCTACGGCGACGCCACTCGCGAGGAGATCCTGAAGGCGCTCGGCATCGAGCGGGCCCGCATGTTCGTGGTCGCCATCTCCGACCCCGCCGCGACCCGCCGTATGGTACGCGTGGCCCGCGCCCTTTCGCCCGGCGTGCACATCATCGCGCGCACCCGGTACGTCGTGGAAATGCCAGAGCTCACCCGACTCGGCGCCAACGTCGTCATTCCCGAGGAGTTCGAGACCTCGATCGAGATCTTCGCGCGGGTCCTCGCGCACTATCAGGTGCCGCGGAACGACATCGATTCCCTGGTGGACGAGATTCGCGCCTCCCAGTACCAGGCTCTGCGCTCCGGCGCACCGGCGCGCCTCACCCTGTCGGGGGTGGTCGGCGGGATTCCCCAGATGGTGGCCGAGCGGGTGCGCCTGGTTCCTGGGTCCCCCGCCGTGGGACAGACCCTCGCCCAGACCGAACTGCGTACTCGGACCGGCGCCCTGGTCCTCGCCTTGAACCGGGGGGAGTCGGACATCGCGACCCCCGACCCGCGCCTGCGGTTGGCGACGGGGGACGTCCTGTTCGTGGTTGGTCAACCCAACCAGATCCGGGCCGCCCGCGCCCTCCTGGTCGGACCCGGCGGCTCGAATCAGGGAAAACCCGATGGGGGCGAAGAGAAGCCGACAGTCTAGTAATTTCAAGCACAAACCAAGTGAGTGTGTGCTCACTTTATCGTATAAAATATTGCCAATTAACGCTTTAAGGCACCGCAAGTAGCAGTTTTGCGGGCCAAGTTGTTACCCATAAATGGCTTCCGGAGGTCCCCCAACCCCTGCTGCGGACTCGCCACTAGATTTCCCTATGCCTTTACCCCCCCTGTACGGCCACGAGGGGATCCGGAACCGGCTGGTAGGCGCTTTCGCCTCCGGCCGGTTGCCGCAAGCGCTCCTGTTTGAAGGCCCGTCCGGCGTCGGGAAGCAGCGCCTGGCCCTTTGGCTGGGCCAACTCCTGCTTTGCGAGGCGCCGGCACCGGCCGGTCCCTGTGGTGCGTGCCGGGCCTGCCGACAGGTGCTGGGCCTCACCCACCCGGACCTGCACTGGTTCGTCCCCGTCGAAGTCGCGAAGCGTGGCGCCGACGCGGACAAGCAAGGGGACCTGGTGGAAGAGGCCTTGGGGGAAGAGCTCGAGGCGCGAAGAAAGCAGCCGTTTTACGAGGCGCCATCGGGCCTCGCGGCTCACGGAATCGCGTCGGTGCGGCTACTGCAGCGGCGCTTGGCGTTGACCCCGGTGACCGGGGCCCGGAAGGTGGTCGTCGTCGGCGATGCCGAGCGATTGGTGCCTCAACGCTCGAGCCCGGAGGCGGCGAACGCGCTCTTGAAGGCCCTGGAGGAGCCGCCGGCCGATACGACCATCGTGCTGACGGCCGCGGACCCGGAGGCCGTATTGCCGACGATCTTGTCACGGGTGACGAGGTTACGCGTGGGGAGGCTTCCAGACACTGTCGTGGCAGTTTTTTGTCACCAGGAACTGAAGCTGAGCGACCGGGATACCGCGACACGGGTAGCGCTCGCCGGCGGACGGATCGGCACCCTGGTGGGTCGGGCGGGGGGCGAGGAGGCTGACAGGGCGGCCGCGGCGTTTCTCGATTCCGTCCGGGGGGGGCCGGCCCGGCGGTACGCCGCCGCGCTGAAACAGCCGACGTACCAGGCTCGTGGGGCGTTCACGGACCTGCTCGACGGGCTGCTGGTGCGCCTGCGTGCGGCGGCGTCGGCGGGCGGCGACACCGCCAAGCTGATCGAGGCGATCGCCCGGACACTGGACGCGAGGGAGATGGCGCAAGGAAACGTGAACCCGCAACTCCT
>DASSQQ010000062.1:0-11101 GCA_035702425.1 Gemmatimonadales bacterium
GCATCGGCGACACCGCGGTGCTGCTCGCGGGGCGCGGGGCGGCCGTCGTAAGCGTGGACGCGGACGAGTCCGCGATCGGCTGGGCGCGGACCCGCGCCGTGCCCGAGGGGGGGAGCGCGCGGTTCATCGCGGGTCGCGCCGAGGATCTGCTCGAGACCCTCCCCGATCCTCAGGCGGTGGTGGTGAACCCGCCGCGGGCCGGGCTGCACTGGGACGTCACGCTCCGGCTCACCGGCCAGCCGGTGGCGCGCCTCATCTACATCTCCTGCGATCCCGCCACCCTGGCCCGCGATCTCCATCGTCTCGCCGTGAACTACCGCGTCGCCGCCCTTCGCGCCTTCGACCTGTTCCCGCAGACGGCGCACGTGGAGACGGTAACCGTGCTGGAGGGAGCGTGACGCCGCTCGGGCCTCCATGAAATATCACGTTCGCTTTTCCAACCGGGTGTTCGTCGTGGACGTGGAAGGCACCCGGGTCACGGTGGACGGCGAGGCCCTCGAGGCGCACTTCGCGCGGATTCCGGGGACGCCGCTGCGCCACCTGCTCCTCGGTCCCGACGGCTCGTCGTGGACCGTGGCCGCCCAGCGCCTGGAGGGGCCGGGCCGGTGGGCCCTGGGGCTCGCCGGGGAGCGGCTCGAGGTGGAGGTGGTGGACGACCGGACCCGCCAGATCCAGGAGCTGACTGGCCGCAGCAAGCCCACGGGCCGCGGGGGCACGGTAGTCGCGCCGATGCCCGGCCTCGTGGTCCGGATCGAGGTGACCGAGGGCCAGGAGGTGCCCGCCGGGGCGGGCCTCGCGGTGGTCGAGGCCATGAAAATGGAGAACGAGCTCAAGGCCCCCCGCGCGGGACGGGTGGGGAAGATCCACGTCGCGGTCGGGGCGGCGGTCGAAAAAGGGGCGCCCTTGGTGACCCTCGAAGAGCCCGGAACTTGAGGGTTGACCGACTGTTACGCCCCGGGTATACTCCCCGACTGCGAAAATTTCAGGCGCGAGGAATGAAGACGTTCACGTTGAAGACCGAGGAAATCGTGCACCGCTGGTTCGTGGTGGACGCCGCCGGGCAGCCGCTCGGCCGTCTCGCGAGCCGGGTGGCCCAGGTGCTGCGGGGCAAGCACAAGCCGACGTTCACGCCGCACGTGAACGGGGGCGACTGCGTCATCGTGGTCAACGCGGAGCAGGTGAAGCTGACGGGGCGCAAGCTCGAACAGAAGCGCTACTTCCGGCACACCGGCTACATGGGTCACGAGCGCTTCACCCCGGTGAAGAAAATGATTGAGAAGCATCCCGAGCGCGTCATCGAGAAGGCGGTGTGGGGGATGCTGCCCAAGACCACGCTGTCCCGGCAGAAGGCGAAACAGATGCTCAAGGTGTACGCGGGTCCGAATCATCCGCACGCGGCGCAGCAGCCCGAGCCGCTGGCCCTCGCGACGGGGGCGAAATGAGTCATCCGACCCCGGAACTGCGCTGGCACGCGGTCGGCCGCCGCAAAGTGGGAATCGCCCGGGTGTACCTGACGCCGGGCTCGGGGAAGTGGAACATCAACGGGCGCACCCTGGGAGACTATTTCCCGCGGCCCTCGCTGGTGTCGCACATTCAGGCGCCCTTCACGGCGACCGACACGCTGGGCGCCTTCGACGTGAAGGCGATCTGCAACGGCGGCGGGGTGACCGGCCAGGCCGGCGCGCTGCGGATGGCGATCGCGCGGGCCCTGGTGCTCGCCGACGACCGGCACCGGAAGAAGCTGCGTGAGGGTGGTCTCCTGACGCGCGATTCGCGCGTGGTGGAGCGGAAGAAGCCGGGCCGCGCGGGCGCGCGGAAGCGGTTCCAGTTCAGCAAGCGGTAAGAACAGTCGTCGGTTGTCAGTCGTCAGTCTGGCTGAGCGCTGACGACTGATGACTGACGACTAACACACACGCCGTCCGATCCGCTGGCGGGTCCCTGCCGCGCAGGGTTCCAGCGGAGATGAAGACGGCGGACGAACCAACCCAGGGAAAGGGAGTGCATGGCGCAGCCGGTGTTGCAGGATCTGCTGGAAGCGGGCGTCCATTTCGGCCATCAGACGCGCCGGTGGAACCCGAAGATGCGGCGCTTCATTTTCGCCGAGCGCTCGGGCATCTACATCATCGACCTCCAGAAGACGGTGCGGCAGATCGAAGCGGCGCAGGAGCTGCTCCGCCGCATCGTGCTGAAGGGTGATGGCGTGCTCTTCGTATGCACCAAGAAGCAGCTCAAGGCGATCCTGCAGGCGGAAGCCGAGCGGTGCGGCGCGTTCTACGTCACCGAGCGGTGGCTGGGCGGCACGCTCACCAACTTCCAGACCATCAAGAAGCAGATCAAGCGTCTGAAGGAGCTGGGGCAGGGCGCGGCCGAGGGCGAGTTCGAGAACTACACCAAGAAGGAGCAGCTCCTGTTCGAGCGGGAGCGGGTGAAGCTCGACAAGAACCTCTCCGGCATCAAGAACATGAACCGGCTCCCCGGCGCGCTCTTCGTGGTGGACGCGAAGAAAGAGCGGATCGCGGTGGCCGAAGCCAACAAGCTCGGCATTCCGGTGGTCGCGATCGTGGACACCAACGCCGATCCCGATCTGATCACGGTCCCGATTCCGGGAAACGACGACGCCATCCGCGCCGTCTCCCTGATCACCGGGGCGGTGTCGGACGTGATCGCGGAGGCCCGGCGGCAGAGCCCCCTGCGGGAGCAGGCCGCGCCGGAAGAGGGCGAGGCCGTGACGTACTCGACGGAGACCGGGGTGGAAGCGGAGGGGGAGGGCGACAAGAAGAAGAAGCCGGTGCGGCGCAAGCGGCGTCCGAAGCCCGAAGCGATCGCGGCGCGGATGAAGACCGAAGACGCACCTCCCGCGACGGGGGCGAGCGGCGACGCCGCCTAGGCGGAGGATCGGGGGGCCGGAGCCGGTCCGCCCGAGTGGAATTCACCGATCGCCGCCCTTCGAGCCAGTCGGCCGAGTGGGCGGCGTTCTCTTACCGGGGTAAGGATACGACAGATGGTGAAGATCGATGCCAAACTGGTAGCGGAGCTCCGCGCCCGGACCGGCGCGGGGATGATGGATTGCCGGAAGGCGCTCGAGGAATCGGGCGGCGATCTGGACAAGGCGCAGGAAATCCTGCGCGCCAAGGGCGCGGCCAAGGCCGACAAGCGCTCCGGCCGCGAGGCGTCCGAGGGGCTGATCGAGTCCTACGTGCACTTCAACGGCCGGGTGGCGGTGCTGGTCGAGGTGAACTGCGAGACCGACTTCGTCGCCCGCACCGATGACTTCAAGGCCCTGGCCAAGGACATCGCGCTGCACGTGGCCTCGGCCCGTCCCATCGCGGTGCGGATCGAAGATCTCCCGCCCGACGTGGTGGAGCGGGAGCGCCGGATCTTCGAGGCCCAGGCCGCCGATGAGAAGAAGCCGGAGGCGGTGCGCCAGAAGATGGTCGAGGGCCGGTTGCGGAAGTTCTACGAAGAGAACGTTCTCCTGGAGCAGAAATTCGTGAAGGACGAGACCGGCAAGCGCACCGTCGGCGACCTCGTGAAGGCCCTCTCCGCCACCACCGGGGAGAAGGTCACCGTCCGCCGCTTCGCCCGCTTCGAGCTCGGGGGCAACTAGTGCCCCGGCTCGCCTACCCCCGCGCCCTCCTCAAGATCTCCGGCGAAGCCTTCGCCGGGGATCGGGGGGCGGGCACGGGGATCGACTTCGCCGTCATCGAACGGCTCTCCGACGAGCTGAAGTCGGTCGCCGGCCTGGGCGTGCAGCTCGGCCTGGTGGTGGGCGGCGGCAACATCCTGCGCGGCACCACCGCCAGCGAGCAGGGTATGGACCGCGTCTCCGCCGACTACATGGGGATGCTGGCCACCGTGATCAACGCCCTCGCCCTCCAGGACATCCTGGAGAAGAAGGGCGTGGACACCCGGGTGATGACGGCGATCCGGATGGAGGAGCTGGCCGAGCCCTACATCCGGCGCCGGGCGGTGCGCCATCTGGAGAAGGGGCGGATGGTGATCTTCGCGGGCGGGACCGGAAACCCGTACTTTTCCACCGACACCGCGGCGGTCCTGCGGGCGCTCGAAATCGAGGCCAAAGTCCTGATGAAGGCGACCAACGTGGACGGCGTGTACACGGCGGATCCGAAGAAGGATCCCAAGGCCAGGTTCCTGGCCGAGCTCTCGTTCCAGGACGCGCTGGTGCAGGGCTACGGCGTGATGGACGCCAACGCGTTCGGGCTCTGCAAGGAGAATCGGCTCCCCATCGTGGTCTTCAACATCAACCAGCCCGGCGCGACGGCCAAAGTGCTCGGCGGCGAGCGCGTCGGCACCATCGTCCGATGACCATCGCCGATCAGATCAAGCAGACCCGGCAGTCCATGGACAAGGCCGTGGACGCGGTGCGCCGCGAGCTCTCCACGGTACGGACCGGCAAGGCGACCACCTCGCTGCTCGATCTGGTGCGCGTGGACGCCTACGGAAACGAGATGCCCCTGAACCAGGTGGCGAGCGTGGCGGCGCCGGAACCGCGGCTCCTGACCATCCAGCCCTGGGACAAGGGTCTGGTGAAGGCGATCGAGAAGGCGATTCTGGCGTCGGACCTGGGCCTCACGCCGGCCAACGACGGGAACGTGATCCGCATCCCGCTCCCGCCGCTCACCGAGGAGCGCCGCAAGGAGCTGGTGAAGGTGGTGCATCGCCTCGCCGAGGAGGGCCGGGTGGCGATCCGCCACGCGCGCACCGAGTCCATCGCCAAGCTGAAGAAAGCCGAGCACGTCTCCGAAGACGAGAAGAAGCACGGGGACAAGGACGTGCAGAAGGCGCACGACGACCACGTGAAGCAGGTCGACGAGCTGGTGAAGGCCAAGGAGGCCGAGATCCTCGAGGTCTAGGATGGCGGACGACCTCCTTTCGCAGATCCGACTCCAGGGCGCGGTGCCGCGCCACGTCGCCGTCATCATGGATGGCAACGGGCGCTGGGCCCGCGAGCGCCACCTGCCGCGTCCCCTGGGCCACCGCGCCGGGATGAAGGCGGTGCGGGAGACGGTCGAGGGCGCGCTCGACGCCGGCCTCGAGGTCGTCACCCTCTTCGCCTTCTCCGAAGAGAACTGGCAGCGCCCCCTCACCGAAATCTCCGCGCTGATGGGACTGCTCGAGGAATACATCGCGCAGGAGGTGGATGAGCTGCGGGGACAGGGCGTGGCGGTCCACGTGCTGGGGGACCGGACCCGCCTCGCGCCGGGCGCGCGGGCCGCGGTGGAGCGGGTGGAGCGGGAGACGTCGGCGGGCCGGAAGCTCGCGCTCAACCTCTGCATCTCCTACTCCTCGCGCGGGGAGATCGCGCGGGCGGCGCGGCTCCTCGCCGAGGAAGTGCTGAAGGGCGTGAAGAAGCTCGAGGACCTGGACGAGCAGGCCCTGCAGGAGAAGCTCTACACCGCGCCCTTCGCCGATCCCGACCTGCTCATCCGGACCTCGGGCGAGCTCCGGCTCTCGAACTTCCTGCTCTGGCAGGTGGCCTACACCGAGCTGTACATCACGCCGGTGCTGTGGCCGGACTTCACCCGCCGGCAGTTGTTCGAGGCGATCCTGGACTACCAGCGGCGCGAGCGGCGGTTCGGCAAAGTCACCGCCTGATGGCTTCCAACCTGGTTCAGCGCATCGCCGTCTCGGCGGTCCTGATTCCGCTCGCCTTCATCATCATTCTTCGCGGGGGCTGGGTGCTGGCGGGCGCGCTCGCGCTGTTCGGCGTCCTCGGCGCGAGCGAAGTGTACGATCTCGCGCGCCGGCAGGGGATCGAGGCGCTCACCGGTGTGGGGTACGCGGCGGCGGCCGCGATTCCCCTCGCCACCTACTGGGCCAAGGGATCCGAGGATCACTGGGCCGAGCCCGCGATCTTCGCGGGCGCGCTCTGGCTGCTCGTGGTGCTCACCGTCGCGATGGTCCGCCGCGGCCCCGGCGGCAAGCCCCTCACCAGCGTGGCCGTCACTGTTTTCGGCGCGCTCTACGCCTCCGCGCTCCTTTCATTCATCATTCCCATCCGCCACCCGGCGAACAGCCTGGGGTTGAACTGGCATTACGCGTGGCTGGTGCTGCTGCCGCTCGCCGTCACCTGGATCTGCGACACCTGCGCGATGGCGGCGGGACGGATCTTCGGCGGCCCCAAGCTCGCGCCGGTGCTGTCGCCCAAGAAAACCTGGGCGGGCGCGATCGGCGGGGTGGTGGGCGGCGTGGCCGGCTCGATTCTCATCGGCCTCCTCATTCTCGCCACCGTGGGCTGGCGCCTCAGCGTGGCGGAGCTGGCGCTGGTGGGCGTGGTGGTCTCGCTCACCGCCCAGGTGGGGGACGTCGCGGAATCGCTCTTCAAGCGGGAAGCCGGCGTGAAGGACTCCTCCCAGCTCATTCCCGGCCACGGCGGGGTGCTCGATCGCCTCGACTCCCTCTACTTCGTGGTGCCGGTCTCGGCGGGCCTCTTCCGGCTGATGGGGCTCATCTGACCACCGGCGTCGCGGTCCTCGGGTCCACAGGTTCGATCGGCCGCTCCACCCTCGAAGTGCTGGACCGCCAGCGGGAGCGGTTCCGCGTGGTGGCGCTCACCGCGCATTCGAGCGCGGCGGGGCTGGAGGAGCAGGCCAGGCGGTTCCGCCCGGCGTTCGTGGGACTGGTGAACGGCGGGAAGGGGCACGCGGGACGGGGCAAAGGCACCGCCTGCCTCATCGAAGCCGCGACCCATCCCGACGCTCAAATCGTGGTGAACGGCATCGTCGGCGCCGCGGGGCTCGAGGCCACCCTCGCCGCGCTCCGCGCGGGGAAACGGGTGGCGCTCGCCAACAAGGAAACGCTGGTGATGGCGGGCGAGCTGGTGCTGGAAGCGGCGCGCGAGGGCGGCGGCGAGATCGTCCCCGTGGACTCGGAGCACTCGGCGGTGCTGCAGTGTATCACCGGCCGGCGGCCGGTGGAGACCGCCCGTCTCATCCTCACCGCCTCGGGCGGCCCCTTCCGCACCTGGACCAGCGAGCGCGCCGCCACCGCCACCGTGGAAGAGGCGCTCCGCCACCCGACCTGGAAGATGGGAAAGAAGATCACGGTGGATTCGGCGACGCTCGTGAACAAGGCCCTGGAAGTGATCGAAGCGCGCTTTCTCTTCGGGCTCCCCTACGAGCGGGTGGACGTGGTGGTGCATCCGCAGTCCGTAGTGCACGCCTTCGTCGAGTTCGTGGACGGATCGGTGCTGGCCCAGGTGGGCTTCCCCACCATGGAGCTGCCCATCCTGTACGCGCTCACCCATCCCGATCGCCTTCCCGACCGCGGCACCCGCCGCTTCGATCCGGTGGCGGCCGGGCCGCTCACCTTCGAGCCGGTCCAGCCCGAGCTCTTTCCCGCGTACGGCCTGGGCCGGGCGGCGGGCGATCAGGGCGGCACCGCTCCCGCCGCCTTCAACGCGGCCAATGAAGTCGCCGTCGAAATGTTCCTCGAGTCGAAGATCCCGTTCGGCAGGATCGCGGCCGTGATCGCGCGGGTGCTGGAGCGGCATCGGTCCGGGGACGCCCGCGCGCTGGACGCGGTGCTCGCGGCCGACGCGGAAGCCCGGCACCTGGCGCGGGAGGCCGCGTGCTCCTGACCATCGCCGCGTTCGTCGTGGTGCTGGGGGTGCTGATCTTCGTGCACGAAGCGGGGCACTTCATCGCGGCCAAGATGGTGGGGATTCAAGTCCTCCGCTTCTCTCTCGGCTTCGGTGGACCGCTGGTCTCCTTCCGCTGGGGCGAAACCGAATACCGCATCGCGGTGTTGCCGCTCGGCGGCTACGTGAAGATGGCGGGCCTGGAAGAGGAGGGGATGGCGGGAGAGCTCGAGGGCGGTCGCGGCGCCGTCCCCGTGGACCCCGAGCGCGCCTTCGACCGGCGCCCGCTCTGGGCCCGGATCATCGTCATTCTGGCGGGCGTCACGATGAACGCGGTGTTCGCGTTCCTCATCTTCTCCGGGATCGCCACCACGGTGGGCGTGGACCGCACCGCGACCACGGCGGTGGACACCGTGCTGGCCGCGCGCCTCCCCCCCGGCGCGGAGGCGCTCGCCACCCTGCGTCGCGGCGACCGCGTCACCGCGGTCAACGGCGACTCGGTGGGTACCTGGGAAGATCTCGAGGACCGGCTCCGGCTCGCCACGCCGCCGGTGCGGGTCTCGGTCGCCGGCCGCGCCGGACCCCTGGTGCTCCAGATCGGCCTGGACACCGCGTCGCGTTTCGGGACCGTGGACGCGCTGGTGATGTACGTGCCGGCGGAGATCGGCGCGGTGGTGGCGACCGACCCTGCGGGCCGCGCCGGGCTCCGGGCCGGGGACCGCGTGCTGCGGGTGGACGGGGATACGGTGCCGTCGTGGGCCGTGCTCACCCGCCGGATTCGCGCCGCCGCCGGCGTCCCGCTCCGCCTCGACGTTTCCCGGGGCGGCGCCCCGCTCTCCCTCGTGGTCACGCCGAAACGCAGCCTGGTGGTGGACCCGGACTCGGGCCGCGAAGTGGAGGAGGGCTACATCGGCGTCGCCGGAAACTTCCCGACCTCGCATACGCGCTACGATCTGATCGGCGGTCTGCGCGAGGGCGCGCGGCAGACCACGGAGATGACCGGGCTGGTGGTGCGCTTCCTCGGGCTCCTCGTCAGCGGGCGCGTGTCTCCCCGGGAGCTGGGGGGTCCCATCGCCATCGGCCAGGAATCGGGCGCGGTGGCGCGGGTAGGGCTCGTCGCCTACTTCGCGTTCATGGCGTTCCTGTCGCTCAACCTCGCGGTGCTGAACCTCCTCCCCATTCCCATCCTGGACGGCGGACAGCTGTTCTTCCTGATCGCCGAAGGGGTTCGCCGCAAGCCGCTGTCGCTCGATCTGCGCCTGAAGCTCACCCAGGTCGGGTTCGTGGTGCTGGTGGGGCTCATGGGCTTCGCCATCATCAACGACCTGCTGCGGGTCTTTGGACACTAGAGCCGTCCTCGCCGACTTCGTCGCGGGCCGCGCGCGCGCCGAGCGTGTGGTGGCCGCGGCGGTCGCGGCGTACTACGGGGAAGGGGGACGAGGGAAGCGGGAAGCATTGAGGCCATTGATGGACGTGATCGAGCGGGCGGCTCCGGGCGTGGTCGAGTTGGCGGGTGGGGAAGGGAAGCCGGGGTTCGCGGTGAAACCCGCCGAGCGGCCCTTTCCCAAGGCCGAAGAGGGGGCGTTGAGACGGGCGGCGGAGACGGTGCTCGCGGGATGGCCGTCGGACCAGCGGGTAGCGGAAACACGGGAGCGGGAGGTGGACGCGCGCGGGGGTTGGTGGGCCCGTGCGGTGCAGGCGGTCCGCCGCCTCTTCAGCGCATGAGCTTCACCACCGCCGCCACCAGCACCAGCAGCCCGATTCCCACGTAGAGGTAGATCTTCCACGGGGTCTTCGCCTGCTTGGCCTGCACCAAACGCCTGATCTCCATCGTGGCGACCGGCGCCGAACCGAACTCGGAGGTGGCCCGCGTGGTCGATCCGATCTCCTCCAGATCCTGCAGCAGCTCGGCCGCGGTGCGGTAGCGGTCGTCGGGGTGTTTGGCCAGGCACTTGGCCACGATCCGCTCGAAGCGCTTGGAGATCTCGGGGCGCTTTTTCCGGAGCGGGGGCGGCGGATCTTCCACGTGCATCCGCGCCAGCTCGAACCAGTCGTTGGACGTGAAGGGGACCTCGCCGGACGCCGCCTTGTAGAGCGTGACGCCGAGCGCGTAGAAATCCACCCGCTGATCCACGTGGCGGCCCTGCGCCTGCTCGGGGGAGAGATAGTGCGGGGTGCCGATGGTCATGTTGACGCCGGTGGACGCGGTGTACCCGGACACCGCGCGGGCGATGCCGAAGTCGGTGAGGACGGCGCGGCCGTCCGCGCGGTAGAGCACGTTGTCCGGCTTCAGGTCCCGGTGGATCACGCCCTGGGAGTGGGCGAAGGCCAGGGCGGCCGCGATGTCCTTCGCGGTGCGCACGATGTCCGCCTCGGAGAGCGGGCCCGTGGCCGCGATCCGGCTCCCCAGGGAATCGGGGCAGAGGTCCATCGCGAAGTAGACGTGCTCCCCGGAGCGGGCGACGCTGCGAATCTTGATGATGTTCGGGTGCTCGAGCTTGGCCGCGGTCTCGCTTTCGTTCCGGAAGCGGGACTCGAACTGGGGGTCGCCGGCGTAGCGGGGCTTCAGGACCTTGACGGCGACCGGGGTGCCGTCAGTCTCGCGGCCGACGAACACCCACGCGAACCCGCCCTGGCCGAGGAGGCGCTCCAGGGTGTACGGCCCGAGGCTCTGGCCGACGAGGTCGGTAGGTGCGAGGGTCAAAGGTCCAGGGCTTTACAAAGTGGTGAAACCGCGGGTAACTTACCGTGTTACCAACGATTAGGAAACTGGGAGCATGTACGACAAGACGACGCCGGTTACGAAATACGGGCTGCACGAGCGGGACACCGGGTCCGCCCGGGTTCAGGTCGCGCTGCTCACCGCGCGGATCAACAGCCTCACCGAGCACTTCCGGGTACACGCCAAGGATTTCCACGGCCAGCGCGGACTGATGAAAATGGTCAGTCAGCGCCGCCGGCTGCTGGAGTACCTGAAGCGGACCGACCTGGTCAAGTATCGGCAGCTCATCGAAGAGCTGGGCCTCCGCCACTAATCGAAGCGCGCGTCACGCGGGGCGCCCCCGGAAGAGCACCGGGGCGCTTGGCGCCTCTCTTTATTCGTTGCTCTAGACAGGTCATATGGTGAAGCACGTCGAGCGGCAGTTCGCGGGCCGGACGCTGAAGTTCGAAGCGGGCCGGCTGGCCAAGCAGGCGGCCGGGTCATGCCTGGTGCAGTTCGGGGAGACGGTGGTTCTCGCCACGGCGACGGTTTCGGATCACGTCACCCAGCTCCCCTACTTTCCCCTCACCGTCGAATATCGCGAAAAGAGCTACGCCGCCGGCAAGATTCCGGGCGGCTTCTTGAAGCGCGAGGGTCGCCCCTCGGACGAAGAGATTCTCTCCGCCCGGGTGATCGACCGCTCCCTGCGCCCGCTCTTTCCCGAGGGGTTCAAGCACGAGGTGCAGGTGTTCCTCTACGTCCTCTCCGCCGACCAGGAGAACGACGCCGATGTGCTGGGC
>DASSQQ010000063.1:0-3271 GCA_035702425.1 Gemmatimonadales bacterium
GCGGCCGCGGCGGCGCCGAACCCGTTGTCGATGTTGACTACGGTGACGCCCGACGCGCAGGAGTTGAGCATGCCCAGGAGGGCCGCAAGCCCGCCGAACGACGCGCCGTACCCGACGCTGGTCGGGACCGCGATCACCGGAACCTTGACCAGCCCTCCCACCACGCTGGGCAGGGCGCCTTCCATGCCGGCGACCACGATGATGACCGAGGCTTGGCGGAGCGCGTCGGTCTGGGTGAGAATCCGGTGGATCCCCGCCACCCCGACGTCGGTGAGACGCTCGACCCTGTTGCCCAGGGCGCGCGCCGTCACGGCGGCCTCCTCGGCGACCGGCAGGTCGCTGGTGCCCGCGGTGACGACGAGCACCGTGCCGCGCCCCGTGGGGGCGGGTTCCGGATCCCGCGGCAGGTACGCGGTGCGGCCGAGCTCGTTCACCTCCAGCCGGGGAAACCGCGCGGCGAGCGCCGCGAGCGGTCCGGCCTCGGCACGGGTGGCGAGGAAGGTCCCGCTCCGGGCCTCGAGCCGCTCCGCGATCCCGACCACCTGTTCCGGGGTCTTCCCCAGACAAAAGATCACCTCCTGGTGGCCCTGGGTGACGGGCCGGAGGTGATCGATGGAGGCGAACGGGAGGCGCTCGATCAGCCGCGAGAGCTCGTCCGAATTCACGCCGCGGCCACGATCGCGCTCGCCTCCCGCGCCTCGAGATAGGTGGCGAAAATGCGCTCCGCCTCCTGCATGGACTC
The DNA here is from genome assembly GCA_035702425.1 of Gemmatimonadales bacterium. GTDB lineage: Bacteria > Gemmatimonadota > Gemmatimonadetes > Gemmatimonadales > GWC2-71-9 > DASSQQ01. Next base: position 743 of record DASSQQ010000063.1, read on the forward strand.
GATCTGGAAGAGCCGCTCCCGGAGCTCCGCCGCGCCCGGCACGCCGCGGGTGTACCAGCCGAAGTGCTTCCGGAACTCGAGCGCGGTCTTGCGGCTGTCGCCCTGGAGCCGGAGCGCCAGACGCGCATGCTCCAGCGCCGTGGCGAACCGCTCCTCCGGGGCGGGATCCGGCCGCCTCGACCGCCCCTCCAGCAGGTCCCGGCCCTGCGCGAAGATCCACGGATTCCCGAACGACCCGCGGGCGATCATGATGCCGGCGCAGCCGGTGTGGCGGCGCATCGCGAGCACGTCCTCCGGAGTCTCGATGTCGCCGTTGCCGATCACGGGAATCTCGAGCGCGCGCACCACCTCCGCGATCTCGTCCCAGTTCGCGGACCCCGAGAACATCTGGGTGCGGCTGCGCGCGTGCAGGGTGAGCGCCTGCGCGCCCGCCTCCTGGCAGCGCAGCGCGATGGTGACGGGATCACGCTGAGACTCGTCCCACCCGCTCCGGATCTTCACGGTGAGCGGCAGGTGGGTGGCGGTGCGCACCGCGCCAATGATCCCCTGCACCAGGCCGAGGTCCTTGAGACAGCCGGAGCCCCCGTTGTTGCGCACCACCTTCTTCACCGGGCAGCCGAAGTTCAAGTCCACGAAGTCGGGCTGGAACAGCTCGGTGACGAGCGCCGCGGCGCGCGCCATGGTGTCCGCCTCGGCGCCGTAGAGCTGAATCCCGTAGGGGCGCTCGGCCGGTTCGAACCTGCCGTCCGCGATCACCCGGTCGATCCCGCGCGCCACCCCCACCGAGGAGATGAACTCCGACACCACGACGTCGGCGCCGAACCGCCGGCACAACAGCCGGAACGGTGACTCCGAAACGCCGGACATCGGCGCGAGAAAGAGGGGCACGTCCGCCCCGACCGGATAGGGGAACCTCATGATTCACAACGTAATGGCGCGTTGCGGATGGAGCAACCAGTGGCTAGGTTACGCCGACTCGAACGGAAGAACGGGCGGTGCGGCTGCGCGAATTCTTCTCCGAAGACGCCATCAAGCTCCAGCTTCAGGCCACCGAAAAGGACGACGTGCTCCAGGAGCTCGTCGGTCTCTTGCAGCTGGACGAGAAGGCCGACGCGATGCTCCTCAAGATGCTGAAGCGGCGCGAGACCCTGGGCTCGACCGGCATCGGCCAGCACATCGCGATCCCCCACTGCCGCTCCCTCGTCGTCAACAATCTGCGCGTCGCTTTCGGCCGCAAGCTCGAAGGAGTGGACTTCAAGGCGATCGACGACAAACCGGTCCACTACTTCTTCCTGATCGTCGCCCCGCCCCTCGAAGTCTCCAATCAGTATCTCCCGGTCCTCGGCAAGATCGCGCAATTCGCCAAGGAAGCGGACGTGGTGGACCGGCTCGCCAAGCTCAACAGTCCCCAGGAATTCCTGAAGCTCCTCGAGCAGAAGAACATCTAACTAGCGACGCCGGCCCTTCGCCGCGCTCGCGACCGCCGCCGCGTTGCGCGCCAGCGCCGAGTCCCCGGGAAAGCGCGCCGCCGCCCGCTCCGCCACGAAGAGCGCGCGAGTGGTGTCTCCCGCCTGGAGCAGGACCCCCGGCAGCTCCGACCAGGGAAGCGTGCGCGAGCTGTCGTCCGCGATCTCCCGCTCCAGGAGATCCGCGGCGGGACGCCAGAGCCCGGCCGCCGCGTAGCGCCGGGCCAGCTCCTCCTTCGGCGCCGGGATTTCGGGCGCGGCCGCGATCGCTTCCCTCAAGTACCGCTCTCCCGACCCCCAGTGGCCCGCGTCGAACGCCGCGAGCCCTTCCTGCCAGAGACTGCGGTACGACGTCGGGGCGTCCGCCTCGAGGGCCACCACGAAGGTCGCGTCGCTCCGCCAGGCGGGCACCCGCGCCACCGACCGCCAGGCGCCAAGCACGGCCACCATCGCGAGCGCCGGCACCCGGGCCCGCGCCGGCACGATCGCCGCGGCCGCCGTCACCAGCGCCAGCAGGGCGCCCCACGACGGCAGATACAGCGTACGCTCGGCCACCAGGATCTCGGTGGGAACGAGGATGTTCGACACCGGGGCGATGGTGATCGCGACCCAGACCAGCCCCACGAGCGGCCACCAGGTACGGTGACGGAGCCGCCAGGCGCCCCCGGCGAGCAGCACCCAGGCGAGCAGCGCGACGACATGCCAGGGCGTGAAGCCGGTCGAAACGGTCGCGTAAGCCGGGGAGTAGTCGGCCGAGAGGTGGGCCGGGAACACCAGCAACCGCAGCCACACGAGGGAGAGCGGCAGCATGCCCCACGCACGGCCCCACACCTCGAGGCCGCCCAGCCCCGGCGCCAGCCCCCCCGACCCGAACGCGCCCCCCTGCACCACCAGTCGCCGGAGAACGAAGTAGCCGACGATCGGTGCCACGGCGCAGAGCGCGGGCACCCACGCCCGCCGGAGGCTCGTCCGCCAGGACTCGGCCCGCGCGGCCCCGCGGCCCGCGAGAAGGAGGATGACGGCGGCGGGGAGCGTCGCCGCGTGCTCCTTGGACGCGATGGCG
>DASSQQ010000064.1:0-3942 GCA_035702425.1 Gemmatimonadales bacterium
GTCCAGGAGCCGGAGGGCCGCGAGGTGATCGAGCTCCCGGGGATGGCGGAACGGCACCGCTTCCGCGCGGCAGTGCCGGCACGCGAGGTCGCAGGCGCGGGTCACCTCCCAGTAGACGCGTTTGGGAGCGCGGTCGAAAACGAGGCGGGGATGGGTGTCGGACGGGTGGCGCGCCGGCGCCGGGGCGGTGGCAGTCATGCCCGGGAAGATCGGCGCCGCCGTGTGAAGGTTCGCTAAAGCACCCTTGAAGGAGTCGCTAGCTCTCCTCCCGGAACCGGTCCAAGGTGCGGCGGTCCTTCTTGGTGGGGCGTCCCGTGCCGGTGTAGGCGGGGGCGGGCTGGAGCTTGAGCTGGAGCGCGAGGCGCTCCCGGGCCGCGAGACTGGCGGGGGTTTCGTCGTAGAGAGCCTGGGCGTCGCGCGCGGGGCCGCGCCGCAGCGCGAGCCCGCGAACGCGGACGTCGAATTCGAAGGGACCCTTTCGCACCCGCACCGCGTCGCCCGGGGTCACGGCCTTGGCGGGCTTGGCCCGGACGCCGTTCACGTGCACCTTCCCGCCGGCGATGGCGGCGGCGGCCTGGGAGCGGGTCTTGAAGAAGCGGGCGGCCCAGAGCCAGGAGTCGAGGCGAACGGCGTCGTCAGTCATCAGTCGTCCGTTGTCAGTCCTCAGCCTTCGAGAGCGCACGCTGTAGACCCCACAACATACGCTTCACCTCGGTTACGGAGGCGGCCAGGTGATCGCGGGTGCCCGGGTCAACGAAACCCAGGTCCGCCGCGAGCAACAAATGGCACTCGAGTTCGCTGGCCGATCCGCTCGCTACCCGCACGAATTGTCCGAACTCCCGACGCCGACCCCGACCGCAGCCCTCCGCGAGATTCGCGCACACCGAGGACGCCGCGCGGCGCGCCTGCGCGCTCAGGCCGTACTGCTCGTCCTTGGGAAAGTCGCGTGTATGACGGTAGACGTCGAGGGCCAGCGCATGGCTCCTCTGCCATACCGTCAGTCGTCGAAAATCCTGCATACGAAGATCCAATGGAATCGTTCCGATTCTGGTGCTGCGCGGGGCGCCGCACGGAACCCCCATCGTGCGCGCCGGACCGATAAAACGCGGTCGCCGATTTGAACACCGGCGACCGCGCCTGACTGACGACTGAGAACTGACGACTTACATCGACTTACGCAGTTTGACCCCCCCCGACCCCGTATCGATATGCAGGCGGCCTTTGCCGTCCCCGATCGTCCCCTCGATGTGATCGCTCTCGAGCTTGGTCACCTGCACCGGAATCCCGCCCAGATCGATTCCGCCGGAGCCGGTGTCGATCAGGACGTGCGCGCCGTACGCCGCCGGAAGGGTGAGGGTGACCGCGCCGGAGCCGGTGTCGATGTCGAGGATGTCGGGGCTCGTCACCAGCGCGGCGGTGACGTCGCCCGAGCCGGTGTCGAACTTCACGTCCCGGCCGGTGACGGCGGTCGCGTCCACGCTCCCCGATCCGGTCTCGAAGTCCACCCGGTCCCCCTGCACGTCGGCGGCGGTGACGTCGCCCGAGCCGGTGTCGAGCTTCATGGTCGTGCCCTTGGCTTTGGTGAGGTGCACCTCGCCCGAGCCGGTGTCGAGGTCGACGTCGCCCTGCACGTTGTCCACGGTGACCTCGCCCGACCCGGCGTCCACGCCCAGGGACCCGACCACGCCGTTGGCGGACACGTCGGCCGCGCTCACGCTCAGCTCGAGGTCGCCCGAGACGTTGGTGACGGTGGCCTTCCCCACGCCCACGTAAATCCCGATCCGCTTGCCCGCGGGGAGCGAAACCACCACGTCGGCCCAGGCTTCGAGCCCATCCCCGCGACCGTTGATCCGCACCCGGTGGCCGCCGCTCATCCAGTGGCGCCCGTGGTGCTCCTCGTCGTTGAAGGTGCCGTCGTCGCTCACGTCGAGCGTGGTGTTCCAGCAGCACTCGCCATTGGCGCCGCGATAGACGATGTCGTCATCGGGGAAGATCACGCGGAGGGTCTGGCGCCCGCGGATCTCGCCGGTGCCGATGGTGAGCTTCCCGGCGTCGCGCCCGCCGCGGGTGACGTCCACCTGGACGTCGGACCCGGTTCCGGCGCGCACCTCCACCGTGCCCGCGAGGTCGTAGATCGCTACCGCCGTTCCCGGCACGCTGTAGTGCTCCGGCTTCTGGGCGGAGGCCCGCGCCGCGGCGCCGAGTGCGAGAAGAGAAAGCAGGGAAGCCAAGGAGGACCGCATGGCCGAACTCCGATGCTGTGGGTGAGCGTTGGCTGCCGGCAACCTACGGGCGCGCCCGTCCCCCGGGATTCACCCGTCTTCGCTTGGATAGGGGGGACGGCCCTGAAGGTTGCAGTCCGCGCCCGCGTTGAGGAGCCCCCCCGGCCGGGCTAGATTTGGCCTCGCCCGACTGGCCCCGTCGACCGCCCCCGAACCCGGAACGCCTGGCACCTCGGATGTCCGAAACCACCTCCGCTCCCGCTCCCCTCACCACGCTCTCCGAAGAGGAGACGATGTTCCGCGACGCGGTGCGGGACTTCGCCGAGCAGGACGTGCGGCCCCGCACCCCGGCGATGGAGCTGGCGGGCAAGCTGGACCCGGCGCTGATCCCGAAGTTCTTCGAGCTGGGGCTGATGGGGATCGAGGTGCCGGACGCCCTCGGCGGAGCGGGCGGGTCGCTGTTCATGACGGTACTCGCCGTGGAGGAAATCTCCGCCGTGGACGCGTCGGCGGCCATCTTCGTGGACGTCCAGAACACGCTGGTGAACGCCCTGCTCCTCAAGTGGGGCTCGGACGACCTCCAGCGGCGCTATCTGCCGCGGCTCGCCGCCGGCACCGTGGGCGCGTACGCTCTCTCGGAGCCCGCGTCCGGCTCCGACGCCTTCGGACTCGAGACCAAGGCCACGAAGGACGGCGACCGCTGGATTCTCGACGGCCGCAAGCTGTGGATCACTAACGGCGCCGAGGCCGGCGTCTTCGTGATCTTCGCGAACGCGGACTTCAGCAAGGGCTACAAGGGCATCACCGCGTTCGTGGTGGAGCGCGGGTTCAAGGGGTTCAGCATCGGGAAGAAGGAAGACAAGCTCGGCATCCGCGCCTCGTCCACGGTGGAGCTGATTCTGGACCGCTGCGAAGTGCCGGCGGCGAACGTGGTGGGTGAGGTCGGCAAGGGCTACAAGGTGGCGATCGAGACCCTGAACACCGGCCGGATCGGGATCGGCGCCCAGATGATCGGCGTGGCGCGCGGCGCGCTCGGCGCCGCGCTCAAGTACGTGCAGGAGCGCCAGCAGTTCGGCAAGCCGGTGGCCGAGTTCCAGGCGGTGCAATTCCAGCTGGCCCAGGCGGCCACCGAGCTCGAAGCGGCGCGGCTGATGGTGTACAACGCGGCGCGGCTCGAGGATGCGGGCGAGTCCTACACCAAGGAAGCGGCGATGGCGAAGCTCTTCGCCTCCCAGGTGGCCGAGCGGGTGACGTCGGTCTCGCTGGAGCTCTTCGGCGGCTACGGTTACACCAAGGAGTATCCGGTGGAGAAGTTCTACCGGGACGCGAAGATCGGCGCGATTTACGAAGGAACGAGCAACATGCAGCTCAATACCATCGCCAAGCTGCTGCTGAAGTAGGGACGAGGAACCGGCGAAGGGCGCGGCACCGTGGCAGAGTTGGGAATCACACGCCTGCATGATAGAGTACCGGATGTCGCGGGGCCCCGACTCTTTAGGGCTGGTACGCCTCGACCTTGAGTAAGGCCTCGGACCCTCCGCCCACCGCATAAAGCAAGCCCTTCAGCGCCGCGACCGCGAGGCCCTCACGTTGGGTAGGCATCGACGCCTTCACGGTCCACGTGTCGGTGGCGGGATCATACGCCTCAACGGTATTTAGAGTCGTCCCGGTGGCGTCGAACCCGCACACTGCGTACAGGATCCCCCCAACCACGACGACC
>DASSQQ010000065.1:0-10445 GCA_035702425.1 Gemmatimonadales bacterium
GGCCGCGGCGGGCGCCGCCGGCGTCCCGCTCACCGTGGACAAGCTCTCGCTCGCCGCGGCGGCCGACGGAGAGTGGCTGACCCTCGCCGCCGGCGGTGCCACCGCCGGCGCCGACCCGGCGCGGGCGCGCGAAATTTTCTCCCGGAAACACCTCCGCCTCCGCTTGGACCTCGGAGTCGGTCGCGCGGAGGCGGTGGTATGGACCTGCGATCTGTCGCCGGACTACGTCCGGATCAACGCCGACTACACCTCCTGACGCCGCCAAGCCACTCCGAGGCGCCAGTGTCGGCGGAGTGGCTTACTGCTTGGTGGAATCCTTCTTCGCAGTCGTGTCCTTCGCGGCGGCCTTCTTCGAGGTCGCCTTCTTGGACGCCTTCTTCGCCGACTTCTTCGGAGCCGGCGCCTTCTTGGTCGAGTCCTGCGTCGGCGTCTGCGCCGAAGCGGCCGCGGGCGTCTGCGCCGCGACGGGCGCCGCCAACAGAGCCAGCGCGATGAGGGTGCGACGAATCATGTGTTACCTCCATGGGGGTAGGCGCGGCCCCCTGCGGGCCGCTGCAGACCTATGACCTTGCCCGACTCCGAGCCGTCACGCACGCCGTCCGCGGGCTCCGGACCCGTGCGTTGCAGTATGTAACGTCACTGACTCCTGTCATCCCGGCCCCGCGCCACCACCGGCGGCAACGCGTGCGCCGGCCGCCGGGCCCGAGCCACGGTCGCCCGCGGCGGCTGGGGCGGGAGCGGAACGTTGGGAAGCTCGCCGTTCACCTTGGCCAGCGCCGAATCCCTCGTGAGGCCGCGCTGGACTTCCTGCACCGCCGCGGTCGCCACGTCCAGCAGCCGAAGGCCCCGCACGCCGGACCGCGCCGCCGCCACGATCAGCGCCACCGAGGAATCCTCGTCGAACCCGTGGCCCACCATGTCCGCCACCGCGTGCACCGCCGGGCCGGTGGGCTCGCCGGGAAGCGCGGTGGCGATCTGCTCCACCCGCTCCGGCGCCAGTCCCCGCACCAGGGCGTTGGTCACCGCGATCAGCTCGGCCGGGGAGATGGGCTGTTCGGGGGCGGTGCGGCGCAACAGCGCGCGGGCCGCCGCCAGTTCGCCCGCCTGGTCCGCGACCGCGGCCACGATCCGCGCGGCGTCCACCTTCTTCGCCCCGCCCTCGAGCGCCTTTTGCACCAGCGGCTCGGTGGGGAGCCCGGCCGCCGCGGCCACGCGGATGATGGAATCCACGGGCGCCACGGCGGGGGCCGGCACGCGTCCCTCGATCCGGCCCCGCGCCCCCTGCTGAGCCGCGAGCGGGAGTCCGACCAGGGCGAGGACCAGCGCCGATTTCACGGCGCGAGCGGCCGGACGAAGATCAGGGAGTTCTCGCGGCCAAATCCGTCGGCCACGTAGCGACCGGCGAGCGGATCGGCGACCCAGCGCTCGCCGTCCACGATGAACATGTACTCGTGCTCGCCCGCGGGCAGCACCACCGCGGCCCGCCAGACGCCGTCGTGGTCGTCGTCCCGGAGGTGCACCTCGCCGGCGCGCCAGTCGTTGAACGATCCGGCGACGTCCACCGAGCGCGCCCCCGGGAACCGGGCCACGAACTGGGCCACGCCCTCGTCGGCGGCGAGGACCGGTCCCGGCTCATCGGCGGGGAAGAGCGCCACTGCCGCGAAGACCGCCACCACCGCGAGGCTCCACACCGGGCGGAACCGCAGGGTGACCGAGCGCGGGGCGCTGAGCCATTGCAGGACGCGGAGCACCGGGCCCGGCGCCCGGCGGCGGATCGCCGCCATCACCCGCGCTTCGAGGCGGGCATCGGCCGCCGGCGCGACGGCCAGCAACGCCGCCGCGCCCTCGAGCCGGGCCACTTCGTCCGCGAGCTCGGGGGGCAGTGCCGTGACCGGGAGCTCGCCGTCGAGAACCTGTTGAACCCTCGGATCCATCATACCCGCTCCTTCAGCGCCGCCAGCAACGCCTCCCGCGCCCGATGCACCCGCATCTTGAGCGTCGGTATCCGCTCGCCGGTGACCGCGGACATCTCCTCGTAACTCAGGCCTTCCACGTGCTTCAGCACGAACGCTTCACGCTTTTCGTCCGGCAGCCGGGCCAGCGCCCCCTCGAGCAGTGCCAGCTGCTCGGTCCGCTCGTAGCGGGCCTCGGTGTCGGCCCCATCCGCGATCGGCGGCGCGTCGTCGAGCGCCACGTCGGCGAGCGACCGCCGCGCGAGGTGGCTCTTGCAGCGATTGGCCACGATGCGGTACAGCCAGGTGCGCAGGCGTTCCGGCTCGCGGCAGCCGGCCAGGTGCCGGTACGCCCGCACCAGTCCTTCCGCCACCGCGTCCGCCGCGGCGTCCCGATCGCCCAGCATCCGCGCCGCGAAGCGCGAGAGCCCGGGCTCGTAACGCCGGATGATGATCCCGAACGCCTCGACGTCGCCGCCGAGCACCCGGGCCACCACCTCGGCATCGGAGGGGCCGCCGTGTTCCGTCATTGAGACCTGTCGCGGGAAGAGGGCGTCACGGTACCACGCCGGCGGGGGGTCGCGCCAGACCCGTCAGCGTGAGGCGCGGTAGGCACTTGGGGGTTCTCAGTTTCGCTCTGCTACCGGCCCCCGAGAGCCTCGCGCGCCACCGCCAGGTAGCTCGAGGCGCGGACGCCGCCGCCGGCGGCCACGCCGGCGAAGGCCTCGAGGGTGGCCTCAGCCTGCTGGCGGTAGCCGCGTTCACCGGTCGCGTCGGCCAGCTCCAGAAACACCTGCGCCGCCCAGGCATTGGAGCCGGGGAGGAGGTCGTCCAGGACCCCCTTGGTGCGGTCGGAGAGCGCCGCCGCCGCGGGATCGAGCACCGCGGAGTCGAAGTATCCGCCCGCGGTCGAGTCGGCGAAGTCGCGCTGGAGGATCCCGGCCAAGTCGAGCGCGACGTCGAGGTAGCGGCGGCGGCCGGTGGCGCGGTAGGCGGCGAGCGACGCCCAGGCGGTGGCGACCTGATCGGAGAGGAGTCCGCGGATCGAGCCCGACGGAGCGTGCCGTACCCCGCGGCCCCGGTGGTAGACCAGGTGCAGCAGCGTGTCCAGCGCGCCGACCGCGCGCCGCTGGGCGGCGCTGTCGCCGAAGGCCGTCGCCGCTTCGAGCGCCGAGCCGGCAACGTACGCGTCGCGATCGGCGAACACCACGCGGTCGTCCCCGCCCTCGAACTCCGGCTCGATGAGCCGCAGCAGGCGCTCCCCGCCGTCGCGATACCGCGCGTCGCCGGTGAACGCCCAGCCCACGGCCAGGTTGTGGAGGAGTCCGGCCCGCACCACGGCGGGGGGATCGTCGCGTACGCCCTCGGCGCCCGCCGCGGACGCGGAGTCAATCATGTAGTCGAGGACCCGGCGCGCGATGTCGAACGCGGCGGTGTCTCCACTGCGGCCGTACTCGGCGAGGAGCAGCGCGACGGCCCGGGTATGCAGGAAGCCGCCGAGGGTCGAGGGCGAGTTGAGCGCCTGGCCCAGCGAGTCTCGCACGGCGCGGATGTCGGCGCGCACCGCGGTGCTCGAGAGCACGCCCGGCACTGCGGTGTGCTCGCCCAGGGCCAGCTGGCGGACCAGCGCCGCGCGGCGCACCACGAACTCGCGATGCTCGCGGTAATCCTTCGCGACCTCGGGCAGGACCTGCAGGAGCCCGCGTCCGGTGACGGGATCGTCGGCGGGGAGATAAGTGCCGCCGAAGAACGCGGAGCCGTCCGGGGTGAGCACGATGGTGAGCGGGTAGCCGGAGAGCCCCGCGAGCGAGCGCAGCGCGGCTTCGTAACGCGCCGCGACGTCGGGCCGCTCGTCCCGGTCCACGCGCACCGGCACGTAGAGCGAATCGATGAGGGCGCCGACCGCCGGGTTGGCGTAGACCTCGCGATCCATCATCGCGCACCAGCGGCAATCCACGGCGCCGACGTAGAGGAGTACCGGCCGGTCGAGCCGCGCGGCGAGCGCGAACGCGTCCCGGCCCCACGGCTGCCACCCCACCGGCTGCCGCGCGGCGCTCGAGAGGTAGCGAGTCGTCGCCTCGGACATCCGGTTGGACAGCGGCCCGTGCTCCGAGGCGCAGGCCGCGGCGGCGAGGACGCAACTGGGGATGAGGAGTGAGCGGAAGCGCATATGATGACGTCGCACAAAGATACCCTGCGCAAGCCACCCCCGTTCCCCCGGGGGCTATACTTCCTCATGACCGAGACCACCATCACGCCCAAAGCGAACGGTCCCCTGGTGGTTCAGGGCCCGGTTCGGATCGTGACCCCCGACGGCCGGGAGCTTCCGGTCCCGCCGCGCAAGGACGGGCGCCCCGCCGAAGTCGTTGTCCTGTGCCGATGTGGGGGCTCGGCCACCAAACCGTTCTGTGACGGAACGCATAAACGCAACGGCTTCAGGGACGCCCCCGCCCCGGGCGGTGCTCCCACGAGCTCGTAGCCCCATATTATGTTGTGACCGTCTGGCGGGGGGGTTGGCCCCGCCGTTGGCCCCCAATGGAGGAGCGACATGGCGAAGGCTGGAAAAGCCCCGATGGCCCCGGACGAGGGTTACTGCGTGAAGTGCAAGGCCAAGCGGAAGATCGCGAACGGGCAGGAAGTGAAAATGGCGAACGGCCGCCCGGCGCTGAAAGGCGTGTGTCCGGTCTGCGGCACGGGGATGTTCAAGATCCTCCCCCCGAAATAAGCCCGTCCGTTCCAGGCGACGAAAGCACGAAACCCTCGGGGAGCGCTCCCCGGGGGTTTTTCGCTGAGACCTAGCGGCGGAGGAGGCGGGAGCCGTTCCCCTGGTAAGCGTAGCGGAAGGTGATGCAGGCGGTCCCCACCTCCTTACAGTAGTAGGCGAGCAGCTCCAGCTTCGCGTACTTCCCGCCCGCGGTGCGGATCGCGTACACGTGGTGCCGCGAGGTGAGCAGGTGGGAGATCATGCTGTAGTCGTACCACTTCCCCACGCCCGGATTGGTGGTGTCGTCCGCCGCGACGTTCGCCAGATACCCCGAGTCGGGCGCCTGCCGCACCGAATCGAACGGCACCTCCCCCAGATCCTCGATCCCCCCGCCGTCACCCGCTATTAGATGAAAGCGCCGGAAGGCAACGTCCCAGGAGGCGGGGGTCGAAACCTCGCTGCCCTCGCCGAACGAGAAGTAGCGCCAGCGGTCGGTGGACGAGGCGTCGAGCGTATAGGTGGCGGGTCCCGCCAGGGAGTCCCCGGCCGGGAGCGGGCGCGGCACCGAAAGCGCGAAGGGCGGGTAGTCCGGCTTCGCGAAGGAGCCGATGAGGAGCGCCGCGACCAGAAGGAGAAACGCGCCCGCCAGCACGAACAGCATGATCGGCGGGCGCGCGCTCACGACTCGGCCATGAACGGATACGTGAAGTTGGTGGGCGGGACCAGCGTCTCCTTGATCGTCCGTGGCGACATCCAGCGCATCATGTTGAGATGGGAGCCGGCCTTGTCGTTGGTGCCGCTGGCGCGCGCGCCGCCGAAGGGCTGCTGCCCAACCACGGCGCCGGTCGGCTTGTCGTTCACGTAGAAGTTGCCGGCGGCGAAGCGGAGCGCGCGGTGCGCGTCGGCGACCGCGGCGCGGTCCCGCGCGAACACGGCCCCGGTGAGGGCGTAGGGCGACGTGCGGTCCACCAGCGCCAACGTCTCCGCCCACTGCCGCTCGGGATAGACGTACACCGAGAGCACCGGGCCGAAGATTTCCTCGCACAGGGTGCGGTAGGCGGGATCCTCGGTCTGAATGATGGTGGGCTGGATGAAGTAGCCCTCCTTGTCGTCGCACCGGCCGCCGGCGATCACCTTGGTCTTCGCGTCCTGCTTCGCCCCGTCGATGTAGCTCCGGATCTTGTCGAACGCCTTTTTGTCGATCACCGCGCCCATGAAGTTCCGGAAGTCCGCCGGGTCGCCGACCTTGATCTCGCCCAGCATCGCGAGCATCCGGTCCCGCACCGCGGGCCAGATCGAATCCGGGATGTAGGCGCGGGAAGCGGCGCTGCACTTCTGTCCCTGGTACTCGAAGGCGCCGCGGACCAGCGCCACCGCGAGCGCGTCCACCTCGGCCGAGGCGTGCGCGATCACGAAGTCCTTCCCCCCGGTCTCGCCGACGAGACGCGGGTAGGACGCGTACTCGCCGAGGTGGGCCGACGCCTGTTTCCAGAGCGCCTGGAAGACTTCGGTGGAGCCGGTGAAGTGGATGCCGGCGAAGCGGCGGTCGGCGAGCACGCGCTCGCTCACCAGGGCCGCGGGGCCGGGCACGAAGTTGATCACCCCCGGCGGGAGGCCGGCGGCCTCGAAGATCTTCATCACCTGATAATTCGAGTAGACCGCGGTCGCGGCGGGTTTCCAGACCACGGTGTTCCCGGCGATGGCCGGCGCCGAGGGGAGGTTGCCGCCGATGGAGGTGAAGTTGAACGGGGTGATGGCGTAGACGAAGCCCTCGAGGGGCCGGTAGTCGAGCGCGTTCCAGGCGCCCGGCACCGAGAGCGGCTGCTCCGCCGTGATGCGCTCGGCGTAGTGCACGTTCCAGCGGAAGAAATCCACCAGCTCGCAGGCGGCGTCGATCTCCGCCTGATGGCTGGTCTTGGACTGCCCCAGCATCGTGGCCGCGTTGACGGCGGCGCGCCACGGTCCGGCGAGGAGGTCCGCGGCCTTCAGGAACACGGCGGCGCGCTGTTCCAGGGTCCAGGCCGACCACTCGCGCCACGCGTCGCCGGCGGCGCGGACGGCGGCTTCGATCTCCGCGGGACCCGCCTGATGCACCTTGGCGAGCACGTGGCCGTGACAGTGCGGCATCACCGCGTCCGCGGTCTTGCCGGTGCGGATTTCCTTTCCGCCGACGATCACCGGGATTTCGATCACCCGAGCGGAGAATTCCTTGAGGGTGCGTTTCAGCTCGACCCGTTCCGGCGCGCCGGGCGCGTAGGAGAGGACGGGTTCGTTGCGGGGGGATGGAATGGTCATGGCGAAAATATAACCGCGCGGTTTGACACTCACCGGCGGTGCCCCTAGGTTCGCGCCACATGGCTCCCGACGCCCGTTCGGTCCGCCGCGGCACCCCCGCCCCGCCCGCCTCCTCCCGAGTGATCGAGGGGCCGCGCGACCGGGAGCGCCTGGGCACGGTGATCGTCCCCGACCACGACGACCTGGTGCCGCTCATCGCGGACCGGATCGCGGAGGTGATCCGGCGGGAGACGGCGGCCAAGGGGCACTGCGTGCTGGGGCTCGCCACCGGCAGCACGCCGATCGGCATCTACCAGGAGCTGATCCGGCGGCATCAGGCGGGGCGGCTCGACTTCTCGCGGGTGGTGACGTTCAACCTGGACGAGTACTACCCGATGCCGCCGGACAGCCCGCACAGCTACCGGCGCTACATGTGGGAGAACCTCTTCAAGCACGTGAACGTGGACCCGGCGCACGTGCACATCCCGGACGGCGGGGTGCCGCGGGAGAAGCTGGCGGAGCACTGCGCGGCCTACGAGCGCGCCATCCGGGCGGCGGGCGGGATCGATTTCCAGATCCTGGGCGTCGGCAAGACCGGCCACATCGGCTTCAACGAGCCCGGCTCGCCCGCGGCCTCGCGCACCCGGCTGGTCACGCTGGACACGGTGACCCGCAAGGACGCGGCGGCCGATTTCTTCGGGGAAGACAACGTCCCGCGGGAAGCGATCACGATGGGGGTGGCGACCATCCTCGAGGCGCGCGAGATCGCGCTCGTCGCCACGGGCGAGCACAAGGCGGCGATCGTGCAGCGCGCGGTGGAAGGCGACGCCTCGCCGGACATCGCGGCGACCTACCTGCAGGAGCACCCGGACGCGACGGTGTATCTCGACCTCGCCGCCGCCGCGGACCTGGCGCGGATCGCCACACCCTGGCTGCTCGAAACGGTGCCGTGGACGCCGGAGCTCGAAGAGCGCGCGGTGGTCTGGCTCGCGGAGCGGGCGGGCAAGGCGATCCTGAAGCTCGCGGCCCGGGATTACGCGGAGCACCACCTCTCGCCCCTGCTCGCCAAGCACGGCGCGCCGGGTCCGATCAACGGCGCGGTGTTCAACCGGCTGAAGGACAAGATCCGGGGACGCTCGCGGCTCCCCTCGCGGCGGCGGGTGGTAGTGTTCTCGCCCCACCCCGACGACGACGTGATCTCCATGGGCGGGATCTTGCGCAAGCTGTGGGAGAGCGAGAACGCGATCGTGGTGGCGTACATGACCAGCGGGAGCATCGCGGTCTTCGATCACGACGTGCGGCGCCACCTCGACTTCGTCACCCGCGCGGCGGGACCGCTGGGCCTCGACGCCGCCGCCACGGCGCGCATCCGGCGGGAGGTGGAGGAGAGCTTCGAGCGCAAAGCACCCGGCGACGTGGACCTGCCGGTGGTGCAGGAGCTGAAGCGGGTGATCCGGGAATCAGAAGCAGTGGCGGCGCTCGACACGGTGGGCCTGCCGCCCTCGGCGGCGCGGTTCCTGGACCTGCCGTTTTACCGCACCGGCGAGATCCGGAAGCGGCCCATCGGCGAGGAGGACGTGGCGATCGTGCTCCGGCTCCTCGACGAGGTGCGTCCCGATCTGGTGTTCGTCGCCGGCGATCTCTCGGATCCGCACGGCACCCACCGGATGTGCAAGGCGGCGATCGACCGCGCGCTCCAGCGCCACGGCGGGCACCCCGAGGTCTGGCTCTATCGCGGCGCCTGGCAGGAGTGGTCGCTGACCGAGGCGGACGTGCTGGTGCCGCTCTCCCAGGACGAGCTCAGGGCGAAGATTCTCGCGATCTTCAAGCACCAGTCCCAGAAAGACACGGCGCCGTTCCCGGGCGCGCACGACGACCGCGAGTTCTGGCAGCGGGTCGAGGCGCGCAACCTGGAAACGGCGGCGCACGCCGACAAACTGGGGCTTCCCGAATACTTCGCGATGGAAGCCTATAAAGTCGTCGGCTGACGGCGGTCGGCTTATCTCCTGCCCTTCTTCCCCACCAGGCTGTCCGATACCACCACCGCGGCGACCGGCTGCACCGCTTCTTTCGGACCCCGCGGAATCATCCCTGACAGGTTCGCGAGCTCGAGCGCCGACACCGCCATCACGGTGGAGGCCTGCTCCAAGTCCCACGCCACCGCTTTGTCCCAGGTGTCCGACTGGGAATGGTGGGTGTGATTGTAGCCGAGGCGGACCTGGTTGAAGTTGAACCCGGGCACGCCGTAAGGAATGAAGGACAGGTGATCCGTGCCGCCCTTCAAGGCGTCGGTCACGGTATCGGCGTCGAGCTGATGCAGCGGCGCCAGAATCGCGCGCCACAGCCCGAAGAGCTCGGGGCGCCCCTGCAGGGCCTGGCCGGTGACGGCGCCGGCGCCGTTGTCGAGCACGATCACCGCCTGAATCGAGTCGGCCTCGGCGGCGTGGGCCTCGGCGTACTTGTGGGAGCCGATCAGTCCTTCCTCTTCTCCCGTGAAGAGCACGAAGCGGATGGTGCGTTTCGGCTTCACGCCGGACTGCGCGATGATCCGCGCCGCCTCGAGGGTGGCCATGGAGCCGGTGCCGTTATCGGTGGCGCCGGTGCCCAGGTCCCAGGAATCGAGGTGCCCGCCCACGATCACCACCTCCCCCGGATGCTCGGTGCCCCGGATCTCCGCCACCGTGTTCCACTGCGGGACCGAATCTTTCATGCTCAGCGTGTTCTGAATGCTCGCCTCGAGCACCGGGGTGAGGCCCAGACCCATCAGGCGGTCGAACATGGCGTAGTCCTCGTGCGCCACCACGACTTCGGGCAGCGGCATCACCCGGTTGGGGGAGCCGCTCATGGTGAGGAGATCCTGCTCCTTTCCCCCGTCGATCAGGATGCCGAGGGCCCCCGCGCTCTTCAGCAGGTAGGGCTGATCGTTGTTGAACTGCTGCTGACGGGCGCGGGCGGCGGAGTCGCGCGGCGCGCCGGCGGCGGCCCCGCGGAACCCGCCGCGCTGGCGTTCGGAGTCCGCGGCGGTCATCGGGGGGCCGTCGTTGTTCCACACGAACGAGGGCCCGCGGAGCATCACCCAGGCGCCTTTGATCTTCGCGCGGTTGGCCGCGAGACTCTCCGGCGTGGAAGCGTCGATCCGCACCACGGGGCCGCTCACCGCCTTGCCGTCGGTGCCAGGCGCCCAGGCCCAGCTCGCCGCGACCACGTCGTGCGCGCGCGGGGCGGTCATCCGCATCCACATCGGCCCCCGGCTCCAGCTCCCGCCGAAGTTCCAGGTCTCGAGGTGCGAGTCCAGGCCGTAGCTCTGGAACTGCTTCATGGTCCAATCGTTGGCGGCGCGGGCGGCGGGCGAGCCGGTGAGACGGGGCCCGATCACGTCGGTCAGATACTCCAGATTCTTCATCACCTGGGAGTGGTTCATCCCCTGATCGATCAGGGCGCCCACGCCGGCGGTGTCCACGCTGACGCCGGGAACGCCGGTCCCGCGCGAGCGCTGCCCGCCAAAGCCCTGAGCC
>DASSQQ010000066.1:0-5138 GCA_035702425.1 Gemmatimonadales bacterium
AAGGTGAGGGAGCCCAGGAGTCGGTCCACGTCGATCTCGCCGTAGGGCACCCCGCACATCAGCGCGTCGCGCGAGAGATAGTCCAGCTTGTCCACGTCCAGCGAGCCCGACACCAGGCCGGCAAGGGGGGACCGGGCGGTCCCGTCGATCAAGGAGAGCAGGCGCTCCGGCTTCTCTCCCAGCCGCTCCAGCGCCCCCGCCAGCGGCTCCTCGGCGAGATGCCGGCGGGCCAGCCGCTCGTGGTTGGGGAGGCCCGCTTCCTCGAGCGCGTGGGAGAAGGGGTAGTGGCCGATGTCGTGGAGCAGCGCGGCGAGCCGCACGGTGCGCGCTTCCGCGGGGTCCACCCCGCCCGCTACGTCGTCCAGCTGAGCGACCGCGCGCCGCGCCAGGTGGTAGGCGCCGAGCGCGTGCTCGAAGCGGCTGTGGGTGGCGCCCGGGTAGACCAGGAAGGCGTGGCCCAGCTGGCGCACGTAGCGGAGCCGCTGAACCCCGGGCGTGTCCACCAGGGCGAGGGCGTCCGGCTCGAGACGGATGTTGTTCCAGAGCGGGTCGCGAACGACCTCGAACGGCCTCAAAGGATCGGTCCGGCCTCGCGCACCGCCGCGTGCACCTGATCCTGGAACTGCGCGAAGTTCTTGCGGAACATCTCGGCCAGGCGCTTCGCCTGGGCGTCGTAGGCGCCGGGGTCGCGCCAGGTGGCGCGGGGCAGGAGCACCTCGTCCGGCACGCCGGGCACGTGTCGCGGGACCTCGAGGCCGAACACCGGCTCGCGCGTGGTCTCCACGCGATCGAGTTTTCCGGCGAGCGCGGCGCGCACGATGGTCCGGGTGTGGGAGAGCCGCATCCGCTGGCCGGTGCCGTACCCGCCGCCCGTCCATCCGGTGTTGACGAGCCAGCACTGCACGCCGTGGCGGCCGATGCGCTCGCCGAGCAGGGTGGCGTAGGCGTTGGGGTGCCGGGGCAGGAAGGGCGCGCCGAAGCACGCCGAGAAGGTTTCCTTGGGCTCGGTGACGCCGCGCTCGGTGCCGGCGACCTTCGCGGTGTAGCCCGAGAGGAAATGGTACATCGCTTGCGCGGGCGTGAGTCGCGCGATGGGCGGCATCACGCCGAACGCGTCGCAGGTCAGGAACACGATGTGCGACGGGTGTCCCGCGGTGCCGCCGGGCACGTGGTTGGGGATGAAGTGGATGGGGTAGCAGGCGCGCGTGTTCTCGGTGTGGGTATCGGCGTCGAGATCGGGGACGCGGGTCTCCGGATCCACCACCACGTTCTCGAGCACGGTGCCGAACATGCGGGTGGTCTCGAAGATCTCGGGCTCGCCCTCGCGCGACAGACGGATCACCTTGGCGTAGCAGCCGCCCTCGAAGTTGAAGACCCCCTGATCGCTCCACCCGTGCTCGTCGTCGCCGATCAGCCCCCGCTCGGGGTCGGCGGAGAGGGTGGTCTTGCCCGTTCCCGAGAGGCCGAAGAAGAGCGCCACGTCGCCGCCCTCGCCCACGTTGGCGGAGCAGTGCATGGGGAGCACGGCGCGGCCGGGGAGCAGGTAATTCAGCACGCTGAAGATCGCTTTCTTCATCTCGCCCGCGTACCGGGTCCCGCCGATCAGGATCGTCTTCTTCGCGAAGTGCAGCA
This sequence comes from Gemmatimonadales bacterium, assembly GCA_035702425.1. Taxonomy (GTDB): domain Bacteria; phylum Gemmatimonadota; class Gemmatimonadetes; order Gemmatimonadales; family GWC2-71-9; genus DASSQQ01. Next base: position 1,633 of record DASSQQ010000066.1, read on the forward strand.
CGATGAACGTGCCCGACTTGGTGCCGTGCACGGAGGGGTCGGCGTGGAACTCGGGGGCGTGCAGGACCTGGAAGCCGGGGACGAACGCGCGCAGGTCCGGGATCGAGGGGCGCAGGAACATGTTGTACACGAAGAGGGCGTGCCACGCGCTGGGCGTGACGAAGCGGACCGGGACCCGGTAGTTGGGATCCGCGCCGGCGAACAGGTCGCGCACGAAGAGCTCCTGCCCCGAGAGATGGCGGATCACGTCCTGGCGCAGCCGCTCGAAGTGCTCCTCGGCGATGGGCTGGTTGACGTTGCCCCACCAGATGTCGCCCTCGGACGACGACTCGCGCACCACGAACTTGTCCTTGGGGCTGCGTCCGGTGTGGGGGGTGGTGACCGCGCAGAACGGTCCTCCTTCGGCCACCATGCCCTCGCCGCGGCGCAGCGCGTGCTCGTAGAGCTCGGGGGGCGTCAGGTTCCAGTGGACCTCGTGCTGCGGCGGCAGGCCCGCGAGATCGAGGGCGGCGCCGGATCGGCGTCCCGGGGCGCGGGTGACGGAGGATGCCATGAGAACCCGCTCCTTATGGCGCCGTCCGCGGACGTTCCTGCGCGTCCACGGCGGCGATGATGGCCATGTTGACGATGTCGTTCACTTCGGCGCCCCGCTGCAACACGTGCACCGGTTTCGCCATGCCCACCAGAATCGGCCCGATGACCTGGGCCCCGCCCAGGCGGTCGAGCAGCTTGTACGCGATGTTCGCGGCGTCGAGACTGGGGAAGATGAGCACGTTGGCCGTGCCGCGGAGCTTGGTGAAGGGATAGGTGCGCGTCAAGATTCGCTCCACCACGGCGGTGTCGGCCTGCATCTCTCCGTCCACCTGCAGCGCGGGCTCCCGCTGGTGCAGGATCTCCACCGCCCGCCGGACCTTGTCGGCCGCGGGGTGGCGCACCGATCCGAAGTTCGAGAACGAAAGCATGGCGACCCGGGGCTCGAGGCCCAGGTGCCCGACGAACTGCGCCGTAGCGGACGCGATCTCGGCGAGCGTTTCCGCGTCGGGGTCGATGTTGACCGTGCAGTCGGCGAAGAAAAAGGTCTGGTGCTGAAAGACCAGCATGTAAATGCCGCTCACCTGGCGGCGTCCCGCCTCGGCGCCGATCACCTCGAGCGCGGGCCGGATGGCGTCGGGATAATACATGTCCACGCCCGCCACCACGGCGTCGGTCCGGCCCGACGAGAGCAGCAGCAGGCCGTAATACATCGGGTCCTGCACCCGGGCGCGGGCTTCGCGCAGGGTGATGCCCCGGCGGCGGCGGCGGGTCCAGAGCTCGTGCGCCAGCTCCTCGCGGTCTCCCGCGGCGCGCGGGTCCAGGATCTCGACGTCTTCGAGGGTGATCCCGACGTCGTCGGCCTGGCGGCGGATTTCCTGAAGGTCGCCCAGGAGCAGGGGCTGAGCGATCCCGTCGTCGGCGAGAATGCGCGCGGCGCGGATGATGCTCGGGTCGTCCCCTTCGGGGAACACGATCCGCTTCGGATCCTGCTGGGCCCGCGATGAAAGGCCGCGCATCACTTCCCGGGCGCGGCCCAGCCGCGCGTCGAGCTGGGCGCGGTACTCCTCCACGTCGATCACCCGGCCCGCGATTCCGGAGCCGACGGCCGCCCAGGCGACCGCGGGCGCCACCCACAGCAGGACCCGGGGGTCGAAGGGTTTGGGGATCAGGTAGTCCCGGCCGAAGCGCAGCCGTTCGAGGCCGTACGCGCGCATCACCGACTCGGGCACCTCTTCCTTGGCGAGAGCGGCCAGGGCCCGGGTCGCGGCCATCTCCATTTCGCCGTTGATCCCCCGCGCCCGAACGTCGAGGGCGCCGCGGAAGATGAATGGAAACCCCAGCACGTTGTTGACCTGATTGGGGAAGTCGGAGCGCCCGGTGGCGATGATCGCGTCCGGGCGCGCCGCCCGCACCTGGTCCGGCATGATCTCGGGATCGGGATTGGCGAGCGCGAACACGATCGGATCCTTCGCCATGCCGCGGAGCATCTCCCCGGTGATCACTCCCGCCACGGAGAGCCCCACCAGCACGTCCGCGCCCTTCAGCGCCTCGGCGATGGTGCGGGTCTTCCGCGGCCCCGCGAAGCGGCGCTTGTAGGGGTCGAGGTCGGAGCGCCCGTCGTGAATCACGCCCTTCTGGTCCGCGAGCGTGATGTGCTCCCGCTTGACGCCCAGCCGCACGTAATGCTCCGCGGTCGCGATCGCCGCGGCGCCGGCTCCCGAGAACACCACCCGCACCTCGCCGGGGGACTTGCCCACCAGCTCCAGCGCGTTCAGGAGTGCCGCGCCGGAGATGATGGCGGTGCCGTGCTGATCGTCGTGGAAGACGGGGATCTTGAGCGTCTCGCGGAGCTTCTCTTCCACGTAGAAGCAATCCGGAGAACGGACGTCCTCCAGGTTGATGCCGCCGACCGTCGGCTCGAGGAGCTGGCAGAACCGGATCAGGTCGTCCGGGTTCTCGGAGCCGACCTCGAGGTCGAACACGTCCAGGTCGGCGAAGGCCTTGAAGAGAATCCCCTTGCCCTCCATCACCGGCTTCGCGGCGAGGGGGCCGATGTTGCCGAGCCCCAGGACGGCGGTGCCGTTGCTCACCACCGCCACCAGGTTGCCGCGGGTGGTATAGGTGTAGACATCGTCCGGCCGCGCCACGATCTCGCGACAGGGCTCCGCCACCCCGGGGGTGTAGGCCAGGGAGAGGTCGCGCTGGTTCTTGAACGGCTTGGTGGGCGTGACCTGGATTTTCCCCGGGCGGCCCTGCGAGTGATAATCGAGGGCCTCCTGGCGGCGGTCGGACATCGAGGGCACAAGTCCTTTTTTGGGAAGGGGTTATGCTATCGGCGGGGGCGCCGACTGTCAAGCCGAATTCCTCCGGTCCGGATCGTCCCCCCGCGCTCGGGGCCGGGTTACTCGTGGCGGGGGAGCAAGTTACGGCGGGGGCAGGACCGAGGATCGGGTGTGGTACAGCAGCTCGGCGGTGTGGCGATCGATCTCGGTCGGCGCCGACGCGGTGACGTTGGAGTACATGATGTCGGCGGGATTGGGGCTGTGCTGCAGCAGGCCGAGCGAATGCCCCAGCTCGTGGATGGCGACGCGGCGCAAGCAGGCCTGGACCTGGGCGGCGGAGTAGGGCCCCTGGGGTTCGAGACCCACCACGATCGGGCCCACCATCCTGCCGCTTGCGTCCACCGAATCGGTTCCGGGTCCCGATCCGAGACTGTGATTGTCTCCGGAGCACGCCGGCACGGGCGCGCCGGTGTCGGGGGGCACGTCGGCGGGCACCACGTTGTTCCACACCACGACGACATCCGCGCTCGAGGAGTCGGACACCAGCACCCCGCGGAACTCCCCGTACAGGAACTGGGTCTCCCAGATGGCGAGTGCCCGCTCGATCAGGAAGCGCATGTTGCCGCGGGAGTCGGCCCAGTAACGCACCGGCACGCGATTGGCCGGCCAATGGAAGACGGCGGCCGTGTC
>DASSQQ010000067.1:0-5344 GCA_035702425.1 Gemmatimonadales bacterium
TCTGGGGATCCACCTTCCGGTCCCGGGTGAGCGCGGTCACGTAGTCGAGCGCCGCGCGCTCGGCGGGCGAAAAGAGCGGGCTGGTCTGGTACTCGGCGAGCGCGTCCAGTTTCTCCCGGCTCGCCGTCTCCTGCAGGGCGATGTAACGCCCGATGTCGATGCAGAACTCGCAGACGTTGATCCGCGCCACCTGCTGGCGCAGCAGATAGGCCAGCTCCCGGGGCAGGGTCACCTTGGCGTCGAGCTTCGAGATCTTGGCGTACCAGAAGCCGAACGCGAGGGGCAGCCGGGCGGAGTGGACCTTGAGCGGCGTGAGCACCTTGCCGAACCGGCGGCGGGTAGCGGCGTAAACCAGCTTCAGGATGAGGTTCTTGGGCTTTTCGATGGGCGGCAGATACGTGTCCATGACTCCTCCGGTGTATTTCGCCTGGGACGTAGACGTCTACACCCGGAAGACGTATCCCGGTCCGCCGACGTGACACCGGGGAAAACGACGCGTTTCAGGAAGGAAGGACCGCGCCGGCCGCCCGCCTACCGTTCCAGCACCAGCGCGCCGTACGCGGGGAGGTGCACCGTGTCACCCTGCTGGACCGCGTCCGCGAGCCGGTCGCGGAGTCCGTTCACCGCGACGCCGCTGACCGTGAACGCGGCCTCGTGATCCCGGGCGTTGACGAGCACCAGCGCCCCGCCGCGGCGGTAGGCGATCACGTCCGCCGGGTCGCCGGTGGCGACCGCCTCGAAGTCACCGCGGAGGAAGTTGGTGTCGGTGCGGGCGAGGTCCACCACCTTGCGGTAGAAGCCGCGCGCTTCCTCGGCGCGGGGCTGGCCCCACACCACCGAATCCCGCTCGAAGAGGCCCAGCCGCTGGGGGCTCTCCACTTCCTGGCCGTCGTAGATGAGGGGACGGCCCGGCATCAGGGCCATCGCGGCGTAGGCCGCGCGCGCGCCCGCGCCCGAGCCGTGCCCGAAGAGCGCGATGGGCGGCTGGTCCCACGCGGTCTCGTCGTGGTTGGTGGTGAACCGGAGCCGGGCCCCGCCCGGCGGAATGGCGCGCACATCCGCGATCTCGGCCCGCACGAACGAATCGGCGGGCGCGCCCTTCCACACCGCCTTCAACCGGCCGTAGCTCTCCCAGGGATAGGTGAGATCGAATCCCAAGCTCACCATCTTCAAATCGCCCCACTCGGCGAGGAGCAGGATCCGGCGCTTCACGCTCGAGCGGAGCGCCGGCACCGCTTCCCGCCAGAACTGGTCCGGGACGAAGCCGGCGGCGTCCACGCGGTAGCCGTCGATGTCGAACCGGGTGAGCCACCAGCGCATCGCGGCGATCATCGCACGGCGGAGCGCCGGGTTCTTGTAGTCGAGCTGGGCCACGTCGGTCCAGTCGGTGAGGTGACCGCCGGGATCGACGGGGACGCTGATCTCGCCCTTGTCGTTGTGGACGTAGTAATCGGGGTGGGCGGCGATCCAGGGATTGTCCCACGCGGTGTGATCGGGCACCCAGTCGAGGATGATCTTCATCCCGCGGGCGTGCACCGCCTTCACCAGGGCGCGGAGGTCGGCCTCGGTGCCGAAGGCGGAGTCGATGGCGGCGTAGTTGCGCACCGCGTACGGCGAGCCCAGCGGACCCTTCGCGTTCTTGATCCCGACCGGGTAGATCGGCATCAGCCAGATCACGTTCGCCCCCACCGCCTGAATCCGGTCGAGCCCCGCGGTCACCCCGGCGAGGTTTCCCGCGGGCGCGAAGTCGCGGACGTTCACTTCGTAGATCGCGCTCCGGGCCACCCAGGAGGTGTCGGGCCGGGCCTGGGCCGGCGCGGGGAGGACGGCGCCGAGGGCGAGACCGGCGGTGGCGAGAACGAGGTAGGTTCGCATGGGACGGAAACTACGGACGCCGTTCCCGCGGCGCGAGACTCCCGCGGGACCCCGGCGCGCCGCTACATTCTGCGCCCATGACCGAGCTCGCGGCGCTGCACGCCCTCGCCCAAGCGCTGGGGGTGCACACCGAGTACGTGGACGGCCTCGCCCGTCCCGTCACCGTGTCTCCCGAGACCCTGGTGCGGATCGCCGCCGCGCTGGGCGCGCCGATCTCGCGTCCCGCCGAGGCCGGCGCCGCCCTGCGCGCGGTGGAGGACGCGCGCCGCGATCTGGTGCCGCCGGTTCTGGTGGCGTGGAACGGCGCGCTCGAACCGGTGAAGATCTCCGCGGGCGGCGCCATCGACGCGGATCTCGCGCTCGAAGACGGCGGGCGGTTCCCGCTCGAGATCCGGGACGGCGCGATTCACGCCACCGGCGCGCTTCCCTCGGGCTACCACCGTCTCGCGGTGGGTGCGTCCGGCGAGACGGCGACCGCGACCGTCATCTCCGCGCCTCTCGAGGCGTGGCGCCGGCCGGGGACCCATCGCAGCTGGGGCGTCGGTGCCCAGCTGGCCGCGCTGCGCTCGGCGCGCAGCCGCGCGCTGGGCGACCTGCGCGACCTCGAGTCCCTCTGCCGCTGGGTGCGCGAGCGCGGCGGGGACGTGGTGACCGCTCTCCCGTTGCTCCCCACCTTCAACTCGCCACCCGCCGAGCCGAGTCCCTATTCGCCGGTGAGCCGGCTCTTCTGGTCCGAGCTCATGATGGACCTCGGGGACGGGACGCGCGCCACGCCGCCGCCCGCGACGCTGGACGTGACGCGCGGAGACGTCGAAGTGCGCGCCGCCCTGGGCGGCCGGACGCCGGACCCGTCGCTCGTGGATGACGAGTTGGCGCGCTACGCGCGGTTTCGCGGCGCGCAGGCGAAGCTGGGCCGGAACTGGCGCGATTGGCCGGCGCCCGCGCGGGGAGGCGAGCTCGGCGCGGGCGACGTGGACGCCGCGGAGGAGCGGTTTCATCTGGTGGCGCAAACCGAGGTGCGGCGCCAGCTCCGCGAATTGCGCGGGCGGCTCGATCCCCAGGGGATGCGGCTCGGTCTCGACCTCGCGGTGGGGGTCCATCCCGACGGCTACGATCCCTGGTCCCGCCAGCCGCTTTTCGGCGACGGGATTTCGGTGGGCGCGCCGCCCGACGCGGGGTTCCCGAGCGGACAGGACTGGGGCTTCAGTCCCGTCCTCCCCGAGGCGTCGCGGCGGGAAGGCCATCGCTACATCGCGGCGTCGATCGCGCATCAGGCGAGCCTCGCCGGCGTGCTGCGCGTGGATCACATCATGGCGCTCCGGCGGCTCTACTGGATTCCCCGGGGGATGGGCCTGCATCAGGGGACCTACGTCACCTATCCCGCGAAAGAGCTTTTCGCGGTGCTGGCCCTCGAGTCCCATCGCCACGCCTGCGAGGTCGTGGGCGAGAACCTCGGCAACGTGCCGGCGGAGATCAATCAGGCCCTCGATCGCCACCGGATCTGGGGGATGTACCTGGCGCAGTTTCAGTCTCCCCTGACTCCGGAGCTCGCGCCGCCATCTTCGCGGGACATGGCCCTGGTCGGGACCCACGACACCCCGACTTTCGCGGGCTGGATCGCGGGGAACGACATCGTGGATCGCGTGCGCTACGGTCTGCTAAAGGAAGAGGATGCGGCCGCGGTGCGGGAGGAACGGGACCGCGCCACGCGCTGGCTCGCGGAGCGGATGGGGTGCACCTTGGAGGAGCCGCGGGCTTTCTTCGCCGCGTTGCTCGAGTGGCTCGGCCGCTCGGAGAGCCCGCTGGTGGTGCCGTGGCTCGAGGATCTGTGGCTGGAGCCGGTGGCGGTGAATCTTCCCGGCACGCCCTCCTCCACGCGGCCCAACTGGCGGCGCCCGATGGGACGTCTCTTGGACGCGATCGTCGCGGACCCCGAGCTGGCACGGCTGCTCGACCGCCTGCATCGCGCCCGGAACCCTGACCGTTAGAGGCAGCAGCCGATCATGGCGACACCCGCGAGCCCCGCGCCCGGACTGACCCGGCCCAAGCCCAGACTCGGGTTCTGGGAGATCTGGAACATGAGCTTCGGGTTCCTCGGGATTCAGTTCGGCTTCGCGCTCCAGAACGCGAACGTGAGCCGGATCTTCGAGACCCTGGGCGCGAAGGTCGAGAACATTCCGCTGCTCTGGATCGCGGCGCCGGTGACCGGGCTCGTGGTCCAGCCCATCGTCGGCTACGTGAGCGACCGCACCTGGAACCGGCTGGGGCGGCGCCGCCCCTATTTCTTCGCGGGCGCCCTGCTCGCCTCTCTCGCCCTGGTCGCGATGCCGAACTCGCCCACCCTCTGGGTGGCGGCGGGGATGCTCTGGGTGATGGACGCCTCGATCAACATTTCGATGGAGCCGTTCCGGGCCTTCGTCGGCGACAACCTCTCCGCCGACCAGCGGGTCACCGGGTTCGCGCTGCAGAGCTTTTTCATCGGCACCGGCGCGGTGGTGGCCTCGATGCTTCCCTGGGTGCTCACCAAGGCGTTCGGGGTGAGCAACGAGGCGGGCGAGCACCTGATCCCCGCTTCGGTGCGGCTTTCCTTCTACATCGGCGCCGCGGTGTTCTTCCTCGCGGTGCTGTGGACCGTGTTCCGCTCCCGGGAATACTCCCCGGCCGAGATGGCGTCGTTCGAGGAGAACCAGGCGCGGGAGGGGATCGCCCGCGCGCGGCGCACCCCGGAGGAGTTCGCGGCCAACGGGACGCGGCAGATCGAGCTCGGCGTGATCCTGCTCGTCGTCGGCGTCATCGCCTCGGCGTTGCTCGCGAGCGCGGCGATCTACCAGGTGATGATCCTCTCGGCGGGCCTGGCGGCGGCGGGGGCGCTGTGGATCGCCGGCGGGCTCCTCCAGCGCCGGGGCCGGTACGACAACGGCTTCGTCACCATTCTGAACGATTTCCAGGACATGCCGAAGACGATGCGCCAGCTGGCGTGGGCGCAGTTCTTCTCCTGGTTCGCGCTCTTCGCCATGTGGATTTACACCACCGCCGCGGTGACCAGCCACCTTTACGGCACCAGCGATCCCACCACCGCGCGCTACAACGAAGGCGCCAACTGGGTGGGCGTGGGGTTCAGCGCCTACAACGGCGTCGCCGCGGTGGCGGCCTTCGCCATCCCGCCCCTCGCGCGGTGGTCCTCCCCCAAGTTCGCGCACATCATCTGCCTGGTCTGCGGCGCGGCGGGGCTGATTTCGATCTATTTCCTCACCGACCCCCGGTACCTCCTGGTCTCGATGGTGGGCGTGGGGATCGCCTGGGCCAGCATTCTCGCGATGCCCTACGCCATTCTCACCGGGTCGCTGCCGCCCTCCAAGCTCGGCTATTACATGGGGGTCTTCAATTTCTTCATCGTGATTCCGCAAATCGTCGCCGCCGCCCTGCTGGGCTTCCTGGTGGGACGGTTCTTCGGCGGACAGGCGATCGA
>DASSQQ010000068.1:0-3147 GCA_035702425.1 Gemmatimonadales bacterium
CCGCGACACCCACGCCCGGGACGAGCTCGACCGCGTAGCGCGCGCGGTGAAAACCACGCCGCTCCGCGCTTCCGCCGCCGCGGCGGAGGGATGGATCCTCGCCCATCAGGGCGACACGGCGGGCGCCGCGGGGCGCTTCGAGACGGCGATCGCGGGATACGAGCAGAGCGGCGCGCCCTTCGAAACCGCGCGCACCCGGCTCGACTTCGCGGCCGCGCTCGGCCGCCTGGGGCAGACCGCCGGCGCCGAACGGGAGCTGCGCGCCGCCCTCGCGGCCTTTCAATCCCTGGGCGCCGAACGGGAGGCGGAGCGGGCGAAGGAGCGGCTGGCCGCGCTCGCGAGGCCGGCGCGCAAAGCGGGGAAGGGGAAGCTCACCGCCCGCCAGGTCGAGATCCTCCGGCTCGTGGCCCAGGGGCTTTCCAATCCGGAGATCGCGGCGCGGCTCCGGCTCTCCGACCACACCGTCAAGCGCCACGTGGCGAACCTGCTCACCAGACTCCGCCTGAAAACCCGCGCCGCCGCCGCGGCCTACGCCGCGCGGGAAGACCTGCTCTAGCTCGCCCCGTGGCCCGATCGGGCCATGGTCTCTTTCATCTTGGTATTGGCTCTCCCGGGCGAAGCGGCCGCGCCACGGAACTCTTAGCGTCCCTCCGTCGGCTACCGTTCCCTTTTTCCGGAGGTCGTCATGCGTTCCCGTTTCGCCGTCGCCATTCTCGCCGCGCTCGCCGCGGTGCTTCTCCCCGTCGCGGCCCGCGCCCAGGCTCCCGAGATCAAGTGGGGCCCCGCGCCCGCTGTCTTCCCCGCCGGCACCAGGATGGCGGTGCTGCAGGGGGATCCCAGTCAGAGCGCGATGTTCACGGTGCGCCTCGAGCTGCCGGCCGGCACCCGCCTCGCGCCGCACTTCCATCCCACGGACGAGCAGGTGACCGTGATCACCGGGACCTTCCTCGTGGGCATGGGCGATTCGATCGACGTCGCCAAGGCGCTGGTGCTGCCCGCGGGCTCGTTCATCACCGCGCCCGCCAACGCGCACCACTACGGCATCGCCCGCGGCCGCACCGTGGTGCAGGTCTCGGCGATCGGTCCCTTCGCGCTGACGTACGTGAATCCGAAGGACGCGCCGCAGCCCGCGGCAAGCAAGTGAGCCAGGGGGTCTGACCCCGGGCCCGTGGCCCGGGGTCCAACCCTACTCCGTTTTGCCCAGCGCCTCCGCCGCCGCCCGCCGGACTTCGGGGTCGGGGTCGTTCAGGGCCTTGGTGAGCCCGGGGATCGCCGCCGCCACCTGCATTTCTCCCAGCCCTTCCACCGCGGCGAGACGCACTTCCTTGTCCGCGTCGGCGAGACGATCGGCCAGCGCCTGCAGCGTCGCCACGTCCTTGATGTGCGCCAGCGCCTTGGTGGCGCCACGCCGGAGCTCCAGGTCGGACGCCGTGGTCGCCTTGACCAGCGCGGCGGGCGCCTTGTCCACGTCGTTCAGGTCCTCGATCGCGCTCGCGGCCTCACGCTCGACCTCGAGGTCGGGGTCCGAGAGCGCCCGCGCCAGGGGATCGAGGGAGCGCGCGAGACCGAGATTGCCCAGCGCGCTCGCGCACTCCCGGCGCACCTGGGCGTCGCCGTCGTTGATCAGGAGGCCCTCGAGCGGTCCCACGGCGGACTGCTCGTGAATGTCCCCCAGCGCGCTCACCGCCGCGCGGCGGACCGTCTCGTTCCGGTCGGTGAGCGCGCCCAGCAGCGCCGCTCCCACCCGCGGGCTCCGCATCTGCCCCAGCGCTTCGGCCACCGTCGCCCGCATCGCGGGGTCGGGGTCGCGGATGAGGGGCAGAATGTCCTTGGCGTAGCTCGCGTCCTCGAACTGCCCGAGCGCCCACACCGCGGCGAGCCGCACCTTGGGAGAGGTGGAGTGCAGCGCTCCCTCGAGCGCCGGCCCGGACGCCGGATCTTCGATTCCGCCCAGCGCCCAGGCGGCCATCGCGGCCGGCGCGCTCGAGTCGCCGAGCATTTTTTCGAGGGTGCCGCGGATCTCCCGGCGTTCCCCTTCACCCGCCGCGTAGGCCGCGCTCTCGCGAATTCGCGGTGAGGGCGAGGCGAGGAGGGTCTGGAGCGCGTCCGCGGTCACGTTGCTGTGGCCCAGGAGCTTCGCCGCCACGCGACGCACGCAGGCGTTGTCGGCGGAAAGGGTGGCGACGAGCAGCGTCACCGCCCTGGGATCCGTGATCTTGCCGGCGAGCGAATCCTTCGCGCCCTGAACTCCCGACGGCGAGTCCGCGAAACGCCCCAGCCCGCCGGGCTCGCCGCCCATCCAGAAGTTGCCGAGCTGGTCGCCGATGAGATCGCAGACCACGGGATCGGTCTTGCCGAGCGCGGTGAGCAGGGTGGCCACTCGCGCGGAGTCTGCGCCCGGCCGGCCCCGTCCGTTCCCGCCGTCCGCGGTCCGCGCGGCGTGCGTCGCCACGCCCACGGCGGTGGCGCTGCCGGCGAGCGAGATCAGAATGACGTGGAGAGCGCGCATGATCATGGATCCTGCCCCAGGGCTTCGGCCGCCGCGCGGCGGACCTTGGGATCGGGGGATTGGAGCGCCGCCTGCAGGGCCTGCCGCGCCGCCGGATCGGCGATGTGGCCCAGGGCTTCGGTCGCGGCTTCGCGCACGTCCCCCTTGGGATCGGCGATCAGCTGGCGCAGCGACGGAATCGCCGCGATCACCGACCGCTCGCCGGCGAGCTCGGCGGCGCCCTGGCGCACGTCCGGGTCCGCGTCTTTCATCAGGTTGATCAGGGTGGCGTCGGCGATCGGCGCCTTCAGGTCGTTCAGCGCGCTGAGCGCGTGCTGGCGGACGTCGGAGTTCGCGTCCCCCAGCGCCTCGCTCACCGCGGTGACTTCGCTGTCCGCGCCCAGGTTGCCCAGGGCCTCGACCACCGCGCTCCGCACGTCGGCCGACGGGTCGTGGATGAGACGCGCGATCGCGCCGCTGGTGGAGCGGGCGTGGAAGTGATCGAGCAGCTGGACCGCGTCCTTGCGCACGTCGGCGTCAGGATCGGCGAGGAGCGCCACCACCGGACCGGTGGGGACCCCCTGATCCCAGTGCGAGAGCGCGTCCAGCGCGTTGCGCTTCACGTCGGTGACCGGGTCTTTCAACAGCCCGGAAATGGG
>DASSQQ010000069.1:0-6286 GCA_035702425.1 Gemmatimonadales bacterium
TCCAGGAGGATTATCTCCGCATCCTGCGCGCGCCGCGGACGCTCGAGGCCGCCAAGGCCAACGCGCAGGGGCTGGCGCAGCTCTCGGCCGAGCGGGTGCGGGACGAGTGGTTCAAGGGACTGAAGCAGGCGCAGAAGGCGAGCCGCCTGGTGCATCTGTGGATGAGCACCGGCGCCGCGCGGATCTGGCTTCCCGAAATCCGGGACACGGGAGACGCGGCACGGGAGGCGAAGAACATCGACCGACTCCCGCGCGATCCGGTGCTCATCTCCAGCCTGCTGGCGTCGGACCCGCCGTCGTTGCTCACCCGGCTCAAGTGCTCGAACAAGGACATCGAGCGGGCCCGGGCGATCCGCGACTGGCGCGAGCGCTATCCCGACCCCAGGCACCTGCCCGCCGTGCGGCGCTGGCTCGCGGCCACGGCCGGGTACGCGGACGACCTGCTCTCGCTCCTCCCGGCCCTCGACTCCTCCCGCCTGCCGTCGCTCGCGGCCCGCCTCCCGTCCATCGTCGAGTCCGTTCGGGCGGCGAAGGATCCCCTCAGTCTCGGCGACCTCGCGGTGAACGGGGACGACCTGATCGCGGCCGGCGTGCGCGCCGGGCCCACGGTGGGGGAGACCCTGCAGCGGCTCTTCGACGAGGTGCTGGACGACCCGGCCCGGAACACCAGGGAGTATCTCCTCTCCCGTGTCTAACGCCCTCGGTTTCGCGCTGGTGGCGGGCGCCGGCAACGTGCTGGGCGCGCTGGCGGTGACCCATCGCGCGGGGCGCAGCCTGCGGGTGATCGAGCACGTGGTCGCCTTCGGCGCGGGGTTCATGCTGGCGGTGGTGCTGGTGGAGATTCTCCCCGAGGCCTTCGCGCGGAGCGGCCCCCTCGCCCCGGCGCTGGTCCTCGCGGGATACCTGGGGGTGCATCTTTCCCAGCACACCCTGACGCCCCATTTCCACTTCGGTGAAGAGACCCACGCCGTGAGTCCGGTGGCGGGCACCTCGGCGCTGGTGGGGCTCCTCCTGCACACCCTGTTCGACGGGGTGGCGATCGGCAGCGCCTTCCTGGTGCGCGCCGACCTGGGCGTGCTGGTCTTCCTCGCCATTCTCCTGCACAAGCTGCCGGAGGGCGTCACCATCGCGAGCCTGATGGTGGCCGCCGGGCGGCCGGTGAAGCAGGCGGTGGGGGCCGGCGCGCTCCTCGCCGTCGCGACCCTCGCCGGCGTGGCGCTGACCGACGAGATCGGCTTCCTCGCGCGCCACGGGCTCGCGCTGTCCGGCGGAGTGACGCTGTACGTCGCCGCCTCGAACCTGGTCCCCGAGTTCCAGGGGAAGCGGGGGTGGAAGCATCCGGTGGCGTTTTTGGGAGGGGCGGGGGCGTTTTACCTTAGCACGGTGCTCCTGGGTGGGGGGTGGTGAGACAACCGGGATTGGGGATTCGGGATACGGGAAGCGCGTGTCCGACGGATGAGGGTGCGGATGAGGCCGACCAGAATGCGCACGATCCTCTCCGCGTCGGTGACCACCGCATCCACCCGCGTCCGCTCACACAGCTCGAGATCGCGCGCGATCCGGAGATGGCAACTGAGCTCGGCCGCCGAACCCAACGCGATCTTGAGGTGTCGCACGAACTGCGGCGTGCTGCCGAGTGCGTATCCCTCCACCACGTTCGCGGGGATGGAGACCGCGGCACGACGGATCTGATCGGCCAGGCCGAAATGCCGCTGAAGAGGCGGCCGCAGGGTCAGGGCGTACGCCGTCCGGGCGACGTGCTCGGCCCGGGTCCACGCGTCGAGAGTGGCGAGGCGCTTCACGCGGCGGATGCTACGCCTCGACGAGCCATGGTCGGTAACCATCCCGTTGCGCCACTGGCACCGGAACACGCGGGATCGCATCCCCAATCCCCGATCCCGAATCCCGCCGGATGACCGACCCCACGTTGTTCTCCCGCTCCGCCGAGCCCCTCGCCGCGCGGATGCGTCCCCGGAACCTGGACGAGTTCCTGGGGCAGGAGCACCTCCTCGGGCCCGGCCGGGCCCTGGGCGACCTGATCCGCCGGGGCGACGTCGGGTCCTGCATCTTCTGGGGCCCCCCGGGCTCCGGCAAGACCACGCTCGCCCGCATCGTCGCCAACTACACCGAACGCCAGTTCGAGCCCTTCTCGGCGGTCACCGAAGGCGTGGCGCGGGTGCGCGAGATCATCGCCCAGGCCGAGGAGCGCCTCAAGTATCAGGGGAAGGGGACCATCCTCTTCTGCGACGAGATTCACCGGTTCAACCGCGCCCAGCAGGACGCGTTTCTGCCCTGGGTCGAGAACGGGGTCGTCACCCTCATCGGCGCGACCACCGAGAACCCGAGCTTCGAGCTCACCGGCGCCCTGCTCTCGCGCTGCCGGGTGTTCGTGCTGGAACCGCTGAACGACCGGGATATCGCGACCATCGTGACCCGGGCGGTGGCCAAGGGGGGCTTCGGGATTGGGGATTCGAAGGAGTCGCCCGCCCTCACGGACCAGGCCACAGCACTGCTGGTTCAGCACGCCCAGGGAGACGCGCGACGCGCGCTGAACGCGCTGGAGGCGCTTTTTCAATCCGTCAGCACCCTATCCCCAATCCCCAATCCCCTGTCGGCGGACCTGGTCCGCGCGGTTCTCGAGCGTCCCCTCCCGAAATACGACAAGTCTGGCGACGAGCATTACAACCTCATCTCCGCCCTCCACAAGGCGGTGCGGGGCAGCGACGTGGATGGGGCGCTCTACTGGCTGGCCCGAATGGTCGAAGGCGGGGAGGACGTCCTTTACATCGCGCGGCGGGTGGTGCGGATGGCGGCCGAGGACGTCGGGCTCGCCGACCCGCGCGCCCTCACCATCGCGCTCGCCGCGAAGGACGCATACCACTTCCTGGGGAGCCCCGAGGGCGAGCTGGCTCTGGCCGAGGCGGTGATCTACCTCGCCACCGCGCCGAAATCGAACCGCGCCTACGCCGCCTACGGCGAGGCCCTGCAGGCGGCGCGGGACCACCCCGCCGAGCCGGTCCCCGCGCACATCCGGAACGCCCCCACCAAACTGATGAAGGACCTGGGCTACGGGGCCGGGTACAAGTACGCGCACGACTACGATGACGCCTACGCGCCGCAGGAGTACCTTCCGGAACCCCTGCGGGGGGTCTCCTGGTATCAGCCGACCGAGTTCGGATTCGAAAAGGACGTGAAGAAGCGCATGGATTGGTGGGCCGAGATGAAACGCAAGGCGAAGGCGACGGAAGGGCCGAAGGGGGATGCGTAGACCGTTTCCCGTCGCCGTCCTGGTGTTCGTCGCCGCCTGCGCCACCCTGCGCGGGATCTACTTCCGGGAGCCCGAGATCCATCTCCAAGAGGTGCGGGTGACGAGCCTCGGCCTCGCCGGCGGGACCGTGGACCTCGAGTTCGACGTGTACAATCCCAACAACTACCGGGTGCGATCCACCCGGCTCTTCGTGGGGCTCGATCTGGAAGGCACCCATTTCGGGGACGGACTGCTCGACAATCCGGTGGAGCTGGCGCCGGAGTATCACAACCGGATCGTCCTGCCGGTGCGCTTCGAGTGGAGCGGCGTCGGAGCCGGGGCGCGGGCGCTCCTCACCCGGCAGGAGCTGGCCTACGAGCTGGGGGGCGAGGTCACCCTGGCCACGCCCCTGGGCGACAAGACCGTGACCCTCCGCGGCTCGGGCAACGTGCCGCTCGCCGCGCTGGTGCCGTGAAAGGAAGCCCGCGATCCGCCGCCTGATCGAGATTCAGGATCCCGTCGAGCGCGCGTTCCTGGTGGGCGCGCCGCGCAAGGGGTCGGACGAGGTGCTCCGGGTGGAGGAGCATCTGGACGAGCTCGCCCGCCTCGCCGACACGGCCGGGGCGGAGATCGTGGGGCGCACCACCCAGCGGGTCGAGGCGCCGACGTCCAACTTCTTCCTCGGCCAGGGCAAGGTCGAAGAGCTGAAGGCGACGCTGGCGGGCGAGGGCGCGACGCTGGTGCTCTTCGACGAGCCGCTCTCGCCGGGGCAGGGGTCGAACCTCGAGAAGGCCCTGGGCGTGCGGGTGATGGACCGCACCGAGGTGATTCTCGACATCTTCGCGACCCGGGCCCGGAGCCACGAAGCGCGGATGCAGGTCGAGCTGGCCCAGCTCGAGTATCTCCTGCCGCGGCTCACCCGGATGTGGACCCACCTCTCGCGCATCCGCGGCGGCATCGGGCTCCGGGGGCCGGGCGAAACCCAGCTCGAAACCGACCGCCGGGTGATCCGGAAGAAGATCTCGGTCTTGCGGAAACGGCTCGAGGAAGTGGCCGAGCACCGCGCCAATCAGCGCCAGGGGCGGCGGGAGCTGCCGGGCGCGGCGCTGGTGGGTTACACCAACGCCGGCAAGTCGAGCGTCCTGCGGGCGCTGTCGGGGGAGGAGGTCTTCGTGGAGGACCGGCTCTTCGCCACCCTCGATCCCCTGGCGCGCGAGGTGGATGTCGGCGAGGGCTACCGGGTGCGGGTGACGGACACGGTCGGATTCATTCGCAAGCTGCCCCATCATCTGGTGGCGTCCTTCCGCTCCACGCTGGAGGAGGCGCGGGAGGCGGACCTGTTGCTGCACGTGATTGACGCGGCGGCGCCGAATTGGGAGGAGCAGGTGGAGGTGGTCGAGCGGGAATTGGGGATTGCGGATTTCGGATTGCGGACTGGGAGGGGGAAGGTCGGGGAGCGTCCGCGCGTCATCTACGTGTTCAACAAAGCGGACCTGTTGCCCGACCGGCCCGCGTTCCTGGAGCGGGTGCGGGAGCGTTACCCCCACTCGGTACTGATTGCGGCCAATCCGCAATCGGCAATCCGAAATCCGCAATCGAGCACTCCGCATTATTCCGGCGTCGACGCCCTGCGCGCCGTCCTCCGGACCTCCGCCCAGGCGCTGCGTCCCGTCGCGCGGATCCGGGTACCGGTGGGGGACGGGCGGCTCCTCGCCGAGCTGCACCGGGACGCCGAGGTGCTGGGCCAGGAGGCGACCGACGGAGTGGTGATGGTGACGGCGCGGGTGGAAGCTCGGCTCCTGGGCCGGTTGCGGCGGGACGGGGTCGAGGTGACGCTGGGCGGGGGCTAGCCGGGACGGAGGCTCTGAGCCGGAGCGCTAGTGGCAGGAAGCCGTTCCGCTATCGCTAAAGGTCGCGCCCGCGACCGGAACGAACACCCAGGCGTACCTCGCCGAATCGAGCGTCAGCTTCAACACGCCGAAGGTGGTGCTGTCCTTCACTTCCAGATTGGCGGCGGTGTTGGGGAAGGTGTAATGGCTCGCCCCCCCGGTGCCGACCACGAATTCCCGAATGCCGCGCGCGCTGTCGAGCGCGCCGGCGGGCGTTTGGGGCGCGAAGCGCTGGTAGTTGTGGTCGTGTCCCGCGAGCACGACGTCGGCGCCCGAATCATAGAGCGCCTGCCACAGCGGCTGCATCGCCGCGAGACTTCCGTGCAGTCCCGCGCTGAAGCGGGGGAAGTGCCAGTAGGCGAGGGTGCAGCGCGCGCGATGGGCGCCGAGGTCGCGGCGGAGCCAGGCCTCCTGGGGGGAGCCCGGGGCGACGCTGATGCTGCTGTTGAGCGAGATGACGTGCCACGCGCCCACGTCGTAGCTGTAGTAGCCGACCCCTGAGTCCCCGGCGTTGGCGCCGAAGTAGGAGTAGTACGGCGCGGCCGAATCGGTGACGAAGTCGTGGTTGCCCGGGCTCGGCCGGGTACGGGTCTTGTGACGTCCCCAGGTGGGCTCGTAGCACTGCGCGTAGTCGCTCGCGCTCCCGGACTGGTACGCGTTGTCCCCTGCGGTGAATACGACGCCGGGAATGGTGTCGAGCAGATCGGCGGTCGCTTCCGCCCCGGTGGAGGTGCAATTCGCGATGTCGCCGGCGCCCACCAGCACGTTGGCGCCCGGCGGCGGCGGCGGCGCGCGCCGGTCACTCGCCGGGTCGAGGCAGGCGGCGATGAGGGCTAGTGCCGCCGCGAGGTGGAGGCCGCGCCAGCGTACCTTCATGCGCATGGCTTCACATTAACGCTTCTTTGTGACCGCAGTCACACCTTTGGCGTCGCCGAACCCTAGGCAACCTATTGCGCCACAAGTATATTCGTCGTCCCATGCCGCACTCGCGCCCAGCCGGACCCCAACCCGACGTGGATTCCTCTTCGAGCGATCGAAGTGCGAAGCCGTCCGCCGCCGCACCCCGGCGCGTAACCCCGGCGGGTCGGACGCGGTGGGGCGCCGACGAGCGCCGGCAGGACGGGACGACGCGCGTCCGGTTCGGACTGCA
>DASSQQ010000070.1:0-10968 GCA_035702425.1 Gemmatimonadales bacterium
GCACCGGAAAAATCATGGGTATCGGGCTCGAGGCCAAGCGCATGCTGGGCCGTACGCCCGACGGCGTGCTCGCGGTCCGGCCGATGAAGGACGGCGTCATCGCCGACTTCGACGTGTGTGAGAAGATGCTGCGCTACTTTCTGGCCACCATCATCAACAAGCACGTCTTCCCCGTGAAGCCCAAGGTCATCGTGTGCGTGCCCAGCGGCATCACCGAGGTGGAAAAGCGCGCGGTGCGCGACAGCGCGCAATCGGCCGGCGCCAAGGAGGTCTACATGGTCGCCGAGCCCATGGCGGCGGCCATCGGCGTGGGGCTGCCGATCGAGACGCCGACCGGCAACATGGTCATCGACATCGGCGGCGGCACCACCGAGATCGCGGTCATCGCGCTCTCGGGCATCGTGTGCGACACCTCGATCCGCACCGGCGGCGACGAGATGGACACCGCCATCGTGCAGTTCATGCGCAAGAACTACAACCTGCTGATCGGCGAGCCCACGGCCGAGCGGATCAAGATCGAGATCGGCTCGGCGGCGCCGGTGGGCGAAGAGCGCGAGATGGAAGTGAAGGGCCGCGACCTCGTGAGCGGCATTCCGAAGACGGTCCGCGTGCACTCGAGCGAAATCCGCGAGGCGATCCAGGAGCCGGTGCAGCAGATCGTGGACGCGGTGCGGCGCGCGCTCGAGATCACCCCGCCCGAGCTCGCGTCGGACATCGTGGACCGGGGCATCGTGATGACGGGCGGCGGCGCCCTGATCCGGGGCCTGGACGTCCTGCTGCAGCAGGAGACCGGGCTGCCGATCCATCTCGACGAAGATCCGATGACCTGCGTAGTGCGCGGAACGGGACGCATCCTGGACGACCCGGAGAAGTACCGCAACGTCCTGACCACCTGAGATGACGATCGGGGCGGATCGGTACGGGTCGCGCGCGGACACGCTGGTGTTCCTCGCCTGCGTGGCGCTCTCGGTCGCCGCCATGAGCGTTCCCCAGACCTGGCGCGACCCCATCGCCAAGGCGCTCCGCCAGACCGTCCTCGCTCCCCTCCTCGATCTCCAGGAGGAGTCGGAGCTGCTCCGCACCTCCAAGGCGCGCTTCGCCGCGATCGAGGCCCAGCGGGACTCGGCGGCCCTCGCCGCCACCTTCCTCCCCGAGCTGCGCAGCGAGAACGCGCGGTTGCGCGGGCTCCTCGGCCTCGAGAACCGCCTCCCGCCGGGCTACGTGGCCGCGGAGGTGCTGCCCCAGTCGCTCCCCACCAGTCCGCTCGCCATCGTCACGTCCGCCGGCGCCAAGGAGGGCGTGAAGCCGCTGGCCGCGGCGCTGAGTCCCGAAGGCCTGGTGGGGATCGTCGGAACCGTGGATGCCCACACCAGCGTGGTGGTCACCTGGGCGCACCCCGAATTCCGGGCCAGCGCGATGACGTCGGACGGGAGCGTCTACGGCATCGTGGCGCCCCACGGCACCGCCGGAGGCGGGGTCTGGCTCCTCGAGCTCCGCGGCGTCCCTTACCGGCAGAACGTGCCGGAGGGCACGCTGGTCCTCACCTCGGGACTGGGCGGCGTGTTTCCGCGCGGGATTCCGATCGGGACCGTGGTGGGCGTGGTGGCCACCAACGAGGAATGGGAGAAGACCTACATCCTGCGCCCCGCCGTGCACCCGGCCGCGGTGTCGCACCTCATCATCCTGACCGGCCCCCACGCCGGGGGTGATCTCCGGTCCGCCTTCGAAGCCGCGGGTGAGGCGCCATGAGGCGGACCGACAAGTACCGCTTCGCGCTGGTGCTGGTGATCCTCGTGGCGCTGCACTTCTCGGTCCGCAGCCGCCTGGGGGACGAACGGGTGGCCCCCGATTTCCTGCTGCTCGCGCTCCTCATTTACACCATCCGCTCCAAGCCCGGGCAGAGCGCCGCCGCCGGCTTCGTGGTGGGCCTGCTGCGGGACGCGCTCGCCCCGGCGAGCTTCGGGGCGGGGGCGCTGGCCCACACCCTGGTCGGGTATCTCTCGGCCTGGGGGAAAGCCGTGTTCTTCGCGGAAAACCTGATGGTGAACGGGTTCCTGTTCTTCGGCGGGACCTGGATCCGCAACCTGGTGGTGGTGCTCGCGTCCGGAAAGCTCCGGGGCTCGATGCTGGTCTGGGAGCTGCTCTTTTGGTCGCCGCTGCAGGGCATCACCACGGCGCTGGTGGGGATGTTCGTGCTCTGGGCCTTCAAGGGCTGGCTCGCGATTCGCCTGGCGGACCGGTGAACCAGTTCCACCCCCTGACCCTCGATCGGCGGGCGCGGGTGGCCCGGTGGGTGCTGGCGCTCACGGTAGCGACCCTGGTCGTGGCCTTCTTCCGGACCCAGATCCTCTCCCACGGCAAGTATCAGCTGCAGTCGGAGAACAACCGCCTGCGCGCCATCAGCATCCCGGCGCCGCGGGGCGTGATCACCGACCGCAACGGCAGCATCATCGCCGAGAACGTGCCCGGCTATACGGTGGCGCTCCTGCCGGACGACTCCATCGGCCTGCGGGAGACGCTGGAGCGGATCGCGCCGATCGTGAACCTGGACTCGGCGGAGCGGGAGCACGTGATGCAGCGCTACCGCCGCGCCCCCTATCTCCCGGCGATGGTGCTCGCGGACGCGCCGTTTTCGGTGGTCTCCGCGCTCGAGGAGCGGCGGCTCGTGATTCCCGGCCTCGTGATTCAGTCGGAGCCGAAGCGGTCCTACCCGGACTCGGACATCGTGTCGCACCTGGTCGGGGACGTGGGGGAGGTGACCGACGCCGATCTGGCGCAGTCGCGCTATGCGGCGCTCCACCCCGGGGCGCTGGTGGGGAAAGACGGCTTGGAGCGCGAATACGACGACTCGCTCCGCGGCTCGGACGGACTGCGGTTCGTCGAGGTGAACGCGCTGGGGCACGTGGTGCGCGAGGAAGGGGCGGCACCCGCGCTCCCGCCGGTGGCCGGCGCCACCATTCAGACCACGATTGACCTCGACCTCCAGCGCTACGTCTCCCGGATCTTCCCGGCGGGCCAGCGCGGCGCCGTGATCGCGATGAACCCGAACACCGGCGAGATTCTCGCGCTCTACAGCGCGCCGGGCTTTGATCCCAACGCCTTCGTGGGCGGGGTGCAGGCCGACTACTGGCGGACCCTGAACCAGAGCGAAACGCACCCGCTCCTCGATCGCGCGATTCAGGCGCGCTATCCGCCGGGGTCCACCTGGAAGCTCGCCATCGCGGCGATGGCCCTGAAGCGCGGCATCGTCACCATGCACAGCCACATGCCGATCCCCTGCCGCGGCGGGATGCAGTACTACAACCGCTACTTCCACTGCTGGCAGGCGGCGCCCGGTCACGGCGACCTGACGCTCGCGGAAGCCATCGCGCAGAGCTGCGACGTCTACTTCTACCAGCTGGGATTGAAGCTCGGCCTCACCACCCTGCTCGAGGACGCCAACGGCTGGGGCTTCCGCTCCCGCACCGGGATCGATCTCCCCGGCGAAGTGACGCCCGAGTTCCCGAGCGGCACCGAGTACTACGATCGCCTGTACGGGCCCCGGCGCTGGACCTCGGCCGTGACCTTGAACCTCGCGGTGGGGCAGGGCGAGAACGCGCAAACCCTGGTGGACATGGTGCGGTTCTACCAGATGCTGGCGTCGGACGGCAAGTCGCGCACGCCCTACCTGGTGCGCCCTGCCTCCCAGAGCGACATCTCGCTCGGCCTCACGCCGGACCAGCTGGCGGGGCTGCGGCAGGCGATGATCAGCGTGGTGGAGAGCGGGACGGCGCGCGGCGCCCGGCTGGGCTCGATCACCATCGCGGGCAAGACCGGAACCGCCCAGAACCCCCACGGGCCGAACCACGGCTGGTTCATCGGGTTCGCGCCGGCGGACAAGCCGGAGATCGTGGTGGGCGCCATCGTCGAGTTCGCGCGGGAGGGCCCCTACGTGGCGCCGCTCGTGGCCCGCACCATCGCCCGCTACCTGGGCGTGGACACCACCGCCATCCCCGCCTTCCAGATGACGCTCCCCGCGGACACGGCGCCGCGCGAGCTGCAGATTCTCCCCGGATTCCCCCGCGACTCGACGGATACCGGTGCTGTCGCGCATCCGCGAACTCGATAAGCCCCTCGTCCTCGTGACCGGCGCGCTGCTTGCCTACGGGCTGGCGGCGCTCTACTCCGCGGGGCAGACCGACGTCCCCTCTTTCGTGACGACCATCTGGCAGCGGCAGGTGGTGTGGATCGCCGTGTCGGTGCTCGCCGCGACGCTGGTCTTCCGGGTCTCCCCCCGGCTCCTCGAGTGGGCGACGCCCTTCGCGTACGGGATCGCGGTGTTCGTGCTCATCCTCACCTTGCTCGTGGGCACCGGCGCGGGCACGGCGGCCCACAGCAAGTCCTGGATCGGCGTGGGCAGCGTGCGGCTGGGCCAGCCGGCCGAGCTGGCCAAGCTCACCGTGATTCTGATGCTCGCGCGCTGGCTGGCGGAGCGGCGGGAGCCGCCCGCCACTCTGCGGGAACTGCTGCCGGCCTGCGCCATCGTGGGGGTGCCGTTCTTCCTGGTCGTGCTGCAGCCCGACCTGGGGAGTGCGATCGTGTTCGTCGCCATCTTCTTCGTGATGCTGTTCTGGGCCGGCACCAAGCCTTCCCTCCTCGTGCTCCTGTTCTCGCCGGTGGCGGGTCTCGTGCTCGCCTTCTCGACCGTGGCGTGGGGCGCCTGGATCATCCTGTTGTTCGTTCTCCTCTTGTGGTGGCGGCCCTACGTCTGGGAAGGATTGGCGGTGATGTTCGCCAACGTGGTGATGGGGGTGATCGCGCTCCCCTTCTGGAACAAGCTCCAGCCCTACCAGCAGAGCCGGCTGCTCGCGTTCCTGAACCCCGAGGTGGACCCCCGCGCCACCGGGTGGCACGTGATTCAGTCCAAGGTCGCGATCGGCTCCGGAGGGTTCTTCGGCAAGGGGTTCACCCACGGGACCCAGAAACGGCTGGCGTTTCTTCCGGCCCAGCACACCGACTTCATTTTCTCGGTAGTGGGCGAGGAGCTGGGGTTCGTGGGCGTCCTCGTCGCCCTCGGCCTCTTCACGGCGCTGATCGTGATCCTGATGCGGATCTCCCGGCGTGCCACCGACGCCTTCTCGAGCCTCGTGGTGGCGGGGATCGCCGGGATGCTCTTCACCCATATCTTCGAGAACGTGGGGATGACCGTGAACCTGATGCCCATCACGGGGATCCCCCTGCCGTTCTTCTCCTACGGCGGATCGTTCCTCTTGTCCTGTTCGATCGCGATCGGGATCACGCTCCGGGTCGCGTGGGAGTCCCGCCTCTCCGGCTACGCTCAGCCCTGACAACAGGTTACGGCGCAAGGACTGGCGCCACCGGCAGGCCCCTCCCAAATTGTGCCCTTCGCCGCCACCACGGATGCGCATGGCCTGGTTCAAGAAGGAACGCAAACCCCGCACTTCCGAGCGCACCAAGCTCGAGATCCCGGCCGACGCGTGGGAAAAGTGTGACGAGTGCGGGCACATCGACATCAAGGACCGATTTGCGCGGGCGCTCAACGTCTGCCCGAACTGCGGTCACCACCGTCGCATCAGTGCGCAGGACTACATAGACCTTCTGGTGGACGAGGGCTCCTGGCACGAGCTCGATTCGTCCCTCAAGTCCGCCGACCCCCTCAAGTTCGAGAGCTACCCCAACCGTCTCGAAGCGGCCCGCAAGAAGGCGGGCAAGCTGGACGCGGTTCGCACCGGGTACGCGCGGCTTTCGGGGAAGCCGGTGGACCTCGCGGTCATGGACTTCAGCTTCATGGGCGGCTCGATGGGGTCGGTGGTGGGAGAGAAGATCGCGCGCCTGGTGCGCCGGTCGGTGGACAAGACGATCCCGCTCATCATCGTCTCGGCCTCGGGCGGAGCCCGGATGCAGGAGGGGGTGCTCTCCCTGATGCAGATGGCCAAGACGTCGGTAGTGCTGGCCGAGCTGCGCGAGGAGCGGGTGCCGTTCATCTCGATCCTCACCAACCCGACCACGGGGGGCGTGTCGGCGTCGTACGCCATGCAGGGCGACGTGATCCTGGCCGAGCCGGGGGCGGTGATCGGGTTCGCGGGACCGCGGGTGATCAAGCAGACCATCGGGCAGGATCTGCCGGAGGGGTTCCAGACCGCGGAGTTTCTGCTCGAGCACGGGATGGTGGACGCGGTGGTGCCGCGCAGCGAACTGCGCGAAACCGCCGCGCGGCTCCTCTCCCACATGGCCGGATGGCGGCCGGCGGAGGCCGCCGACTGACCCGGTTGTCCTTCGCGGACGCCTGCGCGTTTCTCTTCCCTCGCACCACCGGCAGGATCAAATGGAGCCTCGCACCCACCGAGGCCCTGCTCGCCGTTCTGGGGCATCCGGAACGCCACTTTCCCGCGATTCACGTGGGCGGCACCAACGGCAAGGGCTCGACCTGCGCCTTCCTCTCCGCGGAGCTCGAAGCCCGGGGCCTCACGGTGGGCCTCTACACGTCCCCCCATCTGGTGTCGGTCCGGGAGCGCTGCCTCGTCAACGGGGCGCCGATCTCCGAGGACGCCTTCGCCGAGTGGACGAGCGTCCTGCAGCCCCACATCGAGGAGCACGGGGCCAGCTTCTTTGAAGCGACCACGGCGATCGCCTTCGCCGACCTGGCCGCCCGCGGGGTGGACATCGCGGTCATCGAAGTCGGGCTGGGCGGCAGGCTCGACAGCACCAACGTCATCACCCCGCTGGTCTCGGTTGTCACCAAGATCGCGCTCGAGCACACCGACTACCTGGGCCCGGACCTGGCCTCGATCGCCCGGGAGAAGGCCGGCATCGCGAAGCCCGGGGTTCCGTTCGTCACCGGCGAGTCGGACCCGGAGGTCCGGAGGGTATTGATCCGCGAGGCGGAACGCCGGGGGGCCAATCCGGTTCTGCTCGTGGATACGGGACGCCCGCCCACGGAAACCCGGCTCGGCCTTCGCGGGCCCCATCAATGGGCCAACGCGTGGGTGGCGCAGGCCGCGCTGAGCCTCCTCCCGCCGTCCTTCGGCGTGGTGGGGGACGAGATCCCCGCGAGCTTCGCCGCGGCACGGGTTCCGGGGCGCTTCGACGTGCGCGGCCCGTGGATCTTCGACGTCGCCCACAATCCCGACGGGATCGGCGTGCTGGTCGAGGCGCTGGTCGAGCACCGGCCCGCCCGGCCCCTGCACGCGCTGGTGGGAATCCGGAACGACAA
Organism: Gemmatimonadales bacterium; assembly: GCA_035702425.1. Taxonomy (GTDB): domain Bacteria; phylum Gemmatimonadota; class Gemmatimonadetes; order Gemmatimonadales; family GWC2-71-9; genus DASSQQ01. The sequence goes on from DASSQQ010000070.1 coordinate 7,214, forward strand.
GGACTGGCGGCCGATGCTGGAGCGGCTGCTCCCGGCGGTGGACCGGGTGGTGCTGACGGTGGCGCCGAGCGTGCCCCATCATCAGCGCTGGATGGCGGCGGAACTCGGCGGGTTCACCAACGACCGGATCATGGGCCAGCCCGTGGTCTTCGAGCCGGAGTTCGACGCGGCGCTGGCGCTGGCGCAGGACGGCGCGGCGACGACGCTCGTCACCGGATCATTCCATACCGTCGGCGACGCGCTCGCCCGCTTGCCCGGGTTCGCGCCCGTCGGCTAAATTGGTGTGATGCAAGGGAAAGCGCTCCCCGGGTTTCGCGATTTCTACCCCGACGACCTCGCCCTTCGCAGCCACATCTTCACCGTCTGGAAAACCGTCGCGCACCGCTACGGCTTCGAGGAGTACGATGGTCCGCCCCTCGAGCCGCTCGAGCTCTACACCCGGAAGAGCGGGGAGGAGATCGTCCAGCAGCTGTACGCGTTCACGGACAAGGGGGACCGGGAGGTCGCTCTCCGCCCGGAGATGACGCCCACGCTGGCCCGGATGGTGGGAGCCCGCGCCCAGGCGCTGAAAAAGCCGATCCGCTGGTTCTCCATTCCCCAGCTCTTCCGTTACGAGCGGCAGCAGCGCGGGCGCCTGCGCGAGCACTTCCAGCTCAACATGGACCTGATCGGCGAGGGCGGCCCGCTGGCCGACGCCGAGCTGATCGCGGCCGCGCTCGACATCATGCGCGCCTTCGGACTTGGGCCGAAGGACGTCAAGGTCCGGGTGTCCGATCGGCGGGTGCTGCGCGCGCTCTTCGCCGGCCGCGGGATCGGCGAAGCACAGCTGCCCGAGGCGTTCCAGGCCCTGGACAAGAGCGAGCGGGATCCGAAGGAGGCGATCGCCGACCGGCTCCAGAAGGCGGGCCTCGCCGCGAAGGCCGTGGACGGCGTCTTTGACGTCGCGGGTCTCAAGGGCCTCCCCCGGGTCGAGCAGGCGCTGGCGAAGGTGGCGGGTGGGGAAGAGGCAGGGGCGCCGCTCGCCGAAGTCGTGGCGGCCCTGGGCGCGATGGGGCTGGGCGATTTCGTCGAGGTGGATCTCACCATCGTGCGGGGGCTCGCGTACTACACCGGCGCCGTGTTCGAGCTGTTCGACGCCCAGCGGACGCTCCGCGCGATCTGCGGGGGCGGCCGCTACGACGATCTGCTGAAGCAGATCGGCGGCGTGGATCTGCCCTGCGCCGGCTTCGGAATGGGCGACGTGGTGCTGGCCGAGCTCTTGAAGGACCGCGGGGCGGCACCGCCGGCTCCGGCGGTGGTGGATGTCTTTCTCGTCGCCATCAGCGGGGAGGACACCATTCCGGTGCTGGAGCTGGCGCACCGGCTCCGGGACGCGGGGGTGTCCGTTGAATACGCGCTGAAGCACGGGGCCATCCGGCGCCAGCTGGAGCTCGCCGCGGCCCGGGGCGCGAAGCACGCCGTCATCATCGGCCCCGACGAACGCAAGGACGGCGTCGCCGTGGTGCGCGACCTCGCGGGCGGCACGGAGCGGCGGGTGCCGCTGGACGCGATCCGGCATGGTATCCTCTCGCCGACGGACGGGGCGGCGGGAGACGGTTCCGTCGCACACTCCAGGACCTGACATGGCCCAAGCGCAGAAAATCACGCCACGCGCCAAGGACTTCAGCGAGTGGTATTCGGACGTCATCATGCAGGCGGAGCTGGCGGACTACTCGCCGGTGCGCGGCTGCATGGTCATCCGCCCCCACGGCTACCGCATCTGGGAGCTGATGCAGCGCGCGCTGGACGACATGTTCCGCGCCACCGGACACCGGAACGCGTACTTCCCGCTCTTCATTCCGATGAGCTTCCTCGCGAAAGAGGCGGAGCACGTCGAAGGTTTCGCGAAGCAGGTCGCGGTGGTAACCCACACCCGGCTCCGCGCCACCGGCAAGACCGGCGCGGCGGCGATCGCCGTGGACCCGACCTCGGAGCTGGAGGAGCCGCTGGTAGTGCGGCCCACGTCGGAAACGATCATCTACGCGATGTTCGCCAAATGGATCCAGAGCTACCGTGACCTGCCGCTGCTCCTGAACCAGTGGGCCAACGTGGTGCGCTGGGAAATGCGGACCCGCCTCTTCCTGCGGACCACGGAGTTCCTGTGGCAGGAGGGACACACGGCGCACGCCGACGAGGCCGGCGCCGAAGCCGAGGCGCGCGCGATTCTCGCGATCTACCGCAAGTTCGCCGAGGAGTGGATCGGGGTGCCGGTGATCACCGGCGTGAAGACCGAGAGCGAGAAGTTCGCGGGCGCGCTCCGCACCTACGCCATCGAAGCGATGATGCAGGACAAGAAAGCCCTGCAGGCGGGCACCTCCCATCACCTCGGCCAGAATTTCGCGAAGGCCTTCGACGTGAAATACCAGACCGCGCAGGGCGGCCTGGAGCACGTCTGGAACACATCGTGGGGCGTCACCACCCGTCTCATCGGCGCGCTGATCATGACGCATTCCGACGACAACGGATTGGTCGCTCCGCCGCGGCTCGCGCCGGTGCAGGTGGCGATCGTGCCGATCTGGAAATCGGACGAAGAAAAGGCGCAGGTGAGCGAGGTCGGGGCGCGGGTGAAGGCCGAGCTCGAGCAGGCGGGCCTCCGGGTGGAGCTCGATCTGCGCGACACCGTGAAGCCCGGCGCCAAGTACTTCGAGTGGGAAGCGAAAGGTGTCCCCCTGCGGTTCGAGATCGGCCCCCGGGACCTGGCGGCGGGGCAGGCGATGGCGGCGCGGCGCACCGGCGGGAAAGCGCCGGTCGCGCTCGCGGGGATCGGCGCCGCGGCGGCCCGCGCGCTGGACGAAATCCAGGCCGCCCTTTTCACGGCCGCGAAGGAGCGCCGCGACGCGGCCTCGATCCGCGGCGTGACCAAGGAGCGCTTCATCGAGTTCATGAAAGCGGGCGGCGGGTTCGCGTACGGAGGGTTCTGCGGCTCCGCCGCCTGCGAGGCGGAGATCAAGGAACAGACCGCGGCTACGGTGCGCGTCCTCCCCGACGCCGAGTTCCGCTCGCAGGAGACGCCCAAGACCTGCATGTGGTGCGGCAAGCCGAGCCTGGCGGAGGCGATGTGGGCGCAGGCGTACTGAGCTTCGACCCCGCCCTCCTCACCGCCATCGCGGAGCGGGTGGGGACTCCCACCTACGTCTACGGCGCCAACCTCATTCGCGCCCAGTACCACGCGCTCGACGACGCGTTGAAAGACGTGCCTCACCGGATCTGCTATTCGGTGAAGGCCAACGGGAACCTGGGCGTGCTCCGGGTCCTGAAAAGCCTCGGCGCCGGCGCCGACATCGTCTCGGTGGGGGAGCTGCGCCGCGCGCTCTGCGCCGGGTTCGATCCCGGGACCGTCGTCTTCTCCGGTGTGGGCAAGACCGGCGCGGAGCTGGAAGAGGCCATCCGCGCGGGGGTCGGGTTCCTCAATGTCGAGTCCTCGAGCGAGCTCGACGCGGTGATCGCCGCGGCGCGGCGCGCGGGCAAACGGGCCGGCGTCGGGATTCGCGTGAATCCCGACGTGTCGGCGGACACGCCGCACCCCTACACCAAGACCGGCGAGAAGACCGCGAAGTTCGGGGTCCCCTTCGACGAAGTGGTCCCCCTGGCACGCAGGATCGCGCAGGAGCCCCTCCTCGCCCTCCGCGGGCTCGCGATGCACCTCGGCTCGCAGATCGTGGACGTGGAGCCCTACCACCGGGGCACCGCCAAACTGCTCGAGCTGGTCACCGCGA
>DASSQQ010000071.1:0-13787 GCA_035702425.1 Gemmatimonadales bacterium
ACCGCGCTCGCCGACGCCCCGCCGCTCATCCAGTGGGCCGACATCGCCGGCGCGCGCGGGGTGACCTTCTGGGTGGCCTGGTGCAACGTGGCGCTCCTCGAGGCGGCGCTCGCCGATCCCGCCACCTGGGCGCGCCGGCTCCGCCGCGCGGCTCCGGTCGCGGCGAGCGTTGTGGTCGCGCTGGGCTACGGGATCTGGCGGATGCGGACCCTCCCCACGCGGGAGGTGGGCGTGGTGGGGATGGTCCAGCCCAACATCGCCTTCGATGAAAAGTGGGGCTGGGGTGAGGGGGACAGCGAAGTGGCGAAGCAGCTCTCCCTGTCCCGGCGGGTGCGGGCGCTTTCCCGGCCCGATCTCGTGCTCTGGCCCGAGGCGGCGGTGCCCGGGTACCTCGCGGAGCAACCGGCCTGGGATTCATCGCTGGCGCGATTCAGCCGGGAGAGCCACACGCCGCTCCTCGTGGGCGCCCTGCACCGGACCGTGAGCGGGACGGACCGCGAATACTACAACGCGGCGTTCTTCTACGACTCGACCGGCGCCTGGCGGCCGCATCCGGTCTACGAAAAACATTACCTGGTGCCGGTGGTCGAGCGGGTGCCCTTCGTCAACCCGCGCTGGTTCGCCGGGCTCGAGTTCTTCGGGGGATTCGGGAGGGGCACGGGGCTCCCGGTCTACGCCACCGGGATCGGACGGTTCGGGGTCATCATCTGCTACGAGTCCATTTTCGAAGACTTGCCCCGCGCCTACCGTCGGGCGGGGGCGCAGTTCCTCGTGAACATCACCAACGACGCCTGGTACGGCCGCACCACCGCGCCCTACCAGCACGCGTCCCACCTGGTGCTGCGCGCCATCGAGACCCGGATGGGAATCGCCCGCGCCGCGAACTCCGGCATTTCGGAGCTGGTGGACCCCACGGGCCGGGTGCACGACGCCACCGGCGTCATGACCGAAGCCGTGGACGCCGGCCGCCTGGTCACCAGCGACGTCATCCCGCTCTACGTGCGCCTGGGCGACTGGGTCGGGGTGCTCTCGGCGCTGGGCGCGCTCGCGATGCTCGGCGGTCTCGCCGTCCCGCGGCGATGAGCGCCCGGGCCGGGGTGGACGTCGGGGGGACCTTCACCGACCTCGTCTCCATCGCGGCCGACGGCAGTCTCCGGGTCCGCAAAGTCGCGAGCAGTCCCGCGGACCCCGCCCAAGGGCTCTTTCGCGCGGTCGAAGAGATCGGGGGCGGCGTGGAGACGGTGGTGCACGGGACCACGGTCGCCACCAACGCGCTGCTCGAGCGCCGCGGCGCGCGGGTGGTGCTCGTGACCACGGCCGGGTTCGAGGACCTGCTCTGGCTCCGGCGCCAGGATCGCGCCGCGCTCTACGACCTCGCCCGGGATCACCCGCCGCCCCTCGTGTCCCGCGACTGCGTGGTGGGCGTCGCCGAGCGGATGGGGAGCGAGGGCGTGGTGGAACCGCTCAAGCCCGCCGAGGTGGAGCGGGTGGTGGCGCAGGTGCGCGGGCTCCGGCCGGAAGCGGTCGCGATCTCCTGTCTCTTCGCGTTCAGGCATCCGCAATTCGAGCAGCTTCTCGCCGCCGGGCTTCGCGCCGCGCTTCCCGGCGTCCCGGTGGCCGCGAGCCACGAAGTGCTTCCCGTGTTCCGGGAGTACGAGCGCACCAGCACCACCACCGCCGAGGCCTATTTGCGCCCGGCGGCGGGCGCCTACCTCGCGCGCGCGGAAGCGGGGCTCCGGCGCCGCGGCGTGTCCACCGTTCGCGTCGTCACCTCCGCCGGCGGCACCCTCTCGCCGCCCGCCGCCGGCTCCCGCGCGGCGTGCCTCGCGCTCTCGGGTCCCGCGGGCGGGGTGGTGGGCGCGCGGCTCGCGGGGGAAGCGGCGGGCGTCACCGACCTGCTCACGCTCGACATGGGGGGCACCAGCGCGGACGCGAGCATCGTCGTCGGCGGGGCCTCGCTCATCGCCGATTCAGCGGTGGTGGGAGGGGTTCCCCTCGGGCTCCCGGCGGTGCTCATCGAGACCGTGAGCGCGGGTGGCGGAAGCGTCGCCTGGACCGACGAAGGCGGGGCGCTGCGCGTGGGGCCGCGGAGCGCGGGCGCCAGTCCCGGCCCCGCCTGTTACGGTCGCGGCGGCACCGAGCCCACGGTGACCGACGCCTGCCTGGTGCTGGGGTGGCTCGATCCCGCCGCACCCCTCGCGGACGAAGTGCGGCTCGACCCGGGCGCGGCCGAGCGCGCGGTGGCCACGCTCACGCCCGCCACCGGCCGGGACGTGACGGCGACCGCCGCCGGCATGGTCGAGATCGCCACCGCCGTGATGGCGCGGGCCCTCAAGCGGGTGAGCGTGGCGCGCGGCGTCGATCCGCGGCGGATGGCCCTGATGCCGTTCGGGGGCGCGGGAGGGCTCTTCGGGTGCGCGCTGGCGGACGCCCTCGGCATGTCGCGCGTGGTCCTCCCGCCGCACCCCGGCGTGCTCTCGGCCCTGGGACTCGCCGCGGCGGCGGAGCGGATGGACTTCGCGGTGTCGTTCCACCGGCGTCTCGAGGCCGTCACGGCGGCCGATATCGCGTCGGCGCTCCAACCGCTGGTCGTGAACGCCGCCCGCGAGCTGCCGGGGGGCGTCCTGCAGCGGGTCGCCGACTGCAGGTTCCGGGGTCAGGGCTTCGAGATTCCCGTCCCGGTGCTGGACGCGGAGCCCGCGAGCCTGCGCGAGGTCTTCATCACGGCGCACCGCGCGCGGTACGGGCACGCCACCGCCGATACGCCGATCGAAATCGTCAACCTGCGGGTGGTGGCGACCCGCGCGCCGGCGTTGCCGGACTTCTTCGGCCGGCCGGGCGCGCGGAACGGCGGTCGTGCCGCGCCGCGCAGCCGCGCGGTGGTGGTGGGCGGCGCTCGCGCGGAGGCGACCGTGCTTCCTCTCGACACCTTGCCCGCGGGCTTCGTGGTCGAAGGCCCCGCGGTCCTTCCCGGCGGCGACGCCACCGCGCTGGTCGAGCCGGGCTGGCGCGGCACCGTGCATCAGTCCGGAGCGTTGCTCCTGGAGCGCCGGTGAGTCTCGACGCGGTCGGCCTCGAGGTGATGGGGCACGCCTTCGCGTCCATCGCGGAGGAAATGGGGCTGGTGCTGATTCATTCGGCCGTGTCCCCCAACATCCGCGAGCGGCGCGATGCGTCCGCGGCCCTCTTCGACGCGGAGGGCGGGATGATCGCGCAGGCCGCGCACATCCCCGTCCATCTGGGCGCGATGGCGGAGGCGGTGGCGGCGGTGCGCGCGGAGCGCCCGCGGCCCGGCGAGCTCTTCCTCTTGAACGATCCGTACACCGGCGGAACCCATCTTCCCGACCTGACGCTCATCGGGGCCGTCGCGGACGGGGCGCGGGTGGCGGGGTACAGCGTGGTCCGCGCCCACCATTCGGATGTGGGCGGCGTGGCGCCGGGAAGCATGCCCGCGGGCGCGCGGGAGATTTTCGCCGAGGGCCTGATCCTGCCGCCGGTGCGCCTGACGCCGGAGGTGGAGCGGCTGCTCCTGGCCAACGTCCGCACCCCGGATGAGCGCCGGGCGGATCTCCGGGCCCAGCGCGCGGCGGTGGAGCGGGGCGCGGCCGCGCTCGCCGGCCTCGCGTCGCGACACGGGTGGGCGGCGCTCGAGTCCGGGGCCCGCGATCTCGCGGCCTACGTCGAGCGGCGCGCCCGTGCGGTGCTCTCGGGCCTCGGTATCTCGGGGCTCACCGCCGCGGATGACCTGGAGGGCGACGGCGTCGTCAACGACGATTTCCGGATCGCGGTCCGGGTGGAGATGCGGGACGGCGTCTTCCACGCGGACTTCGCGGGTACCGCGCCGGCGGCGGCGGGGAACGTCAACTGTCCGCTGGCGGTGACGCGTTCCGCGGTGCTCTTCGTGGTGCGGACGCTTCTGCCGGAAGACCTTCCGGTCAACGCCGGCCTCGAGCGCGCGATTCGGGTGACCGCGCCCGAGGGCTGTCTCGTGAACGCGGTGCGGCCCAGCGCGGTGGCCGCGGGGAACGTCGAGACCTCGCAGCGGATCGCGGACACCGTCTTCCGCGCCCTGGCCCTGGGCGGCGTGCCGGTGCCGGCGCAGGGCCAGGGGACGATGAACAACGTGACCCTGGGCGGTCCGGGGTGGACCTATTACGAGACGGTGGGTGGAGGGCAGGGGGCGGGGCCCGCCGGGCCGGGGCCCTCGGCCGTCCACGTGGGAATGTCCAACACCCGGAATACGCCGGTGGAAGTTCTCGAGCTCGAGTATCCGATCCGGGTGCGCTCCTACTCCCGGCGCGCGGGGTCCGGCGGCGCGGGCCGGCACCGGGGCGGGACCGGCGTGGTGCGGGAATTCGAGGCGCTCCAGCCGATGGAGGCGACGCTCCTCACCGATCGCCGGCGCCGCGGCCCGGCCGGTGCCGCGGGCGGCGGGGAGGGAGCGCCGGGGAAGAACCTCGTGAACGGCGCGCCCGTGGGCGCGAAAACGTCCCTGTCGCTCGCCAAAGGCGACGTGCTGCGAATCGAGACCCCGGGCGGCGGCGGCTGGGGCGAACCCGAAAGGAGCGATCGGTGACGAGCTGGGTGCTGGTGGGTGTGGTCGGTCTCGTGGCCGGAGTGATCTCCGGCGTCTTCGGCGTGGGGGGCGCGGTGGTGATCATCCCGGGCCTGGTGCTGGTCGCCAAGCTCGATCAGCACACCGCGAACGGTACCTCGCTGGCCTCGCTCTTGCTCCCGGTGGGCCTCCTGGGCACGCTCGAGTACTACCGGCGGGGTCAGGTGCGGGTGGGGTACGCGGCGCTGATCGCGGCGGGCCTGCTGGTCGGTGCTTACCTGGGCGCGCGGGTCGCCGGGTCGGTGTCGGACATCGTGCTGCGGCGGGCCTTCGGAGGGTTCCTGCTGCTGGTGGCGGTGCGGCTCCTCGTCTAGGCGCCGCTCTCGAACACCTTGCCTTCGACGAAGAGGCGGAAGAGCTCGGTGTCGAGCTGTCCCCCTTTCACTTCTTCGGTCATGATGTCCAGCGCCCGCTGCACCGGCACCGCGCGCTTGTAGGGGCGGTCCGACGCGGTGAGCGCGTCGAAAATGTCGCTGATTGTCATCATCCGGGTCTGAATCGGAATCGCGTCCGCGGTGACGTGCCGTGGATACCCCCGCCCGTCCATCTTCTCGTGGTGCCCGTAGGCGATGAGCGGGATCTGCTGCAGCTCCTTGGTCCAGGGGATCTGCTGCAGGAACCGGTAGGTGTGCGTCACGTGGCTTTCGATCTCGAGCCGTTCCGCCTCGTCCAGACTGCCCTTGCGGATCGTGAGGTAGCGCACCTCTTCGCCCGTGAGCAGGGGCTGCGGCTGGCCGTCCAGGTCGTCGTAACGCCGCTGGGAGAACGCGCTGAGCTCCTCGAAGCTGCCTTCGGGGAGCAGCGAGGGCTCGTTGGCCTGGAGGACCACCTCGATGAATCGGTCCAGCTCGGCCAGCTCCTTCTTGTGGTCCGCCTCGAGGCCGGCGCGGAATTTCTCGTAACCCTTGCGGTCCTTCTCGAGATACTCGGCGCACTTGCGCCAGAAGTCACGCTCCGCGGTGCGGCGCACGAAGGCGTGCCGCTGGCGCAGCAGCTCGAGGTGCGGGCCGTAGAGCTTTTTCGACTTCACCAGCACCTGCTCCCGCACGCCGACCTTGCCGAAGTCGTGGAGCATCCCCGCGTACTTGATTTCCTTCAGCTGCTCCCGCGTGAACTTCACCGGGCGGTAGGGGCCGTCCGGGGCGCGGTCCACCACCTCGGCGAGGGTCACGGTATAGCTCGCCACCCGTCCGGAATGGCCGAACGTGGTCGGATCCCGCTGCTCGATGGCCGTGACCGCGGCCTGGACGAAGCCCTCGAACAGGCGCTCGATGTCCTCGTAGAGCCGGGAGTTCTCGATCGCGACCGCCGCCTGGCCCGCGAGGGCCGTGACCAGCTCCACCGTGCGCCGGGAGTAGGGGACGACCTGCTGCTCCACCTCCACCGGCGTCGCGAGCACGAAGTCCGGCTCGCGCTTCCGGTTGATGAGCTGGAGGACGCCGATGACGTTTTCCTTGTGATCGGTCATCGGGATCACCAGCATGGACTTGGTGCGGTACCCGTACCGCTCGTCGAAGAAGCGGTTGATCGAGTATTCGACGTCCGGGGGCAGGTAATACGCGTCGTCGATCACCAGCGGCTCGCCGGTGGTGGCGGCGTAGCCGGCGAGGCTGGTGCGATCCATCGGCATGGTGGACTCGACGAACGGCGCCTCGGGCTTGGAGAAGGTCTGCGCCAGGCGGAACCGGAGCCGCTTGGTGCCCTGCTCGGTGGCCTCGACCAGATACAGGCTCCCCGCGTCGGACTGGGTGATCCGGCGCGCCTGGGTGAGGATCAGGTCGAGCAGGGTCTTCAAGTCGCGCTCGGTGCCGAGGGCGACGCCGATGCGCGTCAGCTCCCCGATCTCCCGCGCCCGCATGCCCGCTTCGCCTCGGGCCCGCGCGGTCTCGGCCCGCGCCGCCGCCTCGCGGAGCCCGGCGCGCACGGCGACCAGGAGCTGGCCCGGGTGAATGGGGAGCGGCACGAAGCCGCTCAAGAGCTCGGGCGGCAGCAGGGCGGGCAGGTCGTCTTCACCGGGGGCGCCCAGCGCCACGATCGCGCCGCCGCCGTCCACGAAGGCGCGCAGCGCCTCGATCGGGAACGCCGCCCGGGACGCCGCGTCCAGCGCCAGGACCGTCGGCTGCTCCCGCGCGGTGAGGGTCTTCGCCGTCACCGCTTCGACGCTCACCTGGCCGTTCTCCAGGGCGTGCGTGATCGCGTCCGGACTCCAGCCCTCGGCGTGGAGGAGGACGTATCTCATGACTGGACGCTGTCCCGCTTGGGGTCGGCCGCGGCTTTCGTGGAGTCCACCCTGGGCGGGAGCGGTTTGACCCCCGTCAGCAGGCGGTAGGGACGGGCGGAGAGCTGGTCCACGAAGTGCTGCAGCTGCCGGCTCGCCTCGGTGAGGTTGGTGACCGAGGTCTTGAGGTTCTCGCGGTTCTCGGCCTCCATGGCGTGGGTGTCCCGCGCCAGGGTGTCGAGCCGCTCCAGCAGGCGGTCGGTGGTGGCGAGCGTGGTGACGACCGAGTCGGCGAGCCCGGCGCCGTTCACCCGGCGCATTACCGAGTCCACGCGGCCCATCGTGCCGGCGAGGCCGGCGAGGGTGTGTTGCACGTCGGGCTCGAGGTCGCGCATGGTCTGCTGCGCCTGGCTGACCGCGACCTGCACCCGCTCCAGGGTCCGGTGCGACTGATGCAGCACTTCTTCGACCTCCTGGGAGAGGTGTCCCGCCACCGCGGACAGCTGGTCGAGCGGCGAGGCGCGGCGCTCGGAGTCGATGGTGTCGTTCGCCACGAGGAACCCGCGCCCGCGCCTGAGCGAGTCGGGGGGCTCGAGGCGGATCAGCGCGGCGGCGGAAATCTGGCTCACCTGGTCAATCACCGCCCGCGTGCCCAGCGGGAGCTCGAGCCGGGAGCCGCCCTGAAAAGTCTCCGCCAGGGAGAGCTTCGCCACGAAGGAGATGGCGCCGGTGGCGGGATCCACGCGGGGGACGATGGTCTTCACCCGCCCCAGCTCGAGGCCGCGCACCAGCACCCGGGTGTCCGCCGAAATCCCCTCCGCGCTCGCGGCGCGCATGTAGAGGGTATAGCGGCGCTCGCCCAGCCCGCTGGTCGCGATCAGTGCCCCGACCACGATCGCGATGGTCACGATGAGCAGGAGCCCGACCAGAAAATCCTGACGTGTCGTATCCACGAGCCGGCACTATGCCCTTTCCGGTTCCAGAACGCCTTCGCGCGAGAGCCGGTAGACGGTTTCCACCCGGCGGCGGATCGCTTCCGGCAGCTCGTGGCCGGTGACGAGAATGGTCCGTCGGCCGCCTTCGGCGGTTTCACCGCCCCGCGCCACCTCCAGGAGTTCCGCGGCGGTGCGCACCGTCACGCCGTCGAAGGGCTGGTCCAGGAGCAGGAGCCCGGGATCGAAGGCCATCGCCCGCGCGAACGCCGCGCGCCGCCGTTCTTCTTCGCTGGCCTGCGCCGGCCGCCGCGCCGCCGCGGGCGCCAGCCGCACCTGCGCCAGCATCACGTTCACGCGGCCCTCGATCTCGGGCGGCGCCGCCGCGCTCCCGAACCGCAGGGGCAGGGCCACGTTATCGCGCAGCGACAGGTTCTGCAGCAGGCCGTCGCCCGCGGGAAGGTAGCCCACCCGGCGGCGGAAGGCCAAGCGCTCCCGCTCCGGAAGGTCCGCGATGACGGTGCCGAACACCTTCACACTTCCCGCGGCGGGCCGTTCCAGCCCCAGCGCGAATCCCGACAGCGCGCCCACGCCCGACGCCTCATCGCCCAGGACCGCCACCGTGTGATGCGCGGGCACCGTGAGGCTGAGCGCCTGCGGGCGGCGGGCGGGGAGCGCCACGTTCACGAACTCGAGCGGAGGGGCGGTCACACGATCGCGGCGAAGAGCGCCGAGCAGATGAAGATGCCGACCAGCGCGACCACGGTGGCGCGGCTCACCGCGATCGGGATCTCGGTGGTGGAGCGCCGGGCGGCGAGCCCGAAGTAGCAGGGGACGACGCCCACGATCAGCCCGAACGCCACCGCCTTCGCGACCGTCAGCCAGATGTCGTCCGCGCCCAGCGATTGCAGCACGGTCTCGGCGTAGCGGGTGCCCGTCATGCCGTTGATGGAGGCCGCGAGAAATCCCGCGGCGACCGCGCCCACGTCGAAGACCACGATCAGCGCGAACACCGAGACCAGCGCCGCGGCGAGCCGCGGCACCACCAGGTACTGGCGGGAGTCGATCCCCATCGCCTCCAGGGCGCGCACTTCGCCCAGCACCTTGTTGGTCGCGAGCTCGGCCGAGATCGCGGTGCCGGAGCGGCCCGCGACGGCGAGCGCCGTGATCAGGGGCCCGAATTCGCGCACGATGGCGACCACGATCACGGTGCCGATCAGGTCGGTGGCGCCGAAGGTGCCCAGCTGGCGCACCAGCTGGGAGATGACGAGGAAGGAGAGGATGCCGGAGAGCAGGACGAAGAGTCCCACCGCGTTCACGGCGGTGAACCGGATCTGGTTGAGGGTGACGCGGAACGCGACCCGGCGCCCCGCGGCGGACAGCGCGAAGCCCGCCCGGAGGGCGCCAAAGCCGAAGCGCGCCAGCGCTCCCAGTCGGGAGAGCCGGCGCGCCGCGGAACCGCCCAGCCGGGCGATCGGAACGATCACCGGAGGGTCAGGAGTTCTTCTCCCGCTCGAGCCCCTGCTGGGCCTCCGTGTACTCGGGGAAGACGGCCAGCGCCTTGTTGTACATCTCGACCGCCTTGTCCTTCTGCCCGCGGTCCTGGTAGAGCAGGGCGCGCGAGTAGTAGGTCAGGGCTTCGGTCGGCACTTGCCGGCTCATCCGCGCGTCGGCGGTCTGCTTGGGCAGCGGCGGCAGGTTCACGTCCTTCATCAGACGGGTCGCGACGTCGGTGATGATCCCGAAGAGCTTGTCGCGGCTCATCACGGCGTGCTCGGTTTTCATGATCTCCGAGGTTTCGACGTTGACCAGGCGGATGTCCACCCGGAAGTCGCCGGAGAAGTCGATGAAGGTGCCGAGGACGGCATACTTGGCGCCGACCAGCTTGCCGATCTTGGCGGCGGTCTGCGCGTCCACCCGGCCGGTCGAGCCCAGGTTCTGCTCGTCGAGCAGCTTCTGCACCTGCTCGCGCTCGACCACGCGCCAGGCGGTGTTCGCGGAGAGCTCGGAGATGAGCATCCCCGGAATGCCGCGCTGGAGGCCGGCGAAGTTGAGGCTGTCCTGCCCGATGGAGCCACCGTTCTCGAATTCGAAGACGGCGACGCCGGGCCGGGCATCGGTGGCGCCCTGCGCGGCGAGCCCGCCGAGCGGCAGGCTGGCGAACGCCAGCAGAGCGAGTAGGGAACGCGCGCGCATAGAGTGGCTCCTTACGAGGTCAGAGAGTCAGGTGCATGCCTTCCTGAGCCGCCAGCACTTCTGCGGGCTTCCCGCGCTCCCGCGCGGCACGCCGCGCCGCGGCCAACAGCCCGTCCATCGTTTCGTCGTCGTGCTCCGGCTCGTGATGGAACAGCACCAGCCGGTTTACGCCCGCTTCGGCGGCGAGCGCCACCGCTTCGTCCACGCTCGAATGTCCCCACCCCCGGTGCTGGTCGAGCTCCGCCGAGGTGTACATCGCGTCGTGCACCAGAAGCTCGGTGCCGGCGAGAAAGTTCACCAGATTCCGCCGCCACTCCGCCGGTGTCTCGTAAGACCCGCCCGGCCCCAGCTCGTTGTCCGTCACGTACGCCATACTGGGTCCGCCGCCGGTCGGCGTCAGCCGGTATCCCAGGGTGGTGCCGGGGTGGCGCAGTCGCATCGCCCGCACCGTGAACTCCCCCAGGGTGAAGTGGCCCTCGGCCACTTCGCGCACCGTGAGCTGCGCCGACAGCGCGTCCAGCGGCACCGGGAACACCGCCGGATGCATCTGCTGGCGGAGGATCGCCTCGAGGCCCATCCCGCCCTGCTGCGAGCCCCAAATCCGCACCGCGTTGCCCGGCGCGAAGAAGGGCTTGAAGTAGGGCAGGCCCTGAATGTGATCCCAGTGCGCGTGGGAGAGCAGAATCTCCGCTTTCACCGCGCCGTTCTGCCGCTCCACCAGCTTCAAGCCCAGGGCCCGGATTCCGGTCCCGGCGTCGAGAATGACGAGGTGCCCGCCCGCTCCCTCCACGGCCACGCACGGTGTGTTGCCGCCGTAACGTGCGGTGTGGGGGCCAGGCGTGGGGATCGACCCGCGCGTCCCCCAAAAAGTCACCGTGTAGGTCAAACGTTCAGGCACGCCGATTCCTCGGCTAAGTTACTGATTGGCAGGCATGTACGACAAGTCGGCGCCTCACCGGGGAGCGGTGACCCATCTCACGCCCGCCCCGCGGCGGTCTCCAGCGCGCCGCGGTCGCGGATCACGATATCCTTGCGGGTCACCTCGATCAGGCCCTTGTCCACGAGCTCCCGCATGGTGCGGCTCACCGTCTCGCGGGACGACCCGATCATCTGCGCGATGGTGTGGTGCGTGAGCCGGCGGGTGACGCGCTCGCCGCCGGTCTCGTCCGCCATTTCGAGCAGCAGTCGCGCCACCCGTCCGTTCACGTCCAGCAGCACGAGCGAGCCGACCTTTTCGTCCACCCGGCGCAGCCGGCGCGAGAGCTCGCGCAGGAGCGACACCGAAATGGCGGGGGTCTGGACCAGGATCTGCTGGAAGTCTTCGCGGCGGAGGACCACGAGATTCGAATCCTCCATCGCGATCACGTGCGCGGAGCGGGGCTCGTCGTCGATCAGCGCCATCTCGCCGAAGAACTCGCCGGGGCCGAGGACCGAGAGAATCACCTCGCGCCCGTCCTCGCCGATGAGCACCACTTTCACCTGACCGGTAGCCACGACGTAGAGCGCGTCCCCGGGGTCATCCTCGAAGAGGATCACGGAGTTCTTGGGATAACTCCGTTCCCGGGCGACTTCGCTCACCCGCACGATTTCGGCGGGCGCGAGCTGGTCGAAGAGAGGGACCCGCTGCAGGATGGCCGTCGTGGCCGAAGAGCGGGTATCGCCTTTGGCGCTGGAACCCATTGGAGGGGCAAGCTTACGGCCTCGGGGAGCCCCTGTCAATTCGGGACGGGGCCCGCGCCTTGCCGCCAACTCACGGCGCCGATTATATTTCCGCGCTTCATCGCCGTACGACATTTTGGCAAGGACGAGACAGCAGTGAAACCGGGCATTCATCCGACCTATCAGCGGGCCACCGTTCAGTGCGCCTGCGGCAACAGCTTCGTGACGCGGTCCACCACGCCCGCGATCCACGTGGAAATCTGCGCCCAGTGCCACCCCTACTACACGGGCAAGCAGAAGCTCATGGACACCGCCGGCCGCGTCGAGCGCTTCCGCCAGAAGTACGGCACGGAGAAGGCGGCGGGGTAAAGCGTGGAGGCCCTACTCCGCCAGGCGCTCGCGCGGGCGGAGGAGGTCGCCCAAGCGCTGGCCGACCCCGAAACCGCGCGGAACCCGGCCAGGCTGAAGCAGCTGGGCCGCGAGCACGCGCGGCTCGACACCATCCGCCAAACCCACGATCGGCTTTCCCGCCTGGAGCGGGAGCTGGCGCAGGCCCGCGAGGTCACCCAGGACCGTGACCCCGAGCTGGCCGAGTTGGCCCGCGCCGACGTGGAGCGCCTGCGTCCGGAAATCCAGCGACTCGACGCCCAGCTGGCCGAGCTGCTCGCGCCCTCGGATCCGCTGGACGACCGCGACGCCATCGTCGAGATCCGCGCCGGCACCGGCGGCGATGAAGCCGCGCTCTTCGCCGCCGATCTGCTCCGCATGTACACCCGCTTCGCCGAGCGGCGGGGGTGGAAAGTGGAGATGATGGACCTCTCGGAAGGCACGCTGGGAGGGGTGAAGGAGGCGATCTTCGCCGCCCGCGGCGCCAAGGCCTACGGCACCCTGCGCTACGAATCGGGCGTGCACCGGGTACAGCGGGTTCCCGAGACCGAGGCGCAGGGGCGGATCCACACCTCCGCCGCGACGGTCGCCGTCCTGCCGGAAGCCGAAGAAGTGGACGTGAAGATCGAAGAGAAGGATCTGCGGATCGACGTCTTCCGCTCCTCGGGGCCCGGCGGGCAGAGCGTCAACACCACGGACAGCGCGGTGCGGGTGACCCACCTCCCGTCCGGTCTCGTGGTGCAGTGCCAGGATCAGAAATCCCAGCTCCAGAACAAGATCAAGGCGATCGAGATTCTGCGTTCCCGGCTCCTCGACCACATCGTGGCGGAGCAGGAGGCGGCGCGGGCGCGGGAGCGGCGGGCGCAGGTGGGGACGGGGGACCGCTCCGCCAAGATCCGCACCTACAACTTCCCGCAGAACCGGCTCACCGATCACCGCATCCACTACACCACGCACAGCCTCTCCGAGGTCCTCGAAGGCAAGCTCGACGACGTGATCACCGCGCTGCGCTCCGCGGGCGAGAAGGAGCGGCTCAGTGCCTGACCCGGTGCGGCCCTCCATCGCGCAAACGCTCGATCGCGGCGCGGAGCAGCTGGCCGGCGCGGGCGTGCTGAACGCGAAGCGCGAGGCCACGGCGCTTTGGGCGGCGCTCGAGGGCCTGGCGCCGGGCGAGGTGTGGCTGAAACGGGAGGGCGCGTCGGTCACGCCCATCCGCCAGCGGTTCTGGGACGCGGTGGAACAGCGCGCGCTCGGGGTCCCCTTCCCGTACGCCGTGGGGCGGGTGAGCTTCCGGACGCTGGAGCTGAAATGCGATCGCCGGGCCCTGATCCCGCGTCCGGAAACCGAGGGACTGGTCGAATTGGTTCTGGAGTGGGGGAAGCGAGACGGGGGACGCGCCAACGGGGGGTTGGTCGCCGACGTCGGGACCGGCTGCGGCTGCATCGCCCTCAGTCTGGCGGTGGAAGGGCGCTTCGACCGGGTGGTGGCCGTGGACCGCTCGCGGGACGCCGCGGACCTGGCGCGGGAAAACGTGGCGCTGGTGCGGCCCCGGATTCCCGTCGAGGTGCGCGAGGGCGACCTCCTCGCCCCGCTCGCGGGCGCGCGCTACCGGGTGATCGTGTCCAACCCGCCGTATCTCACGGAGGCCGAGTACGACGAGCTGGCTCCGGCGGTGAAGCAGTTCGAGCCGCGCGCGGCGCTGGTGAGCGGGCGGGACGGCCTGGCGGCGACCCGGGCGCTCTTCCAGGGCGCGGCGCCACTCCTCGAGCCGGGCGGCGTG
>DASSQQ010000072.1:0-6687 GCA_035702425.1 Gemmatimonadales bacterium
GGTTGATGGCCGCCACCACGTCCTGTGTGCCGTCGAGCAGGATCGAGCCGTGCTGCAGCAGCGCGCCCCGCTCCCGGACCTGGGCCGAGCCGATCACTTTCTTTCCGTCCACCAGCACCTCGCCGCCCGCGGCGCTCGAGAAACACGCGCCCGCCCCCTGGTCGAGAGCCACCTCTCGCCGACGCGGAGCCAGCGTGGCCCGGGCGCCGAGGGCCGTGAGGGCGCGCGCCAGGCGCTCGTGAATCGCGCAGTAGCTCTCGGCGAGCGATCCCAGGGCGCCGGCCGGCGCCGCCACCGCGTAGGTGACTTCGTGCTGGTGCCACACCGCGCGGCCGCCGGTCGGCCGCCGCACCACGTCCATCCCGCGGCGCTCGATCTCCACGCGGTCGTAGCGGGTGAGGGCGGGCTCGTTGCGTCCGAAGGAGAGGCAGGGCGGGTCCCAGCGGTAGAGCCGGAGGAACGCGCGGCCGGTGCGGGCCGCTTCCTCGAGCAGGGCGGCGTCCGCGGACATGTTCGACGCGCCGGACCGGGGCGCGGACTCGAGGAGGAGGTGCCACGCTAGCGGCAAGGCGACCGCCGGTGCTTCAGTCCGCCGCTTCCGCGTAGCTCTCCACCGGCGGGCACACGCAGATGAGGTTGCGGTCCCCGTAGGCGCCGTCCACCCGGCCCACCGGCGGCCAGATCTTGTGCTGGCGCGTCGCGGCGGACGGGAAGGCCGCCCGTTCCCGAGAGTAGGGCCGGTCCCAGCGGTCGGCGACGAGATCGGCGAGGGTGTGCGGCGCCCGTTTCAGCACGTTGTTGTCGCGGGGCACCTTGCCGTCCTCCACTTCGCGGATCTCTTCCCGGATCGCGATCAGCGCGTCGCAGAAGCGGTCGAGCTCCGCCCTGGGCTCGCTCTCGGTCGGCTCCACCATCATGGTGCCGGGCACCGGGAACGAAATGGTGGGCGGGTGGAATCCGTAATCGATGATGCGCTTCGCGATGTCCTCGACCTCGATCCCCGCGGACGCCTTGAAGGCGCGCGGATCGATGATGCACTCGTGGGCGACGAGCCCTTTCTCCCCCGCGTACAGCAGGCCGTAGTGTCCCGCCACCCGCCGCGCCACGTAGTTCGCGGAGAGAATCGCGACCTTGGTGGCGTCGGTGAGCCCGTCGGGCCCCATCATGGCGATGTAGGCGTAGGAGATCGGCAGTATGGACGCGCTCCCCCACGGCGCCGACGACACCGTGCCCGCGCCCTGGGGATGTCCCAGGTTCACCAGCGGATGCTGGGGCAGGAAAGGCACGAGATGCGGCGCGACCGCGATCGGGCCCATGCCGGGTCCGCCGCCGCCGTGCGGGATGCAGAAGGTCTTGTGCAGGTTCAGGTGGCAGACGTCGGCGCCGATGTCGCCGGGACGGCAGAGCCCCACCTGCGCGTTCAGGTTGGCGCCGTCCATGTAGACCTGGCCGCCGCACTGGTGCACCGCGCGGCAGATGTCCTTGATGGCCGATTCGAACACGCCGTGGGTCGAGGGATAGGTGACCATCAGCGCCGCCAGCTGAGCCTGGTGCTCTTTCGCCTTGGCCTTGAGGTCCGTGACGTCGATGTTGCCCTTGGCGTCGGTTCTCACCACCACCACCTTGAGCCCCGCCATCACCGCGCTCGCGGGATTGGTGCCGTGCGCCGACTGGGGAATCAGGCAGACGTCGCGGTGCGCCTGGCCCTGCGCTTTCTGATAGGCGCGGATGACGAGGAGCCCCGCGTACTCGCCCTGCGAGCCCGCGTTGGGCTGCAGCGAGACGCCCGCGAAGCCCGTGATCTCCGCCAGCCAGGTCTCGAGGCGCCGGAACAGCTCGGCGTATCCCTGCGCCTGCTCCACCGGCGCGAAGGGATGCAGGCGCCCGAACTCGGCCCAGGTGACGGGAATCATCTCCGCGGTCGCGTTCAGCTTCATGGTGCAGGAGCCCAGCGGGATCATCGCCGAGGTGAGGGAGAGATCGCGGTCCTCGAGCTGCTTCAGGTAGCGGAGCATCTCGGTTTCCGACCGGTGCCGGTGGAAGACCGGGTGGGTGAGATACGGCGAGGTGCGGGCCAGCGCGGCGGGGATCGCGGACTTGGCCTGCGCCAGCTCGTCCAGGTCGGGGGCGCGGCGGCCCGCCGCGAGAATGTCGAGCAGGGCGCGCACCTCGTCGGCGCCCACCGTTTCGTGCAGCGCGATCGCGATGCGGGTCGCGGAGAGGGGCCGGAGGTTCACCCGCCGCTGGCGCGCCGCGGCGTGGATCTTGGTCGCCGTCGCCGCGTCGGTCTCGAGCGCGATGGTGTCGAAGTACGCGGTGTGCACCACGCGGTAGCCCAGGCGCTGCGCGCCCGCCGCGAGGATGGCGGTCAGGCGGTGCAGCCGCTCCGCGATCGCCTTCAACCCCTCGGGCCCGTGGTAGACCGCGTACATCCCGGCGGTCACGGCAAGGAGCACCTGCGCGGTGCAGATGTTGCTCGTCGCCTTGTCGCGCCGGATGTGTTGTTCGCGGGTCTGCAGCGCCATCCGGAGGCCGGGGCGGCCCTCGGCGTCCCTCGAGACGCCGATGATGCGGCCCGGCAGGTGGCGCTTGAAGTCCTCCCGGGTCGCGAAGAACGCGGCGTGCGGCCCGCCGTAGCCCAGAGGCACGCCGAAGCGCTGGGAGTTCCCGATGGCCACGTCCGCGCCCCATTCCCCCGGCGGAACGAGCAGAGTGAGGGCCAGGAGATCGGTGGCGGCGGTGAGGATGGCGCCCGCGGCGTGCGCCTTCTCGGCGAGCGCGCGGAAATCGGTGATGCGCCCGTCGGTCGCGGGATACTGCACCAGCGCGCCGATCACTCCCGCGCCGAACGCGAAGCCCGCCGGATCGCCGACCCGGATCTCGATGCCGCGCGCCGCGGCGCGGGTGCGCACCACGGCGATGGTCGGCGGGTGGCATCCCTCGTCCACCAGGTAGACCGGCTTCCCCTCGTGGGTGACGGCCGCCTCGGTCATGTGCATCGCTTCCGCCGCGGCCGTGCCTTCGTCGAGCAGGGACGCGTTCGCCACCGGGAGGCCGGTCAGGTCGGCAACCATGGTCTGATAATTGAGGAGGGCTTCGAGCCGCCCCTGCGCGATCTCGGCCTGGTAGGGCGTGTACGCGGTGTACCAGCCGGGATTCTCGAGGATGTTGCGGAGAATCACCGGCGGGGTGAGGCAGTCCGAGTAGCCCTGGCCCAGGTAGGACCGGAAGACCTCGTTCTTCCCGGCGAGGGCGCGCAGGTCGGCGAGCACTTCGTGCTCGGAGCGCGCGGCCGGAAGGTTCAGCGGCCCGGGAAAGCGGATGTCCTTCGGAATCACGTCCGCGATGAAGCGGTCCAGGGAATCGTAGCCCAGCGTCTTCAGCATCTCCCGCTGATCGGCGGGCGTGGGTCCGATGTGGCGCGGGGCGAAGCGGTCGGGATGAGCGAAGGTCGTGTCGGGCATTGGCATGTTTCGTCGAAGCCGTCAGCCGTCAGCCGTCAGCCGATAGCGGAAGGCCGAGGGCTGATCGCTGACGGCTGATGGCTTCATTTCCCCACGTGCTTCTGGTATTCCGCGCTCCCCAGCAGCTGATCGAACTCGCCCGCGTTCTTCACGCGCAGCTTGATCATCCAGCCCGCGCCGTAGGGATCCTTGTTCACGAGCGAGGGGTCGCCCTCCAGGGCGCCGTTCACCTCCACCACCGTTCCCGCGAGCGGGCTGAAGAGCTCGGAGACCGCTTTCACCGCCTCGATGGTGCCGAAGGCGTCCATGCGTCCGAAGCTGGCGCCGACTTTCGGCAGGTCGACGTACACCACGTCGCCCAGCTCGCCCTGCGCGTAATCGGTGATGCCGATCTGCACCACGCTGGCGTCGGCGGTCTTCTTCACGTACTCGTGCTCTTCGGTGTAGAGCAGGTCGGCCGGGATGTTGGACATCGGATGGCGCTCGGGGTGCGGGTGGTGGAGTGGCGGCGAAGGTTACCGGCGCCGCCAACCCTTGTCAAGGCAACGGGTTAAAGTCCGGTCTTCGCGCGTTTCTTCAGTTCCTGAAACACCGCGCGCGCTTTCTTTTCCAGGTCGGCGCGGGTGCCGTCGTTCTCGATCACGTAGTGACTCTTCGCGCGCTTGCGCTCGGCCGGCATCTGGGACCCGATCATCCGGTCCGCGTCGTCGTTGGAAAGCCCGCGCAGGGTGCGCAGCCGGGTGCGGCGCACCGCGTCCGGCGCGTCCACCAGCACCACCACATCGAACTGCGCCGGATCGAGCGCCTCGAAGAGCAGGGGAATGTCGTTCACGAGGAGCGCCACCCCGCGGCGCCGCGCGTCCTCCAGCAGCTCGTCGCGGCGGCGCTGCACGGCGGGGTGCACGATCCCGTTCAGGGACTGGAGCGCGGTATCGTCCCCCATCACCTTGGCGCGAAGCGCCGCGCGGTCCAGGGAGCCGTCGGGCGCCAGCACGTCGGCCCCGAACCGCCGCGCGATCGCGGCGAGGACCGCGGTGCCCGGCGCCTCGGCCTCCCGCGCCAGCTGGTCGGCGTCGATCACTTCCGCGCCCCATTTCCGGAACCACTCCACCACGGTCGACTTTCCCGCGGCGATGTTGCCGGTGAGGGCGACGTTCAGCATCGCACCCGGAAGGCGGAAGTCGGAACGCGGAACCGGTTGGGGCGGGCGTCACTTCCGCCTTCCGCGTTCCACGTTCCGCGTTCAGAGCAGCGCCGTCTGATCTTCATCCGCCCTCGGCACTTTATGGCAGTGGCGGCAGCGGGCCTCGTAGGACTCCCGCCCGCCGACCATGATGGTGGGGCTCTCCCAGGGCGCCGGCTTCCCGTTCACCAGGCGCTGGTTGCGGGTGGCGGGCCCGCCGCAGACCACGCAGATGGCGTGAAACTTGTCCACGATCTCCGCCACCGACATCAGCACCGGCATCGCGCCGAAGGGCTCCCCGCGAAAATCGGTGTCGGTCCCGGCGAGGATCACCCGGACCCCGCGGTTGGCGAGGGCGTTGGCCACGGCGACGACCCCGTCGTCCAGGAACTGCGCCTCGTCCACGGCCACCACCTCGGAGGCGGGCCGGATCTGGCGCATGATTTCCTCGGCCGAGTCCACCGGGGCCGCTTCGACGGTCAGGCCGTCGTGGGAGGTGACGTGATAGAGGCCCGCGTAGCGGGCGTCCAGGTGGGACTTGAAGACCTGCACCTGCTTCCGGGCGATCACCGCCCGGCGGACCCGGCGGATCAATTCCTCGCTCTTGCCGGAAAACATGACCCCGGCGATGACCTCGATCCAACCCGGTTTGGTGCCGTGGAACACGTCGCCTCGAGCGCGCTGGGGCCGAAAAGATGCCGGTGGAGGGGGCCGGCCGCCGTCGGGGGAGAAGGGTAGCGGGGGCGGGGGTGGGGGTCAAGGAAGTGCCGGTATCTTGCGGATTTTCTGGGGATATCCCATAATAGTGCCGGTTTTGTAAGGGTTTTTGAGGCCCCGCTTCGTTTTGGGGCGTCGTTCCTAGGTTTCCCGCGTCCACGTTCTTTTACAAAGGAGAGCCCTGTGAACAAAGCCGAGCTGACCGCGGCGCTGGCGATGCGGACG
This sequence comes from Gemmatimonadales bacterium, assembly GCA_035702425.1. Classification (GTDB taxonomy): domain Bacteria; phylum Gemmatimonadota; class Gemmatimonadetes; order Gemmatimonadales; family GWC2-71-9; genus DASSQQ01. The sequence goes on from DASSQQ010000072.1 coordinate 5,590, forward strand.
AAGATGTCCAAAGCCGACGCTGGTCGGACGATCGAAGCCCTGTTCGACGACAAGGGCATCATCGCCGGCGAGTTGAAGAAGGGTGCCAAGGTGCAGATCACGGGCTTCGGCAACTTCGAGGCGAGGAAGCGCGCCGCGCGGATGGGCCGCAACCCGAAGACCGGCGGCGTGATTCAGATCAAGGCGTCGATCGCTCCCGCGTTTCGCGCGGGCAAGCAACTGAAGATGGCGGTCAACGGGAAGATGAAGTAAGGCGACAGTCGCATCGCGCTGATTACGGGCCGCCCCGCTGGGCGGCCCGTCGGCGTTTCAGGGGGTGGCCCCGAGGGCGACCACCAGCCCGCGATGGCAGTTGCGGCAGGTCACCTGCTGGGGGGCGCGCCACTTCGCCGCCAGATCGAGCGACTGCTCGGTGCCGCAATCGGGGCAGACGCCGCGCGCGTCCTTCGCCAGCTCGCTCGTGCCCAGGTTCTGCACCGACATGAAGATCCCGAACAAGAAGAAGGAAGGGACGAGGAGGAAGTGCGCCACCGGAATGAACACCGACAGGAGCGCGATGCCCCACCACTTGCCCAGGGCCCGGAGCGCGCGCCGGGAGCGGGCCCGGCGGTCGAAGGAGACGACGGTGCAATGACCGGGCCCGGGGGGATCGCTGAAGCCGCGGAGCACGAACGCCTGGTTCCGGGTTGGATCGGCTGACACGGAGGCTCCTGACCGGAGAGGGACGGGCTCTACTACCGTGAAGTCGCCCGCGCGTTCCCTTCCGCCGCCGCGAACTTGTCGGGCCGGGCGGTGACCCGCCGGCCGCGGATCGAAATCCCCGACAGCCCGCGCACCGCGCGATCGGCCGCGCGCGCCGCGAGCAGCACCGTGCTGAACGTTTCCCGGGTCTCGATCTTCCCGATGTCCGCCTTGTCCACCTTCACTTCCCGGATCAGCGCGCCCACCAGGTCCTTCGCGCCCACGCCGTCCTTCTTGCCCACGTTCACGAAGATCTTGGTCCACCGCGCGTCGCCCGGCGCGGCGGGCGCCGCCGGCGCGTCGCCCGCGGGCTCCGGACCCCGGGACCGCGCGAGGAGCGCGGCCGCGACCTCGGCC
>DASSQQ010000073.1:0-22454 GCA_035702425.1 Gemmatimonadales bacterium
AGCGGCGCCGGACGGCAGCTCACGGCGGTCGGCCTCTCGGGCAAGGGGCCTGGTCCCTGGGGCTCCACCGCGTCGGGGGAAGTGGCGTACCGGAGCTTCAACGGTGGCAGTGGCGTCGGGGTCTCCGCGGAGGTCGAGCGCCGGACCCGTACCGACTACGCCGACCTGCGCTTCCAGAACGTGCCGGGCGGGACCGCCGCGTTCGCGCGCGCCAAGACCGACCTGACCGGGACGGCGTCGCATCAAGTGAACGACCGCCTCTGGCTCTCGGGCGGTCTCTGGACCACGCGGGATGCGAACCCCGTGTTCTCCCGGCTCAGCGGGTGGGGCGGCTCGTTCACGCCGCAGTTCACGGTGACCCCGGCGACCACGTTGACCGGCGACGCGAGCTACACGTCGACCGATGCGGTGTCGGCGGCGGGGACCTTCGGATCCTCGCAGGCGCGGGCCCGTGCGTCGGTCACCCAGACCATCGGCGTGCTGTACGTGGGTGCCGGGGCGGGCGTGGGCGTGCTGCGGCAGGACGTGAGCGCGCCCTCCGGCGCGTCGAGCAACGCCACGGCCAGTCAGCAGACGATCTCCGGACGCGCGGGCGCGTCACTGGAGCGGGCGACGATCGAACTCACCGCGCAGTACGACCACACCGGCGCCGGGGTCGGTTTCCTGTCCAGCCAGCTGGTGGTGGGCGCCCGCGCGGAGCGGGTGGCGGTGCTCTCCAGCGCGCACAGCCCGCTGCTCTCGCTCGCCGTGGACCGGACGATGTGGTTCGGCCTTCGGACTCCGGTGACGACCCTCCGCGCGGGTCTCCTGACCGACCTGCCGCTGGGTCTCGCGCTGGCCGTGGACGTCGAGCACAACGGCTTCGTGACCAGCGGCGGCGGCGCCGTGCCCTGGGTCGGAGCGATGAAGGTGGAGCACCGCCTGTCGGTGCCGGTGAGCCTCGGCGCGACGACCGGGCACGGCGTGGTATACGTGGACCTCAACGCCAACGGCCAGCGGGATCGCGGGGAGCCGGGCATCGCGGGGGTCGTGGTGCGTCGCGCCGGCGAGATGGTCGTGACGGACCGGGACGGCGAGTTCCGGTTCGCCCAGCCTTCCGGCGCGCTGCCCCAGGTCGATGAGGCGTCGCTGCCGTTCGGGCTGGTCGTGAATCCGATGGCGGAGACCGGGAACGGAAACCGCTTCGAGATCGCCGTCACCCCCACCGCGGACGTGGAGGTGAGCGTAGTGCCGACGGCCGGTCCCGAAGGGCGGGTGCCGCAGGTAGACCTGACGGGTTCGGTGATCCGGGTGCGGGACCAGTCGGGGAGCTACTGGAGCGCGCGGGCCGACAGCACCGGGCTCGCGGTGTTCCACGCCCTGCCGCCGGGCCAGTATACCCTCGAGCTCGATCTCACCGGCTTGAGCGAGCCTCTGCGGCCGCGTGAGGTGCCCCCGCCCTTCGTAGTCGCGCCGGGGCATCCGGTGTCCCGTATCGTGGTGCCGGTGTATCCGCGTCCGGTGCGCCTCTTCGATCCCAACAACCCGGGCCGCGGCCAGCGGGGCGCGAGCGGTGCGGCGCCGGCGCGCGGCGCGGACCATGCCGCGCACCAGCCGGGCGGCGCTTGAACCGGCGCGGTTTCGCGGCGGTGGCCCTCGCCATCGCCGGAGCGTGTTCTTCGCCGACCGACTCGGGGCCCCCGCCGGTCTCGCTGATCGGCACCTGGGACTACACGGGACAGCAGACCAGCCCGCCCGACTCCATTGCCGGGACCTTCACCGTCTCGAGCCAGAGCGGGCACTCGCTGACGGGCTCCGTCAATCTGACGGACTACCAGTCGGGCGGCGGGACCATGAATCTGAGCGGTCCCGTCACCGGCAACGTGGCGGACTCGGTGTCGGTGAGCTTCGATGCCTTCGTGGGCGCGCCGGGAACGACGCGCCACCACATGGCGACGAAGAAGGCGGACACCCTCTCCGGCACGTGGCTCGACGTCACGTCGGGCGGACCGGGGGCGAGCGGAACCTTCCGCGCGGTGCTGCAATGAGGCGCGTCGCGCTGCTCACCGCCGCGGCGCTCCTCGGCGCCGCGCCGGGCTCGCTCCGGGCCCAGACCTGCTCCCCCGCGGCGCCGATCCCCACCGGCTCCTGTACGGTCGCCACCAGCACCTCGATCACGATCGTGAAAGTGCTGAAGCTCACCCTGTCCACGATCTCCCAGACGCTGGCCGCGCCCACGGAAACCAACTTCGACAGCGGGCACGAGGACGCGAGCGGCCCGGTGGTCACGGTGCAGACCAACGCGGCGTGGAATCTCTCGATCAACGCCGCGGCCGCGACCTGGACCGCGACCGGCGCCGGGGCGCGCGCCAGCAAGCCGGCGAGCGATCTGCAATGGTCGAAGGTTTCGGGGAGCGGGTACGCGGGCCTTTCCACCAGCGCGGCCGCGGTCACGGCGGGCACCGGCACGGCCGGATCAACGGTGAACCTCTTCTATCGCGTGCTGTACAACTGGACGCTGGACACGCCAGGGAACTACAGCCTGGTCGTGGTCTACACCCTCACCACTCCGTAGCGCCGCCGGTCAGCTCGCCGCCAGGGTGAGCCTGACCACGATCTCATAGGTTCCCGGCGGATCCTTCTCGTACGAAAACTTGGTGCGGTAGGCCAGCGGGACGCGGGTGCGTCCCGGGCGGCCCGTCGTCGCGACTTTCGGCGTGGTGCCGAGCGCGCTGTACTGGCCATCGGGGGACGCGCTCCAGAGCAGGTCCGACGCGGGCTTGTCGGTGCGCGCCCCGGCGCCGGAGCCGGTCCAGCTCTGCTGGGTGGTGCTGATATCGAGCCGCCAGGGGACGTTCGACTTCACCGTGGCGGTGGGGCCGGCCGTCATTTCGTAGCCGCGGTCATATCCGTCTTCGGTGGCGCTGGCGACGACCGTGGGCGGTGCGTCGAGCACCAGGCGCATGACCGTGGGCACCTGGACGGTGAAGGTGACGGACTGGGAGCAAGTGGGACAAGTCTGCTGTGCCTCCGCCGGCGCGACGAACGCGACGGCGAGCACGGTAGCGACGGCGTAACGGAACGAAGGGCGCAACATCAATCGGCCTCTGGGTGGTTGGTCTGCCCCTACCAGAGGTCAAGTCCCGTGCCTTCGTCGTAAGTTTATAAACGATTGTATTGTATTACGTTACAACATCTGCTGGCCTGCCTAGGAACGTCGCAACTGTCAACTTTTTATGCAATCGTCGCGGAACCCTACATCGCGACGCTCCCACCGGATATCCGTCCGGCCGCCACGTCCCGAACCACTCGCTCCAGGGTGTCGAAGTCGAAGGGCTTCACCAGTGTGGGTACGCCGGAGGTTCGGAGGAGCTCGGCGGTATCCGGGGAAAAGGTGTCGCCGGTGGACAGGATGACCCGCGGGAGCAGGTCCGGGTGCCGCTCGCGCAGGCGCTGGAGCAGCTCGGCGCCGCTCATTCCCGGCATCCGCAGATCGGAGATGATGACGTCGAAGGTCCCGTCGCGCAGGGCGGCGAGCGCGGAGGCGCCGTTGGACACGGCGCGCACCGTCACCCCGCGCCGCGTGAGGAACCCCGTCACCGCGTGGCGGAGGCCGTCCTCGTCGTCCACGAGGAGCACCGCGAGCGGCCGGTCCGACGGCGCGGGCTCGGGCCGCCTGGCGGGCTCGGGGCGCGGTTTGGTGCGGGGGTCACGGGGCAAGGTGACCGAGAAGGTGGCGCCGTGCCCGGGCTCGGAGTCCACCCAGATCCGGCCGCCGTGCTCGCGCACGATGCCGTAGCAGATCGAAAGACCGAGTCCGGTGCCGACCCCCTCGGGTTTGGTGGTGAAGAACGGATCGAAAATGCGCTTGCGAATTTCGGGCGGGACGCCGGGCCCGGAGTCCGCGACCTGAATCAGCACGTCCCGGTCGGACACCACGGTGCGCAGGGTGATCACGCGCTCGCCCTCGATGGCGAGGAGCGCCTGCTCGGCGTTGATGAGCAGATTGAGCAGCACCTGCTGGACTTCGGAGCCGTTGGCCCAGGCCCGCGGCTCTTCACTGGAGAGCTCGAGGCGGACGGTGATGTTGAGGGTCGAGAGGTGGTAGGCCCGCAGCTGGTGGGTCCGACGCAGCAGGTCGTTGATGTCGGAGTGGGCGCGTTCTTTCCCGCCGGCCCGGGCGAAGGCGAGGAGGTTCTGGGTGATGCGCCCGATGCGCCGGGCTTCGTCGAGCACCATCTGCACCATGTCACGCTGGTCGGCGCCGAGCTTTTCCAGGAGGAGGGTCTGCGCGAATCCGGAGATGATGGCGGCCGGGTTGTTGATTTCGTGCGCCACGCCGCTCACCGTCTGCCCCAGGGCGGCGAGCTTGTCCGCCTGCTGGAGCTGGGCTTCGGTGCGCCGCTGTTCGGTGATGTCGCGGAGGAGCGCGAGGACCTTGGTGATCCGTCCCCCCTCGCGGACCGGCGCGTAGAGCACGGCGCTGATGCCGCGCACTCCGTCGGCGCGGACGAACGGGATCTCGAAGCGCTGGACTTCGCCCTTGAAGGCGGATGCGAGCCGGTCGGTGACGGTGCGCCGCGCCTCTCCCTCGACGAAATCGAAGACGGAGCGCCCCCGCTCGGAGCCGGGCGGGAGCCCGACCATCGCGGGCGCGGCGGGGTTGAATTCCACGCTCTTGCCCTCGCGGTCCACGACCACGATCGCCTCCGGCATCGCCTCGATCAGGAGCCTCAGGTTCCGCTCGGCGGTGGCGGCGGCGATGAGCGATTCCATCAGGGTATGGGTCTGATTCTCGACCTCGCGCTCGAGGAGCTCGGCGTAGCGGCGGTCGGCGCGCAGCGAGTAGACGATCCGGAGGGACACGATCACGCTCGCGACGCCGACCAGGAGGGCGAGCGAGACCGAGGGCTCACCCGACAGGGTTCCCGTCACCGCGAGCATGCCGGTGCCCAGGATCCCGACGACCAGCGCCACGACGCGCGCGCCGGTGGTCAGCGCCGCCCGGGGGCGGGTCGGTTCCGGGGTAGGTGACGACGCGTCGAGGAGCGCCGCCACCGGCAGGAGCAGGAAGGCGAGATGCCAGCCGAAGTCGAGAGCTCCGCCTTCGTAGTAACCCTGAGGCAGGCTGAAGACGCCGTACCCCATGTCGGTGCCGGCGAAGAGCACCAGACCGAGGAGGGCCAGGCGCTCCGGCAGACGCGGTTCGCGAGTGTGGCGCAGCATCTCGACCAGGATCAGCCAAAGCAGCGCGGTCCCGCCCAGCGCATAGGTCAGCTGGGTGATCAGGGTGCCGGACCGGATCCCGGACTCGAGGAGCGGGCTCACCAGGAATTCGAACGCCAGCGCCGCCGCGGTGAAGGTCAGCAGCACGGTATCGAGGATGATTTCCGTGTCGAAGCGCCGGCGAGGCGCGGAGCGGAGGAGCCGCCAGGCGGCGATCAGGAACGCCGGATAGGAGGCGATGAATCCGATGTCGGCGAGGGACGGGGCGGCGGGGCGGACCCTCACGATCAGGACCTGATAGTCCCACCAAAGCTGCGCCAGCACGTTCCAGCCGCATCCGATCGCGATCCAGGTCCAGGTGAGACGCCGATCGCGGTCGGGGAAGCGCCAGATCGCCACCACGCATCCGGCGACGCCGAGGAAGGCGGTCCAGGTCCACCCCAGGTCGGCGAGGATCGCGCGCGGCCAGGGCTGGCGCGGGACGGCGAGGTAGAGAATGACGAGCGCGGCGAGAGAAAGCGCCGCGACGGCGACGAACGCCCGGGCGAAGCGATCGAGCCGGTTCACTCCGCCCCGCTTACGGCGTCCCGCCCGACGGCGCCACCAGCACGAAGCGGTGGCGCGGCGCCGGCACCCGTTCGCCGGGGCGGACGCTCTCCCAGATTTCCGCGTTCAAGAGCTGATCGTCGGCCGCGTCGGGGCGCTCCGCCAGATCCCGGGCGGGGATGGTGGAGCGCGCCGCGTGCGGGGTGCGCTCGTCCAGGGGCCAGCGGTTGGCCAGGGCGGTGAAGGGCGAGAGGTCGGCCCTGGCGCTGAACGCCGGCCAGAGGGGCGTCGCGGCGGCGTCGTACTGCGAAAGCGGGGGGAGGCCGAGGAGGAGGCCGATGGTGCGGACCACGGAGCTGGTGGTGTAGAAGGTGCTGTCCACGGCGCCGGCGCGCGCGAAGGGGGAGGCGACGAGGAACACCGAGCGGTGCGCGTCCACGTGATCGGGGCCGTTCTGCGCGTCGTCCTCGAGAGCGAACACCGCGAGCGACGCCCACGCCGGCGATCGGGTGAGACGCTCCACCACGCGCCCCAGGGCGAGATCGTTGTCGGCGACCATGGCGCGCGGGGTGAGCGCCTCGGGACGCCGGCCCAGGGTGTGGTCGCGGGGGAGATACAGGAATACGAGATCGGGGAACTTGCCCTGCCGGTCCCAGGAATCCACGGAGTCGGAGAACATCCGCGCGCGCACCGTGTCCGGGATGGCGAGCACGAAGCTCGGGTAGTGGAGATCGGTGATGCGCTTCAGACCGGGGAAGTTGGTGTGATAGGCGCTGTCCGACTGCTCGCCCTCGACGCCCTCGCCGAAGTTCACCACCCACCGGTGGGCGCGGGTGGCGGCGTCCCAGAGGTAGGCGCCGCCGGGGTTGGCGAGGTCTTCGCCGCTGGTGAGATCCCAGTCCCGGCGCCCGGAGTAGATCGCGGGCCAGGTCTTCTCGTTGTAGTCGCCGGCGAAGGCGCGGTCGGTCCACTCGTGGCCGTCGGCGGACACCTCTCCGTCCACGAAGAAGTTGTCGAAGAGCACGAAGCGGCGCGCCAGCGCGTGCGCGTTGGGCGTGATGGAATCGCCGAAGATGGCGAGCTTGGGATCGCCGTCGCCCCGGGGATCATCGCCCAGCACCTGATCGTAGGTGCGGTTCTCGCGGATCACGTACACGATGTGGCGGATCGGGGGGCGGGCGGAGGGGACGTCCCGCGCGCCGCGCAGAGCGGCGTTGGTGTACGGCGAGAGGGCCTTGACGCGCGCGGTGTAGCGCGCCAGCGCGGCCGAGTCCGGGACCGGCACGATGGACAGCGTGCCGGTGATCACCTTCCCGATGTAGGTGCCGTCGGGGTTGGGGCCAGAGCCCGCGCCCTTGCCGTTGATGATGAAGAGGGTGCGGCCGTCACCCGAAACGGTCACGCCGGTGGGGTACCAGCCGGCGGGGAGGAGCCCCGCGACGGTGAGCGACGCGCGCCCCACCCGCACCACCGCGACGGCGTTATCGCCGGCGAGCGCGACGTAGAGACGGCGGCCGTCGGGTGAGAGACCGAGCCCGTTGGGCTCGCCGCCCGTGGGCGCGCGCGGCGCGAGGGCGATGGTGAGCTGTTCCAGCACCCGGCCGGTCGCGAGGTTCACCCGCGCCACCCCGTTGGCGCCGGCCAGGGCCGCGAAGAGATCGGCGCCGCGAATCGCGAGCGCGGACGGATGGGGTCCGACGAAGATCTTGCTCTCGGCCGCAGCGCCGGCGGCGTTGATCACGGTGACGGTCGAGTCCCCCCAGTCGGACACATACCAGTGGCGGGCGTCGGCGACGACGGTGTAGGGGTGATGACCGACCTTGAAGGCTCCGGCGCGCGCCAGCGTCCCGGCGTCCAGCAGATACAGCGAGTCGCTGAGGTTGCCCACCACCGCGATTTTTCCCCCGGGCCCGACCGCGAGCCCGCCCGGGAAGACGGGGCGGCCGCTGTCGGCGAGGACCGCCGAGTCTTTCATCCAGCCCGAGGTGGAGCGCACCAGGCGGTAGACGCGGTTGGTGACGCCGCCGCTCGCCCAGAGCGTGTCGCCCACGGCGGAGCGGCCGATGCCGACCCATGCGGCGGGGAGGGGCACGACGGCGGTGACGCTCGCGTCCTTGGGGTCCACGACGGTGACGCCGTTCGGTCCGTAGCCGTCGTTGGTGACGGCGACCCGGCCGTCGCTCAGGGTCACGAGGTTCAGGGGCAGGGAGCCGACTTGCACCTGGCGACCGGCCGGGAGAATGCGCCAGCCCGAAGGCAGGAGCGTGGTGCCGTCGGACTGCGGTCCGGGCACGGCGCGGGTGGCGACCCAGGTGAAGCCGAGTGCCGCGAGGCCGGCGAGCCCGAAGAGGAGCGATTTGCGCGTCATGAGGGGATTCGTTTCCTTGGGTGAGCGTCGCGCACGGACAGACAGCGGGCCGGGCAGGAATATGCCTTCCGTTCCCGGCCGCCGTCCAACCCTGGTTTGGCCGCGCTTTCGGCGGCGGGGATCGATCGCCTGAGCGGGCTCACCTTTCACCTCATCGCGCACACGCACTGGGACCGCGAGTGGTATCTCACCCGGGCGGCCTTCGGCGCGCGTCTCGTTCCGACTCTGGACGACCTGCTGCAGCGCCTCGCGGCCGATCCCGCCTACCGGAGCTTCCTCCTCGACGGCCAGACCGTGCTGGCCCGCGATTATCTCGCCCTCCGCCCCGACCGGGAGCGGACCCTGGCCGCGCTGGCCCGCGAGGGCCGTCTGGAGCTCGGCCCCTGGTACGTGCTGGCCGACGAGCTGATCCCCTCCGGGGAGGCGCTCCTCCGGAATCTGCTCCTCGGCGCGGCGGATCTGGAGCGGTGGGGCGCGCGCGCGGGCGCGCTGTACTCGCCGGACGCGTTCGGCCACCCGGCCGCGTTACCGACGCTGGCGCGACAGTTCGGATTCACCCGGGCGGCGCTGTGGCGGGGCTACGGCGGGCGCGCCGGGGAGGAGCGTGATCTCTTCCGCTGGCGCGCGCCTTCGGGCGCGGAGCTCCTGGTCTGGCACTTCCCCCCTGCGGGATACGAAATCGGCGCCGCGCTTCCGGCGGACCCGGCCACGCTCTCCGCGCTCTGGACCGAGGTCCGGCGGGCGCTGGTCGCCCGGGCGGCGAGTCCGCACGTGCCGGTGTTCGTCGGCGCGGACCATCACGCCGCCCATCCCGATCTGCCCCGGCTGCGGGATCTGATCGTGGCGCTCGAGCCGCGCGAGAGCGTGCGGATCTCGCGGCTCGACGAATTTCTCGAGGCGGCCGGGCAGACCCCCGGACTGCGCACCGTGTCGGGCGAGCTGCGGTGGTCCTACGGCCACACCTGGACCCTCCAGGGAGTGCACGGCACCCGCGCGTCCCAGAAGCGCGCCAACTCCGCGCTCGAGCTGTTCCTGGAACGGGAAGCGGAACCGCTGGCCGCGCTGGCGCGGCGCTACGGCGGGCGCGACCGGCGGCCGCTGCTGGAAGCCGCGTGGCGCACGCTGGTCGAGACCCAGTTTCACGACACCCTCGCCGGGACGACGAGCGACGCCGTGGCGCGCGATCTCCGGGCGCGGCAGGAGGCGGTCGCGGCGATCGCGGGCGAAGTCGCGCGGGGGAGTCTCTACGATCTGGTTCGTCACGACCCCGACGCGGCGCGCGCCGAAGGCGCCGGGCTCACGCCGGCGCTGGTGCTCTGGAACGCCGCGGCCCGGCCGCGCGGCGGCGTCACGATCGCGGACCTCACGTTCTTTCGCCGCGACGTGCCGGTGGGGCCGCCCGCCGGCCGCCGCCCATCCCGCGACGGCGCCGGGTTCCGCCCGTTCGCCCTTCACACCGCGGACGGCCGCGCCCTTCCGGTGCAGGTGCTCGACCGGCGCATCGCGATCGAGCGGCTCGAGGCGGCGCGTCACTATCCCGACCAGGATGAAGTCGACGTGGTTCGCGTCGCGTTCCGCGCGCCGTCCGTCTCCGGCCTGGGCCTCGCCACGCTCGCGCCAAGGAATGGAGAGGGGGGCGTCGCGGGAGGGGAGAGCGCCCTGGTGCGGGGGCGCTCGCTCGTGAATCGGCTGGTGGAAGTGCAGGTTCAGAGCAGCGGCGCGCTCACCGTGACCGACCGCGCGACCGGAGAGCGCTACCCGGATCTGCTTCGTCTCGAAGACGAAGACGACGTGGGCGACGCCTACACTTATTGTCCCGCGCCGCGGCAGCGGATCCGGGTGGCGCAGGGGCCGGTCAAGGTGCGCCGGCTCGCCGCGGGGCCGCTGGTGGCGGCGCTCGAGGTCCGCACCCGGCTTCCGGGCGTCCCCGTGCGCCTCGTCGTCACCCTGCACGCGGACAGCCCGCTGGTGCGCTGCGTGGTGGAGGTCGACAACCGGAGAACGAACCACCGTGCGCGCCTCCGCGCGCCAACGGGACTCGCCGGCGTGGCCGCGACCGCGGGCGCGCCGTTCGGAACGATGGTCCGGCCGGCGGTCACCTTCGACCCCGCCCACTTCCCGGCGGAGACGCCGGCGCGGACCGCACCGGCGCACCGGTTCGTCGCGGTGGCGCGCGGCGGGCGGGGGCTCGCGCTCTTCGCGCCGGGGTTCTTCGAATACGAGCTCACGCCGGGTGGCGACGTTCTGGTGACGGCCCTGCGGGCGGTGGGGGAGTTGTCGAAGGGAAATCTCGCCACGAGGCCCGGGCACGCGGCGTGGGCGACGCCGATCCCGGAGGCCCAGGAGCCCGGCCGGCATCTTATCGCCCTGGCGCTCGCGCCGTGCGGCGAGACGGCCCTCGCCCGCGGAGACGATCTGCCGCGCGCGTGGGAGGACGCGTTCCTGCCGGTCCGCGGGGTCTGGCTCCGGGATGCGCGGCGCCTCGACCCCACTCCCGTGGATGTGGTGCTCGAGGGGACCGGGCTCGTGCTCTCCGCGGTGAAGCCGGCGCAGGCGGGCTCGCCGATGGTGCTCCGGTGTTACAATGCGACCGATCGCCGGGTGGCTGGCGCGTGGCGGTTCGGCGACGGCGTGAAGACCGCGCACCGGGTGCGCGGCGACGAGCGGGAGGCCGTGGCGCTGGTGATCGAGAACCGCGGCAAGACGGTGCGTTTCACGGCGGAGCCCCACGACCTGGTCACGATTCTCGTCACCTGAAGCGGAGTCGGGAATGGCGGAGCATCGCATCTCGGTCAAGAAAAGCGCGCGGTACTTCACCCTGGGCCAGCCCGGCCGCGCGGTGCGGGAGGTGTGGGTGGTCCTGCACGGCTACGCTCAGCTCGCCGAGCGATTCCTGGCGCGGTTCGCGGCCCTCGAGTCTCCGGAGCGGCTGATCGTGGCGCCGGAGGCGCTCTCCCGCTTCTACATAGAAGACGGGAAACACTCCAAAGTCGGCGCGTCGTGGATGACGCGCGAGGATCGCCTCGCGGACATCGCCGACTACCTCGCGTTTCTCGACCAGGTTCAGGACGAAGTCCGGGCCTCCCTCGACGGCGGCCGGGCGACCCTCAAGGTCCTCGGCTACTCGCAGGGCGCGGCGACGGCGTGCCGCTGGACCGCGATGGGGAAGGCGACCGTCGCGCGGCTGGTGATCTGGGGCGGGGAGGTCCCGCCCGATCTCGATCTGCGCGCGGCGCGGGCCCGCCTCACGGTGGCGGACCTGACGCTGGTCTACGGCGCGAGCGACGACTACTTCACGTCCAAGGTGGTGAAAGCCACCGAAGCGCGGCTCCGGGAGGCGGAGATCCCGTTCCGGCCGGTGAGCTACGAAGGGGGTCACGAGCTGGACGACGGGGTGCTGCGGGAGATCGTCTCCCGCGCCTGAGCGCTAGGCGCGTCGCTCTTCCCCCGTTTCCTTTCCCGGATCCAGGGCGTCCCGCACCGCGTCGCCCAGCAGGGTGCACGCGATCACCACCAGCACCAGCACCACGCCCGGCGCGGCCGCCACCCAGGGCGCGTTGACCAGGGTGTCCCGTCCCGACGCGATCATGTTTCCCCAGGAAGCGGTGGGCGGCTGGACGCCGAGGCCCAGAAAGGAGAGCCCCGCCTCCAGCATGATCGCGTTGCCGATGCCGAGCGCCGCCGCGACGATGACCGGGGTGAGCGCGTTGGGGATGATGTGGCGCGCGAGGACCCGCACCCGCGGCATCCCCAGCGCGACGGCGCCCTCGACGAAGGGCCGCGCGGAGAGGCCGCGCACCTCGCCGTGCACGAGGCGGGCGATGGTCATCCATCCGGTGAGGCCGAGGACCACGATCACGAGCGCGGCCGAGGGCTGCCAGAGCGCCGCGAGAAGAAGCAGCAGGACGACGCGCGGAAGGGCGAGCGCGAAGTCGGTGGCGGCGAGGAGGGCCGCGCCGATGGCGCCGCGATAGAAGCCCGCGGCGGCGCCGACGGCGACCCCGATCACCACCGACAGCAGCACGGCCAGCACACCCACGGCGAGCGAGACCCGCCCGCCGTACACCAGGCGCGTCCACACGTCCCGGCCGAACCGGTCGGTGCCGAGGGCGTGGAACGCGCCGCGGACGTCCGTCGCCAAGGGCGGGAGGAACCGGGTCGCGACCACGTCGCCCTGGAGGTCGGGGTGGCCGTTGGTGACGATCGGCGCGGCGATGGCCGCGGCGGCGACCAGCGCCAGCAGCACCGCGCCGAACGCGGCGCGCCGGTCGTCGAAGAGCCGCTTCATCCCGCGGTGTCCTCGTGGCGGAGCCGGGGGTCGAGCCAGGCGGCGAGCAGGTCCGCGGCGAGGTTGCCGAGGACGACCAGGATCGCGCTGACGGTGGTCGCGGCCATGACCACCGGGTAATCGCGCGCCAGCACCGCCTCGACCAGGACCCGGCCGACGCCGGGCCACGCGAACAACGCCTACACGAACACCGAGCCCGAGAAGAGCGCGGGGAGCGAGAGGCCGAGGAGCGTCACCACCGGAATGAGCGCGTTCCGGAGGACGTGTCTGAAAGTGACCGCTCGCGGCGCCACACCCTTGGCGCGCGCGGTGATGACGAAGGGTGAGGACCGCACGTCCAGCATCGCGCCCCGGACGAAGCGGGCGGTTCCCCCGATGCCGATCAGGGTCAGGGTGGCGAGGGGCAGGGCGAGGTGGCGGAGCCGGTCGGCGAGCGCCGCGAGCCCGGTGAGATCGTCGGAATCGAAACCGGCGGCTCCGAAGGCGGGGAGGATGCGCGCCCAGTAGGTGAACACCACGACCAGCATCAACGCCAGCCAGTAGCCGGGGAGCGCGTACAGCGTCACCGTCCCCACCGAGAGCGCCGTGTCGGTGCGCGACCCGGAGCGCTCCGACTGCACGGCGCCGATGACGAGGCCGGCGATGTAAGAGAGCGCGAGCGACAGCGCGACCAAGATGGCGGTGGCGGGCCAGGCCGCGGAGAGGAGCGCGGCCGCGGGACGTCCGGTGGCGATGCTCACGCCCCAGTCGCCCCGGAGCGTGGCGCCGAGCCAGGCGGCGTACTGGACGGGGAGGGGACGGTCGAGGCCGAGGGTGTGGCGGGCCACGACCAGCTGCTGGTCGGTGGCGGTGGCACCGAGGAGCCGGCGCGCGGGGTCGCCGGGTGCGAGATGCAACAGGAAGAACGTGAGGGTCACGACGCCCAGGACGACGGCGACCCCGGCGGCGAGGCGGCGCGCGAGCAGCGCGAGCATGGGCGGAATCTCGCGCGGCCCCGCGGCTCCCGCTAGAATGCACGCGTGACGCGACGGGCGCGCGCCTGGTGGATCGTGGCCGGACTCTGGGGAGTCGCGGCGGGCATGACGGGCTGCGGGGCCGAGCGCACCGCGGCGCGGCGCGGCCGCACCATCCTCTACGCGTCCGGCGCCGACTTCGAGACGGTCAATCCGCTGATCACGGTGCTGCCGCTGGCGAAGCAGGTCGAGCGCTACCTGCTGCTCACCACGCTCGCGCGCTACGACACCGCGCTGGTGCCGCAGCCCTACCTCGCGCGGGCGTGGCGGTTCTCGCCGGACGGCACGGTGCTCACGTTCACGCTGCGCACCGGATTGCGCTGGGACGACGGGCTCCTGACCACCGCGCGGGACGTGGCGTGGACGCTCAACGCCGCCCGCGACCCCGCGACCGGATACCCGCGCCTGAACGACCTCGCCGGGATCGTGTCGGTGAACGATCCCAACGACTCCACCGTGGTGATCCGCTACGGGTCCCCGGTGAAGCATTTCCCGGACGTGCTCACCGACCTCGCCATCCTTCCCGCGCACCTCTTCGACACCCTGCCGCACGAGCGGATGCGGAGCGCCGGCTGGAACGAGCGGCCGGTGGGGAACGGGCCCTTCCGGTTCGTCCTGCACCAGTCCAACCGCCGCTGGGTGTTTCAGGCCAAGCCCGACTTCCCCGCGGACCTGGGCGGTCCCGCGCACCTGGACCGGTTCATCGTCGTGGTGGTGGACCAGCCGTCCACCAAGCTGGCCGCGCTCACCTCTGGCGAGCTCGACTTCGCGGGCATCTTCCCCGCCCACGCGTCCTACGTCCGCAAGGATCCGAACCTCGCGGTGATTTCCTACCCGCTGCTCTTCACCTACGGTTTGGTCTTCAACACCCGGCGGCCCCCCTTCGACCGCCGCCAGGTGCGGCTCGCGGCGGCGCTGGCGCTCGACCGCCGCGAGATCGTGGACGGGTATCTCTACGGATTCGCCACCCCCGCCGACGGCCCGGTCCCGCCGGACCTCCCGGGCTATCTTCCGGTCCCCCCGCTCCCGCTCGCGCCCGACTCCGCCCGGCGCCTCCTCGGCGGCCGCCGGGTGCCCTTCGAGCTGCTGACGGTGGGCAGCGGAGAGGCGGCGCTGGAGCAGATGATCCAGGCGCGCCTCGACGCCGTGGGGTTCGACGTGCGGATCCGGCAGCTCGAGCTGTCGGCCTTTCTCGACCGGGTGCAGGGTCCGCTCCACGATTTCGACGCGGCGGTGATGGGAGTGCAGGGAGATTTCGGGCTGGGCTATCTGTCGCCCCTGCTCGCGCTCACCGGCATGCGGGGGCCCACCGATCCCGCGCGACTGCAGAAGCTCTTTCGCGACTCGCTGCCGGTGGCGTTTCTCTACCACGGGCGCGGGCTCGCGGGAATGAACGCCCGGGTGCGGGGGGTGCGGATGGACGTGCGGGGCGAGCTCGCGAGCGTGATCGACTGGCGGGTGGGTCCGTGAAGCGGCGCGACCTGCCGTCGGTGGTGCGCGCATCGGCCCCGGCGCGCCTCGATTTCGCGGGGGGATGGACGGACGTGCCGCCCTTCTCCGCGCGCGAAGGGGGCGTGGTGGTGAATCTCGCGATCGGCCTCTCCGCCCACGCGACGCTCGAAACCGGCGGCGACCTGATCCGCCTGGTGTCCGAGGATCTGGGTCACGAGGTGGAGCTGGCCAACGCGGGCGGGCTGGTGCTGGACGGCCGGCTCGACCTCCTGAAGGCGGCGCTGCGGATGTATCCGGTCCAGTCGCGCTGTACGCTCAAGACCAGGAGCGACGCGCCGCCGGGCTCGGGGCTCGGCGCCTCGGGCGCGCTCGACGTGGCGCTGGTGGCGTGCCTCACCCGCGCCCGCGAGGAGCGGCTCTCGGAGCGGGATCTGGCGCTCCAGGGCTGGCATCTCGAGACCGTGGAAGCGGGAATTCCCGGAGGCAAGCAGGACCAGTTCGCGGCCGCCCTGGGCGGATGCCACCGGCTCACCTTTCGCGATCCCGACGTCGGAGTGGAGCCGATCACGCTGGACGCCGAGCTGGCGCGGACGCTCGAACGCCAGATCATTCTTTGTTATACCGGCACCTCGCGGGTCTCGGGAGCCACGATCGCGCGGGTGCAGGAGGCGTACGAGCGGGGGGAGCGCGGGGTGGTGGGGGCGCTCACCGCGATGAAAGACGTCGCGGAGCGGATGGCGGAGGCGCTGCGCGCTGGCGACCTCGCGCGGGTGGGATCGCTCTTGACCGAGAACTGGGGACATCAACAGGTGCTGGACGGCGGCATGCGGACCACCGAAATGGCCGCGCTCGAGAGCGCGATGCGGAGCGCCGGGACGCTGGGCGGGAAGGCCGCGGGGGCGGGCGCGGGAGGATGCATGTTCTTCCTCGCGCCGGACCCGGAACGCGCCGCGGGCGCCCGCCGCGCGGCGGAAGCCCTCGGCGTGCGAGTGCTTCCGGTGACGATCGCGACCGAAGGCGCGCGCGCGTGGTGAACCCGGAGCGCCTCGCGGCGCGCAAGGCCGAGATCGCGGGCGCGGAGGACCTCGTGGCCCTGCGCGATCATCTGGTGCGCGGTGCCCAGCCGCTCATCGAGCGGCTCCCCGAAATCCCGTCGCGGAAGGCGCTGCTGTCGCGCGACGGCGGGGTTTGCCCCCAGGACGGCGCCGTCCTGGTCTTCGATCCCTGGAGTCCGCGCGCGCACCGCTGTCCCCGCTGCGGCGCGAGCGTCGAAGGAGAACGGCACGATCGCGCGTGGGCCAAGTTCCAGCATCTCTGGCTCGCGGAACGGGCGGCCCACCTCGCCGCGGTGGCGGCGTTTGCCGACGATGAGCGGGCCGCGGGCCGGGCCCGCGAGATTCTCGCCGCCTACGGCGATCGCTACCTGAGCTACCCCAACCGCGACAACGTGCTCGGCCCGGCGCGGCTTTTTTTCTCGACCTATCTCGAATCCATCTGGATCCTGAACTATCTCGCCGCCGCGGCGCTGCTCCGGGCGGCGGGGCGGCTCGACGACGCGACGACGCGGGCCGTGGCCCACGTGGCCGACGAGGCCGCCACCCTGATCGGCGAGTTCGACGAGCAGTTCTCCAATCGCCAGACCTGGAACAACGCGGCCCTCACCGCCATCGCGGTGTGGTTCGAGGACGAAGAGCTGGCGCGGCGCGCGATCGAGGGCGAGACCGGGCTCATCGCCCACCTGCGCGGTTTCCGGCGCGACGGACTGTGGTACGAGGGCGAGAACTATCACCTCTTCGCGCTCCGCGGATTCCTCACCGGGGCGGAGTGGGCGCTCGAGGCCGGCGTGGACGTGTTCGCCGACCCCGAGATCACGCCCCGGGTCGTGAACGCCCTGCTCGCGCCCGCGCGCACCGCGCTCCCCGACTTCACGTTCCCCGCGCGCAAGGACTCGCGGTTCGGCGTCTCGCTGGCCCAGCCGATGTACCTCGAGCTGTGGGAGATCGGCGCGGCGGGATTGGGGAGGTGGGAGGAGGAGGGCGCGAGGAGCGAGCTCCGGAGCTGGCTGCAGGCGGTCTCGGCGCGCCCCTCGCCGCCCGCGGAGCAGTTCGAGTCCTACCTGCACCACGCCGGCGCGCCGGCGCTTCCCGCGAACCGCGCCCCGCGGACGGCCCTGTCGTGGTGGTCCCTCCTGGACATGATGCCAGCGCTGCCGGCGGCCGCGCCGTGGGCGCCGGAGAGCGTGCTCCTCGAATCGCAGGGGCTCGCGATCCTGCGCCGCGGCGACCGGTACCTGAGTCTCGAGTGCGGGCCGCAGGGCGGGGGACACGGCCACCCCGATCGGCTCCACCTCACGCTGCACGCGGACGGCGTCCACTGGCTCCCCGATTTCGGCACCGGGAGTTACGTGAGCCGCGATCTCTTCTGGTATCGCAGCACCCTCGCCCACAACGCGCCGCGGCTGGACGGCGTTTCCCAGCCGCCGGTCGCCGCGGTGTGCGAGTTCTTCGAGATCCAGGGCGACTGGTCGTGGGTGCGCGGGCGCTTCGGCCCCGTCACCCGCAGCGTGGTCGCCGGCCCGCGGTACGTCATCGACGTGGTGGAACTGGCCGGCCACGACGACCGGCAGATCGACGTGCCCTGGCACCTTTCGGGCGAGGTGGCGCCGGGCGGCGGGGCCTGGTCGCCCGCCGGAATCAGCGAGGATTTCATCACCGACGCCGCGTCCTTCGCGCCGGCCGGGAGTCCGCGCGTCACCCTCTCGGCGTCGGCGCCGCCCGCGCGACTGACGGTGCATTACGCGGGGAGCGGTTCGTTGTGGCGCGCGACGGGACCGGGACGTCCGGGCGGCGCGGCGCGGGAGACCTTCTACGTCGTTCGGGCGAGAGGACGGAACCTCCAGCTCGTCACCCTGCTCGAGCCCGGCCCCACGCCCGCGGTGCGCGCGGTCCGCGTGAACGGGGACGTGATCGAAGTGGAGACGGCCGAGCACACCGAGCGGCACCGGATGGAGAGCGGCGCGTGGGAGGTGGACACGCCCGCGGGGCGGCTGCGGCTCCGGGGTCCCCGGGAAATCGACCCGCCCTTCGCGCCGATCGTGGACCTGGAGCCGCCGGCGAAGCCGGTGGCGGCGGCGCTCCGGGTGGCCGATGCCCCGGCGCTCGACGGCACCCTCGCCGGCTTCGACACCGCCGAACCGCTGGCGCTCGGGGCGGAAGACCAGTACCGCCGCAGCGAAGAGTCGTACTCCGCGCCCGAAGACCTCGCGGCCGTCGCCTACGCCAACTGGGACGAGGCCGCGCTCTATCTCGCGGTCGAGGTGACCAAGCCCGATCTTTGCCTGCGCGACGCGCAAGCCGCCCCCGCCCGGCTCGACAACGAGCCGGAGGACATCAACTCGGACGGGGTGCAGATCTACGTGCGGAACGGCGACGACGCT
Source organism: Gemmatimonadales bacterium (assembly GCA_035702425.1). Lineage (GTDB taxonomy): Bacteria > Gemmatimonadota > Gemmatimonadetes > Gemmatimonadales > GWC2-71-9 > DASSQQ01. The sequence continues at coordinate 18,309 of DASSQQ010000073.1, forward strand.
CCGGTGCGCGGGTACCTGGTGGTGCCCGACGCCCGAGGCCAGGGTCTGAGGGTCGCGGGAGCGGCGGGCACCGTCGGCCGCCCGGACGAGGTCCGGGGCGGATGGGCCCGCACCGATGGGGGGTATCGGGTGACGCTGGCGCTGAAATTCGTGGACGGCGCGGTGCCGCACGTGGGCGGCAAAGTCGGCTTCGATCTGCTCGTGAACGAAATGGTCCCGGGCCGGGAGCGCCGCGCGGGTCAGCTGGTCTGGAGCGGCGGGAACGGCTGGGTCTGGCTGCGGGGAGACCGGCAGGACCCGGAGCGGTTCGGGGAGCTGGAGCTGGTGGGATGATCGTCCTCGTGCTCGACCAGCCCCAGGATCTGGTGAACGTCGCCCACGCGGTGAGGGGGATGAAGAACTTCGGATTCCGCGATCTCCGTCTGGTCGCGCCGCGGGAGTACGACGCGTACCGGGTGGAAGGCATCGCGCACCAAACCCACGACGTGCTGGAGCGGGTGCGGCGCTTCGAAACCCTCGAGGAAGCGATCGGCGACTGCGTGCACGTGGTGGGGTTCACCGCGCGGGGGCGGACCGCGAAGCGGAATCTCCAGCGCCCGCGCGAGGCCGCCGCGGAAATTCTGGCGCGCGCCGAGGAGGGACCCACGGCGCTTCTCTTCGGACGCGAGGATCGGGGGCTCTCCAACGAAGCGCTGGACCGCTGTCACCGCGTCGTCACCATCCCGACGAGCCCCGACTATTCTTCGCTCAACCTCGCGCACGCGGTGGTGCTGATGCTCTACGAGCTGGCGCTGGCCCGCGGCGACGAGGCCCGGCCCTTCAAGAAGCCGCGGCGCGAGGCCGGCCCCGCCACGGTCGAAGAGCTGGAGCGGCTCTTCGTGGACGTGGAGCGGGTGCTGCGTACCATTGATTTTTTCAAGACCCGGGACGCCGAAGCGGTGATGCGCACCCTGCGCGAGATCGGCCACCGGGCTCCCCTGGACGAGCGCGAGGCCAAGCTGCTCCGCGCCCTCGCGATCGAAGTGGTGAAATACGGTGAGCGAGTCTCGAGTTCCCGGCTTCACGTCGACCGGTAGCAAGCGCCCCGAGGCGCTCTTCGGCGGCGAGGGCGAAGGCCTGCCCGCGCGGATGACGCGCGCGTCGGGGTGCCGGGTCTCGGACGAGAACGGGCGCGAGTATCAGGACTACATCATGGCGCTGGGCGCGGTCGCGCTGGGCTACGGGCACGAAGCGGTGACCCGCGCGGCCCAGGCCGCGATCGCGGACGGGGTGGTCGGTCCCCTGCCGCCGGTGCTCGAGGAGGACCTCGCCGGGGCGCTGGCGCGGCGGATGCCGTGGCTCGAGGCGATGCGGTTTCTCAAGACCGGCGCGGAGGCGGTGGCGGCGGGGGTCCGCCTCGCGCGGGTGGCGACGGGCCGGGAGCGGGTGCTGGGCTGCGGGTATCACGGGTGGCTCGACTGGTGTCAGGGCGGGGCGGCGGCCGGCGTTCCCGCGTCCACGCGCCAGCTCTTCGCCGAGCTGCCGTTCAACGACGCGGGGCGCGCGCGGGAAATGATTCGCGACGCGGGAGACCGCCTGGCCGCGGTGGTGGTGGAGCCGCTGGTCGTGGCCGAGCCGTCCCGTGAATGGCTCGAGACCCTGCGCCGGGAGACGGAGCGGGCGGGGGCGGTGCTGATCTTCGACGAGATCAAGACCGCCTTCCGGCTCGCGGTGGGCGGCGCGGCGGAGCGCTACGGCGTCCGGCCCGACCTCGCGGTACTGGGCAAGGCGATGGCCAACGGGTTTCCGCTTTCGGTGGTGGGGGGGCGCAAGGACCTGATGGCGCGGGTGCGGGAGACCTGGATCTCGTCCACGCTCGCGACGGAGCAGGTGTCGCTCGCGGCGGCGCGCGCCACCCTGCGGGTGTTCGAGGAGCGGGACGTCTGCGGGCACCTCCATCGCGTGGGCACCCGGCTCCTGCACGGCCTGCACGATCTCGCGCGGCGGAACCCGGACGTGGTGACCGGCGTGGCGGGGGTCGCGGAGATGTGCTTCTTCCATTACGCGACGGAAGACCTCTCCCACCAGGTGGCGGCGGCGTGCGCGAGACGGGGCCTGTTGTTCAAGCGGACCGCGTACAACTTCGTGTCGCTCGCCCACGGCGACGGGGAGGTCGACGCGGCGCTCGCGATTCTGGGAGAGGTGCTGCGTGAGATCCGACCCTAGAGCGCGGCGCCGCCGGCCGGGCGTAGCGTGCTCCCGCGCCGAGCCGTAAACTCCCCCATGCTCGTCGACGTCCACGCTCACTTCTATCACGCGCTCTCGCCCCGCGCCGACTGGCGCGAGCGGAACGGGAGCCGCTTGAAGGCGGGCGACAAGATCGGGGTCACCGTGCACGTGGCCTCCATCCTGGGCAGCTGGGGACGGCGCTCGCCGGTGTACTTCCCGTCGCCCGCGGACTGCACCCAGGGCAACGACGCGCTGCTCGATCTCGAGCGCGAGCATCCCGACCGGATTCGCGGGTACGCCTGCGTCAATCCCAACGACACCACGCACGCGCTCACCGAAATCGCGCGCTGTCTCGACGCCGGGATGATCGGCGTCAAGCTCGCCGCGAGCCGGCGCGCCAACGACCGCCTGCTCGACCCCATCGCCCAGCTCGCGCACGCGCGCCACGCGCCGATCCTGCACCACATCTGGCAGCACCGGCGTCACGAGTGGCCGGGCCAGGAGGCGTCGGACGCGGCCGAGCTGTGCGCCCAGGCCGCGCGTCACCCCGAGACCACGTTCATCCTGGCCCACATCGGTGGCGGCGGGGACTGGCGCCACTCCCTCGCCATCCTGCCCGATCACCCCAACGTGTACCTGGACCTCTCGGGGAGCGGCGTGGACGGCGGGATGCTCGAGGCCTGCGTCCACGCGGTGGGCCCGAAGCGGCTGCTCTGGGGCTCCGACATCACCATGGACACCGGGTGGGCCAAGCTCCGGTATCTCGAGCGTCTCCTGCCGGCGAAAGAGCTCGATCTCGTCAAGTGGAAGAACGCGGCGCGCATCTTCCCGCGCGGCGCGTTTCCCGGCGCCTGATGCGAATCGACGTCAACGCCTTCCTCGGCGCCTACCCGCACCGCCGCGTTCCCGGCACCTCGCCCGAGGCGTTGCTGGCCGCGATGGACCGGGTCGAGATCAGCGAGAGCTGGGTGACCCACCTTCCCGGGCTCTTCTGGCGGGACCCGCACGAAGGGAACGCCTGGCTCTACGAAACGGTCGCCCATCAGCCGCGCTTCAAAGCCGTCCCGGCGATCCATCCCGGACTCCCCCGCTGGGAGATCGAGCTCGGTCTCGCCGCGACCCGGGGCGCGCCGGCAGTGCGCTGCGATCCCGGATTCCTGGGTCTCGATCCCGCGGGGCAGGAGCTGCGCGTGCTGGCCGGCGCCTGCGGGGTCACGCAGATCCCCCTCATGATGGCGGTGCGGCTCGAGGACGTGCGCCAGCGCCACCCCAACGACCGGTCCGCCGACCTGACCGCGGCGGGCCTCCGGGCGCTGGTCCGCGCGGACCCGGACTTCCGGCTGATCGTCACCCACGCCGATCGCGCGCTGATCGAGGACGTGCACTGGGGATCGACGCCCGCGGAGCGGGAGCGGATCTGGTGGGACATCTCCTGCGTGTGGGGCCCGCCCGAGGATCACCTGGCCACCCTGCTCGAGACCATCGGCGTGGAGCGGTTCGTCTTCGGGACCGGACAGCCGCTGCGGCTTCCGGAGGCGAGCGTGGCGAAGCTCGACCTCCTCGACATCCCGCGCTCGCGGCGGACGGCGATCGAGTCCGGGAACGCCCCCCGCGCACGCGCGCGATGACGGACCTGGCCGCCCTCCGATCGCGGCTGGAGTGGGGCCTCGTTCCCGCCGTCCCCGTTCCTTATAAGGAAGGGCAGTTGGCCGCGGAGGCGCAGCAGGCCTACGCCCGCTGGATGGCGGGCCAGCCCGTGGCCGGCGTCGCGGTGGGGGCCCACACCGGGCGGGGCCCGCACCTCTCCGCCACCGACCGCCGCCGGGTGCTGGCCGCCTGGCGGGCGGCGCTCCCCGACAAGCTGGTGGTCGCGGGCGCGAACTCGATCGAGATGGCACGTGAGGCCAGGGCCGGCGGCGCCGACCTGGCGCTCGCCTT
>DASSQQ010000074.1:0-7788 GCA_035702425.1 Gemmatimonadales bacterium
CATGCCGCGCACGAGGCCGTCGGTCGAGTCCATCGCCACGCAGCGGACGGTCGATTCGCCCAGGTGCTGTGCGACCTCGACGGTGAGGTTCTCCTTGCGGGCGTCGATCGCGGGATTGGTGATGCGGAGCGCGTTGTAGAGCTCGGGGAGCTTCTCCGGCTCGAACTCCACGTCCAGCACCGGGCCGATGACCTGGACGACTTTCCCGGTGTTGATCTTGGGTGCGGCCGCTGTCTTGGGGGCGGGTCTTTTCGTTTTCGTCGCCATGGAACCCCTGTTGTCAGTCGTCAGTCATCAGTCGTCAGTCCGCGTCCCCACTCCCCAGTCGTGTGCTTGACTGAAAACTGAGAACTGATGACTGACTACCCTTTTAATGCTTCCGCGCCCCCCACGATCTCCGCCAGCTCCTGCGTGATCTGCGCCTGGCGCGACCGGTTGTAGGTGCGGCGCAGGATGTCGAGAATCTCCCCGGCATTGTCAGTGGCGTTCTTCATCGCGGTGCGCTGGGCCCCCTGAAAGCCCGCCGCCGTCTCCACCAGCCCGCGGTACACCTGATTCCGCACGTAGAGCGGCAGCAGCCGCTCCACGATCGCGTCCGCCGAGGGCTGGAGGATGTAATCCGGGGTCTTCCGGTCTTTGCGCCCCGGCGGGGTGACGGGCAGGATCCGGACCGTCGTCGCCGGCGTGGAGAGGGCGCTGTTGAACTTCGCGAAGATCAGATCCACCGCGTCCAGCTCGCCCTTCTCGAATCGCTCCACGAGAGGGGTCACGATTTCCCCGGCGTGGGCCGCGGTGGGGTGGTCCCCGACGTCCACCCGCTGCGAGGCCACCGCGCGGCGGGTGAACCGGAAGAAGGCCACCCCTTTCTTCCCGATCACGTGCAGCTCCGCCGTGGCGCCCGCGGCCTCGAGCTCCTGGATCCGGCGCCGGGCCTCGCGAATCAGGTTGGCGTTGAAGGCGCCGCACAGACCGCGGTTCGAGGTCAGGAGCACGATCGCCACCCGCCCCGGCGCGCCCTGCGGCTGGCGCAGCAGCGGGAACCGCTCGGCCAGGGCCGGGGTGTAGAGGTCCCCGATCACCTCGGCCAACGCCTGGGCGTAGGGACGCGCGGCGATCACCCGGTCCTGGGCGCGCTTCAACTTGGACGTGGCGACCATCTCCATCGTCTTCGTGATCTGGCGCGTGCTCTGGACCGACTTGATCCGCCGGCGCAGCTCCCGGGGCTTCGCCATCAGGCCGGACCGGACGCCTTGTATTCGGTGATCGCGGCCTTGACCTTCGCGGCGAGGTCGTCGGTGAGCGCCTTCTTGGTGCGGATCGCCTCGCCGATCTCGGGGTGCTGGGCGGCCATGAACTGGTGGAATCCGGTCTCCCAGTCGCGGATCTTCTCGACCGCGACGTCGTCCAGGAAGCCGTTGGTCACGGCGTAGATGATGGTGACCTGCTGCTCCACCGGCATCGGCGCGTACTGCGGCTGCTTCAGCGTTTCGACGATCCGCGCCCCGCGCGCCAGCTGGCGCTGGGTGGCCTGATCGAGATCGGAGCCGAATTGCGCGAAGGCCTCGAGCTCGCGGTACTGGGCCAGGTCGAGCCGCAGCCGGCCCGCCACCTGCTTCATCGCCTTGATCTGGGCGTTGCCGCCGACGCGGGACACCGAGATGCCGACGTTCACCGCCGGCCGCACGTTGGAGTAGAAGAGGTCGGTCTCGAGGAAGATCTGGCCGTCGGTGATCGAGATGACGTTGGTCGGGATGTACGCCGAGACGTCGCCCGCCTGGGTCTCGATGATGGGGAGCGCGGTGAGGGAACCGCCGCCCATCTCGTCGGAGAGCTTGGCCGCGCGCTCGAGCAGGCGGCTGTGGAGGTAGAAGACGTCGCCCGGATAGGCTTCGCGGCCCGGCGGCCGGCGGAGCACCAGCGAGAGCTGGCGGTAGGCGGCCGCTTGCTTCGACAGGTCGTCGTAGACGCAGAGGGTCGCCTTCTTCTCGTCGTACATGAAGTACTCGGCCATGGTGCAGCCGGTGTAGGGCGCGATGTACTGCATCGGCGCCGGCTCGGACGCGGAGGCGACCACCACGATGGTGTACTCCATCGCGTGGTGCTCCTTCAGCCGCTCCACCACCGCCGCCACCGTCGAGTTCTTCTGGCCGATGGCGATGTAGACGCAGATGACGCCCTGGCCCTTCTGATTGATGATGGTGTCCACCGCGATCGCGGTCTTGCCGGTGCCGCGGTCGCCGATGATCAGCTCCCGCTGGCCCCGCCCGATCGGGATCATCGAGTCGATCGCCTTGACCCCGGTCTGCAGCGGCTCCTTCACCGGCTGGCGCTTGATGATGCCGGGGGCGATCACTTCGACCTTCCGGGTCCGCGTGGTCTTGATGGGCCCGAGCCCGTCCACCGGCTGGCCCAGTGAGTTCACCACCCGGCCCACCAGCGCGGGCCCCACCGGCACCTCCAGCACTCGCCCGGTGCGGCGGACTTCGTCGCCTTCCCGGAGGGTGAGGTAGTCGCCGAAGATCACGGCGCCGATGTTGTCTTCCTCGAGGTTCAGCGCGAGCCCGGTGACCTTGGCGCCGGTTTCGGAGGCGGTGAACTCGAGCATCTCCCCCGCCATCGCGCCGGTGAGGCCGTAGATGCGGGCGATGCCGTCCTTCACCTCCAGCACGGTGCCCACTTCGCGGACGTCGATATCCGCGAGATCGGCCGCCTGGATCTCCTTCAGGAGGATGTTCTTCAGCTCGCCAGGTCGCAAAATGGAATCGGTCGCCATAGGCTCGGGGTCGGGAGTTTGTGAAAAATATCACATGCCAGGGGACGCGCAACCGGCGGCCCGGCATCCCCGGGGCGGCCGAAAGGCCCTATAACCTGGAGCGGGTGCGGCCTTTCAGGAAGCGGGACAGGACCCCCCCGGGGCCGAGCCCGGCGAGCTCGTGCGGCGGGACGCCGGCCACCCGGCGCGACGCGGCCGAGAGGTGGGAGGGCGAGGCGTAGGAGAGAATTCTCACCACGGAGCGCACCGTGTAGGCGGGATTGGCGAGGAGGTCCGCCGCGCAGGCGATGCGCGCCAGGTCGATGACCCGCTTCAGGTTGGGGGCGCCCCCCGCCCCGAACTGCCGGGAGAGGTGCTCCCGCGTCACCGACAGCGCGCCCGCGATTTCGCCGGTGTGGGTGGGCCCGCCCACCCGGCGCAGGACCTCTTCCCAGGCCTGGCGCTGAAGCGGCTCGGTGAGACGGAGGAGCCGGGGCGCCTGCACCAGCGCCTCCCGGCGCGCCGCCTGCGCCGTCCGCGCGGCGATCCACTCCCCCGCGACCGCGTTGTCCACGCCCTCCACCAGAACTCCGGCGAACCCGGCGGCCAGACACGCGGCGAGGAGCCGGCCGTCGTCGGCCTTGAAGGCGGAGAGGGCGAACACCGGAATCCGGGGATAACGACCGGCGAGCGCGAGCGCCGGTGCCGGATCGGCTTTCACGTCGAGCACGACCGCGTCGACGAGCCGCGCGGCGAGGAGCCGTTCCACGCCGGCGAGTCCCCGGCAGAGCCGCACTCCGCCGGAGCGCCGCGGGTAGCCGCGCCGCACCGCCACCCGCGCGTCGCGGCGCGGATGATAGACCGGCACGATCGCGCTCACCCTTCCTCTATCTCCGACAGGGTCGAGAGCATCTCGGCCGCGCGCTCCAGCACCCCGCGCGCGTTGTCGTAGGAAATGGTCTTCAAGGCGAGGTCGAGCGGGAGCCACTCGCAGGCGCTGATCCCCTCGTCGGTCTGGGGAACGGGGTCGCCGCGCTTGGACTGAAAGAGAAAAAAGTGGCAGAACTTGTGCACCGTCTTGCCGCGGAACCGGAAGTACCAGTCGATCACCCGGATGGGGCCGACCAGCTTGAGCTCCAAGAGTCCCGTCTCTTCCCCGATTTCCCGCCGCGCCGCGAGTTCCGGGCGCTCCCCTTTTTCGAGGTGCCCCTTGGGGAGCCCCCAGTTCTGGTAGGAATCCTTGATCAGCAGGAAGCGCACGATGCCGTCGGACCCCCGGCGGAAGACCACGCCGCCGGCGCTGGTCTCGCGGGTGGCGCGGCGGGGACGAGGGGTCATTTTTTCGCGTTTTCCTTAGAACACGCTGAACGTGAAGTAGCGGCGCGGATTGGCCTGGATGTCGGAGAGCAGCTGGCGCAGCTGGATCAGCGACAGCGTGGTCTCGTGGTACAAGGACGAGTCCGCCACCAGGAGGCCGATCGTTCCCGAGCGGTTGGCGATCCGGGACATCACCGTATCGGCCGCCACCAGCACGTCCACCAGGGTCTTCTGGTTCTCGTGGGCCGCGTCCAGGAGCTGGCGCAGGTCCTGCGACGCCTGCTTCAGATCGGCCGAGGAGGCGGCGGTGTTGTTGAGGATGGTGGCGAGCTGGCCCTGATTGGTGGCGGTGTCCACCCGGCCCAGCGTGGCCTGGAGGCCGTTGGCCGCGCGGGCCAGCGCGTCCGAGCCGGACTTGAGGTTGCTCCCCACCGATCCGATGACGTCGGCCTGCTCGTTGGTGACCTTCACCAGGCGATCGGCGATCTGGCCGAAATCGCGGATGGAGCGGCGCAGATCGTCCACCGCCTGGGAGTCGAACGCGGTGGACACCCGGTTGGCGACGGTGGCGATGTCGGTCGCGATGCGGGAGGCCTGCGCGGTGAGCTGGCCGATGTCGGGAAGGGTCGCGCCCGGCCAGGCGGTGCCGCCCACGGCCTGGGCCTCGGCGAGCGCCGCGCGCACGTTGGGGTCCGCCTGGGGCTGGTCGCGCGAGATCAGCGACACCGACCACTCCCCGAAGAGGGACGCGGACGCCGCGATGGCGGCCGGGTGCGGGGGCGGCTGGACCCCGCTGTAGATCTTCAGGTCCGCTTCCACCCAGTTGTTGGGCGCGAGGCGGATCGCCTCCACCCGGCCCACCCGCACGCCGCGCAGCACCACCGGATTTCCCACCGAGAGGCCGCCCACGGTGCGGAAGCGGGCGGTGTAATGCGCCTCCGCGGAGCCCAGGTGCACGTTGGAGAGCCAGAGCGCGCCCGCCACGATCACGACGAAGGCGGTGATCACCACCAGGCCGACCGCGAATTCGTTCTCGCGCTTCATGTGGGCCGCCCCTCGATGAACTGCCGCACCACCGGATCGTCGCTCTCCTGGATCTCGAGCACCGTGCCCGCCTGCCGGATCCGGCCTTCGTAGAGCATCGCGATCCGGTCCCCCACGGTGTAGGCGCTCTTCATGTCGTGCGTCACCACCACGCCGGTGACGCCCAGGTGCTCCCGGGTGCGCACCATCAGGCGGTCCATCACGGCCGACGTCACCGGATCGAGCCCCGTGGTCGGCTCGTCGTAAAGGATGTAGCGGGGCCGGAGCGCGATGGCCCGCGTGATCCCCACCCGCTTGCGCATCCCGCCCGACAGCTCGGCCGGAAAGCGGGCGTCGCTGCCCGTCAAATCCACCAGCGCCAGGGCCTCGTGCACCCGCTCGGCGATCTCCTCTTCGGGGAGGTCCCGCCGTTTCAGGCCCAGGGCCACGTTTTCCGCCACGGTCATCGAGTCGAACAGGGCCGCGAACTGGAACACGTAACCGATGTCCCGCCGCAGATCGGTGAGGCCGGGCCGGTCGAGGAGCGAGACCGCGCGGTCGTCAACATAGACCTCCCCGGCGTCGGGGTGCAACAGCCCGACGATGTGTTTCAGCGCGACGCTCTTGCCGGTGCCCGAGTAGCCGATGATCACCAGCGTCTCGCCGTCCTTCACCTCGAGCGAGAGCCCGTCCAGCACCACCTTCGCGCCGAACGCCTTGTGCACGTCGGCGAAGCGGATCACAGGAGCACCACCGCCCAGAACGCATCCAGCACCAGGATCAGCACGCAGGAGTAGACCACGGCGCGGGTGGTGCTGCGGCCCACGCCCTCCGCGCCGCCGTAGGTGCCGAGCCCCACCACGCAGCCCACCAGCGTGACCGTGAAGCCGAAGGTCGAGCTCTTGAAGAGCCCGAACCAGGTGTCCTTGAACTTGTAGAAGAGCTGGAGGCCCTTCAGGAATTCCGGCGTGGAGAGGTGAAGCAGCGCGAGACTGGTGAGCCAGCCGGTGGTGATGCCGACCAGCATCGCGAGCGCGACGATGATGGGAAACATCACCGTCCCCGCGATCACCCGGGGGAGCACCAGATAGGCCTGGGGATCGTAGGCCAGGGTCTCCAGGGCGTCCACCTGCTCCGTCACTTTCATGGTGCCGAGCTCGGCGGCCATGCTGGCGCCCACCCGGCCCGCCAGGGCGAGCCCGGCGAGGACGGGACCGAGCTCCAGCATCATGGTCTTGCCGACCAGGGTGCCCACGAAGTAGAGCGGCACGGTGCCGGTGAAGGTGTAGGAGGCCTGGAGGGCGAGCACCACGCCGGTGAAGGCGGCGATGAAGAGGGCCACGGGGAGGGAGTCCACGCCCACCCGCCGGAGCTGCACCATGGTGGGGCCGCGCCAGGTCCCCACGTCGGGGAAGGCGCGTCCCAGGTCCTGCATGAAGTGGCCCCAGCGGCCCACGGCTTCGATCGCTTGGACGGCGCGGGCGCCGATCAGTTCGATCACGGCACAAAAACTAGGGGCTCAGAGGCAAAGAGGCGAGAAAGCAAAGGCGAGGGAGCCGTATTCGCCCCCTCGCCTCTTCGCCCCTTCGGCGCTGCTGCCTACGCCGCGAAGCTCGCCAGCGCCTTGCCCACCGAGCCGTCCCGCAGCCGCTTGAGCGCGCGGTCGCGGAGCTGGCGGACGCGCTCCCGGGTGACGCCCAGCATCCCGCCGATTTCCTCGAGGGTGTGCTCGCGCCCGCCGTCCAGCCCGAAGTAGAGCCGGAGCACCTTGGCGTCGCGGCGCTGCAGGGTGTTGAGCGCGGTCTCGATCTCGTCCGAGAGGAAGCGGTCCATCGCCTGGTCCTCCGTGTCCGGGAGGTCCTCCGCGATGAAGCGCTCGATCAGGGAGCGGTCGCCGTCGGGATCCATGGGCGCGTCGAGCCGCACGTCGCCGGTGTTGAGGGCGGCGAGCGACTGCACCACCTCGAGCGAGAGCTTGGTGGCGTCCGCGATCTCTTCCGGCGTGGGCTCGCGCCGCATGGTCTGCCGCAGGTACTCCGCGGTGCGCACGATGCGGGAGAGGTCCGCGGTGCGGTTGAGCGGCACCCGGACGGTCCGGCCCTGACGCGCGAGCGAGGCGAGGATCGCCTGGCGGATCCACCACACGGCGTAGGAGATGAACTTCACCCCCTGGTCGGGATCGAACTTCCGGGCGGCGGTGAGCAGGCCGACGTTCCCCTCGCCGATCAGGTCGGTGAGCGGGAGTCCCCGGTTCTGGTACTTCTTCGCGACCGAGATCACGAAGCGCAGGTTGCGCTTCACCAGCTCCTGCATCGCCTCCTGGTCGCCGGCCCGGACCTTCCGGGCGAGGGCGATCTCCTCCTTCTGGGTGAGGAGGGGAGTCTTGGAGACCTCGTGCAGGTACTGGTCGAGGATGTCGCGCTCGTGCTCGTGGCGGCCGAGGCCGGCCATGAGGCCGCGGCGCCGGCCGCGCTTCTTGACCGGCTTCGCGGCGGCGGGGGCCGGGGCGGACGCCGGCTTCCCCTGCGCCTTGGACGCGGGGGTCTTGGCCTTGGCCTTCGCCTTGGGGGCGGGCTTCGCGGGCCGCTTGGTCTTCTGCTTCCGGGACTTGGGGCTCATGGTCACTCGATCTATTGATACGCCGTCCGCGCCGAAAAGTTCGGCCGGGACGCATCTTGGCTTGACACTACGTGAAC
>DASSQQ010000075.1:0-2452 GCA_035702425.1 Gemmatimonadales bacterium
CGGCCACCGGTTTTTTTTTCAGTGAATGGTGTCCGACGTCTCGATCCGGGCGCTCATCGTGTCCGCGGTCTTCATCGCCTTGGCCACCGCGCCGTGACCGGGAATGGTGGACCCCGCGAGCATCGAGTCCTTCTGCCGCTCGGTGAGGGTGTCGCGGTTGACGAGCGGTTTCTTCGGGGCGTCGCTCCCCCCGCACCCGGCGGCGAGCGCCAGCGCCACGAGACCCGCACCCCACGCTCCGTACCGTCTCATGCCGGAAGTCCTTTCTGCAGTACGTTCTCCATCACGTCCGCGAAGGTGTCCACCTCGCCCAGGGTGGTGTACACGTTGGGCGTGACCCGGATGCAGTTGAACTCCGGATGCACGATGGGCGTCACGATGATGCGGTGCTTGTCCCAGAGATATCCCACCACCTTGCCCACGTCGAGCGCGGCGGGCGTGAACGACGCGAGCCCGCAGGACTGCGCCGGATCGTAGCTGGTGAGGATCTTCACGCCGGGGAGCTTCTCCAGGCGCCGGGCCCAGCGGTCCCGCAGGAACCGCAGCCGCGCCGCCTTCCGCTCCGCGCCGATCATCTCGTAAAAGGTGAGCGCCTCGGCGATGGCGTTGTGGTTCGCCGCCGGATGGGTGCCGATCTCCTCGAATTTCCGGATGTCGGCGTTCTGGGTGGGACCGGCCGCCATCATCGGCCAGATGCTCTCGATCTTGGAGCGGCGCACGTAGAGGAATCCGGTGCCGATCGGCGCGGTCAGCCACTTGTGGAGGCTGGTGCCGTAATAGTCGCAGTCCAGCTCGTCCCGCGTGAAGGGGAAGTGCGCGTAGGCGTGCGCGCCGTCCACCACCACTTCGATGCCCCGGGCCCGCGCCATCTGACAGATCTTCTTCACCGGGAAGATCTGGCCGGTGAGGTTGGTGATGTGGCAGATGTGGATGACCTTGGTCTTGGGCGTGATCGCCTGCTCCAGGCGGTTGGCGAGGTCGTCCTCGGACGGCGGGGGCACCGGAAACTGGATCTGCTTCAGCACGATGCCGTCGCGCCGTTCCCGCTGCTTCCAGGTGGTGATCATCCGGGGATAGTCCTGGGTGGTGGTCAGGACTTCGTCTCCGCGCTGGAGGTTCATCCCCAGCTGGACGATCTCCAGCGCCTCGCTCGCGTTCCGGGTGATCGCCATCTCCTCCGGATCGCACCCGAAGCTCGCGGCGAGCCGCCGCCGCACCGCCTCGATCTCGGGCTCGAGCCAGGCCCACATGGTCATCGCGGGCGCCTGGTTCGAGGTGTCGAGGTAGCGCTTCATCGCGTCCATCACCACCCGGGGGGACGGGGCCACGCCGCCGTTGTTCAGGTTGATGAGACCGCGGTCGATGATGAACGCCTGCTGGATTTCGCCCCAGAACACTTCGTCCTGGGCCACGTCGCCGGGACCGCGGCCCTCGGCGGCGCGGAGCACGCTGGTGAGGCGGGGGAGAGCGTCGTTGCGCCACGCGGGAAGGGTGACGGTGGCGCCGGTCGCGAGCAGGGAGTTGAGGAAGTGACGGCGGGTCGGCACGGGGGCCTCGGAGTCGGGACGCCTAGGAAATACAGCGAAAACTCCCGCCGGGCCAGAGCCCGGCGGGAGTCGGGGTCGCTTCAGGACCGGTCCGGCTCAGTCGGGCGCGACCATCGCCAGCGGATAGTGTCCGACCGTAAAGACGACGCTGACCACCGCCTCCGCGTACTGCGCGTCGCTCGCGGCGAGCGGTTGGCCCAGCGCGTCGTACCACACCGGCGCCTCGCCTCCCAGGAACGCGGTGCGCGCGAAGAGGCGCCCGTCGACGTAGACGTCGGTGGTGCGCAGGTCGCCGACGCTGTCCAGCCGCTCGCGGAACACCGCCCGCAGCGTCCGGCCGCCGAAGGTCACGAAGAAATCGCGGTCGTCCACCGTCACGCCCGGGCCGGTCGAGTCGGCGAGGACCCCGCCGAAGCGCACCGCGGGCTGCTCCAGGCGGGCGTCGATGCTGTAGCCGAAGACGCTGTCCCCATAGGTCACCGACGTCGTGAAGTGCAGCGTCCGCAACGCGCCCGCCAGCTGATTGGACAGCACGCCGGTGCCGGAGAGCACCATGGTGGATCCCAGGGTCTTCTGGGTCCGGGTGAGGTCGACGTAGACGGGCGTGCCCGCGGCGCCCGATGCGACGATGCGGATCGTGGGCGTGTCCACCGCCACGAGGACGCTGTAGTCCCCCCGCGCCACCTCGGTCAGCGGGGACGTGATATCGAGCAGGGCGTCCCGCGCGTAGCCCACCACGCGTACCCCGGTCGCGGGGGCGCCGCCGCGGGAGCCCGCATAGTAATGGAGCCCCACCGTGTCCCATTCCATGGTCTTGCCGAGCATGGAGTCGGGGACGGGGACGAATGGAGCGTCTCCGGAGCTCGGGAAGGGTCCGTAGGGTCCCAGGGAGAAGGCGACGTACC
>DASSQQ010000076.1:0-19763 GCA_035702425.1 Gemmatimonadales bacterium
GGTCGCTCGGCCTGGGTTCGGCCTAGGCCGGCGCCCGGCGTTGCTTCCAGAACCGCCGGGTGCCGAGCCATCCCGCGAGCAGGACCACCCCGATCGGGGCCACGAAACCAAGGGTCTGAATCGCCCAGGCGAGCAGATCCACGAAGTTCCGCCACGCCTGCACGAACGCCTCCGCGATCACGCCCGGGCTCCCCTGCTCGCCGACGACGGGCGTCGGCTCGTGCACGGTGATGGTGAGCGAGCTGACGTCGGCGTGGGCGCGCAGGTAACGCAGGCGTCCGTCGTAGCGCTCGATCTCCTCGCGCACCCGCGCCAGCTCCCGCTCGATCTCGATGATGTCGCCCAGTTTCCCGGTGCGGTTCGCCAGGAGATCGAGGAGCCGGCGCTCGAGCCGCTTGTCGTTCTCGCTCCGCGCCGCCACGTCCACGAACTCTTCGCCCACGTCTTCCGCGGTGACGTTCACCGACTCGACTTTGCCGATGGGCCGTAACCCCTCGAGCGCGTGCTCGAACTGATCGGCGGGGACCTTCACCTCGATCGTGGCCGAGTGATAGCGCTCCTGGCCGGTCTGGATCTCGGTGTTGGCGAGATAGCCGCCGAGTCGCGCCGCGAGGGCGCGCACCGCCGCGATCGCGGGAGGCAGGGAATCCACCTCGACCGACGCCTGGCCGGTACGAATGATCATGGTGCGATCGAGGCTCCCGGCGACCGGCGCCAGGGGATCGCTCTCGGCGCTCCTCCCCTCGGCCGGCGCGGCCGCCACCGCGCCCACGGCGTCCATCGCGGGCGCCGGCGCCGCCTGGGCGAGCGGCTGGTCCCCGCGGACGCTCTTGAAGAAGAGCCTGTGGGGGCTCCCTTCCCGGGTGCCGCAGGCGGCGATCAGGGCGAGAGCGACGAGCAGAACGCGCTTCATACCGTCTCCTCAAGGAAAGGGGGCTCCGAGAGAGACGCCTGAGCGGGGGGGAGTTGCACAGGTGAGAAAGACGAGAGGCGAAGAGGCGCAAAGCTAAGGGGCGGAGAAGGGCCTTGCGAAGACGGAGTCCCAGGTGGGGAGCGCGACTTTCGGCCGCCGCGCGCTGTCGGCGAGCCCCAGGTGGGTGAAGAGAGGAAGGATCGAGCCCGGCGGAAGCGAGTCCCCGGAGAGGTCGAGGTCGTAGAAGGTCAGCTGGAAGAGTCCCTGGGCGTGCGCGCTGTCCAGCATCCGCTCCTGGCGCCGGATGTAGCGGGCCTCGATCGCGGGGGACGAGACCACGCCGCCCACCGCGATCGACGGCCATCCGCCTTCCACGACCAGCACCGGGAGGCGCGCATCGTGCGCGATCCGGCTGTAGTAGTCGAGCGGGATGCTCTCCGGCGCGGCGAATCCGCCCAGGTAGGGATAGCTCGAGAGCCCGATCGCCTGCACGAAGGGAAAATCGGTGAGGTCCCGCGCGATCCCGGCGTAGGGGCCCGCCGGCAGCCGTCCCCAGGCCACTTCGACTTGCACGCTGACGTAGAGTTTGCACGGGAGCGAGGCGGCCCGGATCTCCGCCGCCACGGCATTCGCCATCGTGACCGCGGCTTGATACACCGAATCCGGGGCCGCGTAGCGGATCAGATTGGTCTCGGCGACGAGGCCGAGATAGGCGGGATGGACGTCCGTCGCCACCGCGAACACCCACTCCCGATAGAGCCGCTGGACCATGGTGTCGGTGATGCTGCGGCCCAGCGCCACCAGCTCCGGCGCCTCGGCGCTCCGGTCGAGTCCGTCGGTGGCGTCCACCGTGAACACGATCTCGAGGCCCTTGGACCGGAAGTAAGTCGCGAGCGGGACCTGGAGGTCGTCCACCGCCGCGACCGGCGAGACGCCGTGCGCCAGCATCGCGTCCCAGGGCGGAGAAACGTGCATGATCGCCGCGTCCGCCCGGTGGGCCCAGTAGTTGATGGCGGGGATGACGATGGTGGAGTCCTCGCGCGGCGGGATCGCGGAGAACCCCATCAGGTAGGTGCGAGCGGCGGGGGCGGGGCCGGTGTCGCCCCCGCACCCGATCGCCGCCGCGAGGAGCAGCGGGATCGCCGCCCGCCGCGCGCTCATCTCACCAGATCTGCGGCACGCTCGCCGCCGGGCGCACCATCGGATCGCCCGGCTTGCAGTGGAACGCCCGCGCGAACTCGGGATCGTTGGACAGCGGGCCGTTCACCCGCCAGTTCTCCGGCGCGTGCGGATCCACCTTCACGCGCGTCTTGAGCCGCGCCGGCCGGTTCACCACCCGCCAGCTCTGCGCGTAGCCCAGGAAGTAGCGCTGTTCCGGCGTGTAGCCGTCGATCAGACCCGGCCGCCCGTCGCGCTTCAAGGCCCGCTCCAGCGCGTCGTACCCGGTGAGGACGCCGCCGTAATCCGCGATGTTCTCGCCCTCGGTGAGCGCGCCGTTCACGTGGAAGGTGTCCACCTGGATGTAGCCGTTGAACTGCTGGACCACGAGATCGGCGCCCTTGGTGAAGCGCACCGAGTCTTCCGGCAGCCACCAGTCGCGCAGGTTGCCGTGCGCGTCGTAGTGGCGGCCCTCGTCGTCGAAGCCGTGGGTCAGCTCGTGCCCGGCCCAGCTGCCGCCGAGCGAGCCGTAGTTCGCGCCGTCGTCCGCCTTGGGATCGAAGGTCTGGGGGATCAGCGCGCCCGCGGGGAACACCATCTCGTTCTTCGAAGGATCATAGTACGCGTTCACGGTGGGGACGGTGATGTCCCACTCGGTGGTGTCCACCGGCGCGCCGGGGCGGTTCACGGTGCGCTGCCATTCGAACCCGTTGGCCGCGGCGACGTTCAGCACGAACGGCCCGTCCGCCACCTGCAGCTTCGAGTAGTCCCGCCAGTGCTCCGGGTAGCCGACCTTCTCTCCCATCTTCGCGAGCTTGTCGAGCGCCTGGACCCGGGTCGAGTCCGACATCCAGGTGAGGTGGAGGAGCCGCTCCCGGAACGCCGAGCGGATGTCGTCGATCACCGCCCTGGCCTTGACGCGGGCCTCCGGCGGGAAGGTTTTCGCCACGTAGGCCTGGCCCAGCGCCTCGCCCAGGTCGCCGTCGGTCTCGCGGAGACAGCGCTTCCAGCGGGGGAGCAGCTCCTTCGCCCCCGAGAACCGGGAGCTGAAGGCGAAGTCTTCCCGCACGAAGGGTGTGGAGAGCCAGCGCGCCGCGTCCGCGATGACGTGATAGCGGAGATAGGCGCGCCAGGTGTCGAGCGGCGTCGCCACCATCACCGAGTCCAGCCGCTGGAAGAACGCCGGCTCCTCCACGTTGATGTGACTGAGCGGCGCGCTGAGCCCCACGCCCTTCAGGTAGTCGGCCCAGCCCACGTCGGGCGCGATCGAGTCGAGCGCGGCGCGGGCCATGGGGTGATCGGTCGCCGCGGGGTCGCGCCGCTGGACCCGCGTCAGCTCGGCCTGGGCGAGCGAGGTCTCGAGTGCCATCAGCGCCGCCGCGTCCTTCGCCGCCGCGCCCGAGTCTTCACCGGCGAGCGTGAAATCGCGGGTGACGTGCGCGACGTACGCCTGCCGGATGGAATCCGAGGCCGCGCCGGGCGTGGTGTAGTAGTCCCGGTCCGGGAGACCGAGGCCGCCCTGCGCGAAGGAGCCGATGTAGTGCGCCGCGTCGTGCGGGTCCACCGCGGCGAAGTAGTTGAACCCCACCCCGACCCCGTTCACGTGCAGCGCGGCGATTTCGGCGACGAGGCCCGCCCGCGTGGTGATCGAATCGATCGCCGCCAGCCAGGGCGTGATGGGCGTGATCCCCGCCTGCTCGATCGCGGTCGAATCCATGCAGGAAGCGTAAAAGGTGCCGAGCTTGCGCGGCGTCGCGTCCACCGGAAGGGTGGCGCGGCGGGACACCGCGTCGTCCAGCACCGAGCGCACCACCAGCTCGTTGTTGTCGCTCATCTCGCGGGTGACGCCGTCCGTCGAGTAGGCGGCGGGGATGGTGTCGTGCTTCACCCAGGCGCCGTTGGCGTACTGGAAGAAGTCCACGCAGGCGTTGGCGGAGCGGTCGATGTAGCGGGAGTCCACCACCTTGAGCGGCCGGCCCGGCGCGGGGAACTGCGCGGCGGCGGCAACCGGGATGACGGCGGTGACGGCGAAGACGACCAGACGGCGGAGCAGGACGGCGGACCGGAGTTGGGGCACGGATCCCTCGAGAGTTGGGGCGAGGGGGCGAACCTACCGGCGCGGCCCGGTCCCGTCAACGACGGCGCTGCGCGCCTCCATCCCTCGGCGGGCTAGTCCTTCCGCACCGTCCGCCCGATGAGAATGGTGATGTTGTCGGTGCCGCCGTCCGCCAGCGCGTCCTCGAGAAGCGCCTCGCAGGCCTGCTTCGCCGAGCTCATGGTGCGAAGCCGCTCCCGGATCCGCTCGTCGGTCACGTGCTTGGTGAGTCCGTCGGAGCAGAGGAGTCCCACCTGATTCCAGGCCTGGTCCAGGCGCACCACGACCGGGGCGGTCTGCGGCCCGCCGATCGCCGAGGACAGCACGTGGGCCCACTTCGTCCGGTCGGCCTCGGAACGCTTCATCACGCCCGCGTCCACCAGCTCCTGGGCCATGGTCTGGTCGCGCGAAATCTGGGTCAGCTCGCGGCCGCGGAGCACGTAGCAGCGGCTGTCCCCCACCTGGAGCAGGTAGGCCCGGGGCCAGACGCCGATCCAGAGGGTCAGCGTGGTGGCCATGCCGCGGGCGTCGGGGTCGTTCTGGCCCCGCTCGAGGAGGTCGGCGTGCGCCTGCATCGCCGCCTCCTCCAGCACCCGGGCGAAGGCCGCGTCATCGTGGGGGTCGGCGGTGTAGTAGGCATGGACGCTCTGGAGGACGAACGCGGTGATGTGTTCCACCGCGAGCCGGCTCGCTTCGCCGCCCATGTTGCCGCCGCCCACGCCGTCGGCCACCATCGCCAGGAAGGCGAGCCGCTCGGCGGCCCCCGCCACTTGCCCGATGTCCGGGAGACTGGTTTGATGGACCTGGACCTGGCGGGAGAGGGAGCAGATCAGGAAGTGGTCCTGATTGGACTGGCGCACCTTCCCCTGATGGGTGAGACCGTAGACGTCGATCTCGTCGTCGCGGGGCTTCCGGTCCGTGGCCATCGCGGTCCTTCCGGGGGCGCTCATTGCGGGTGTCCTCTCCCTTAAGATGAAGGGGCCGGGAGCGCCCCGCGAGCGGCGCCGCGCTGGCAAACGACGGTTCGAGAGAAGGAGCGAGGAATGAGGGTGAGATCGGCGGTGGTGGGCGTGCTGGGAGTGGTGGCGTCCTTCGTTCTCGTCCCGCCGGCGCGGGCCCAACAGCCTCCGTACGGCGGGCAGGGAGGCGAGCGGGGACGGAGCGGGATGGGCGACGGCCGCTCCGCCCGCCGCCTCCCCACCGAGGATCAGCTCCAGGGTCCCCCCGACCCGGGGTTCGTCGCCGACCGGTTCGAGTTGGACACGGCGGAAGCCGTCGCGTACCAGCAGGTGTACGACTCGTTCATGGCGGTGACCGAGGCCGAGCGCGACACCGCGCTCTCCGGACGGCGGACCATCCAGGCCGCGTTCGAGCGGCGCGATTTCGCCGCCGCGCGGGGCGACATCCCGCTGGTGCTGCAGCTGGGCGACGACCTGGACCAGAAGGAAAAGCGATTCGACGAGCGGGTGAAACAGGTCCTCAGCTCGAAGCACTTCAAGGCGTACCGGGACTGGAAGGACGACCAGCGCAAGCAGGCGGAGAAGGCGGCGGACGAGGAGATGCAGCGGCGGCGCGGGGGCAGCGGTCCCGGATCGCGGTGACGCTCTGCAGGCCTCCTGCGCGTTCTGCGATTCGGCGCTCGCCCG
The DNA here is from genome assembly GCA_035702425.1 of Gemmatimonadales bacterium. Lineage (GTDB taxonomy): Bacteria > Gemmatimonadota > Gemmatimonadetes > Gemmatimonadales > GWC2-71-9 > DASSQQ01. Next base: position 5,813 of record DASSQQ010000076.1, read on the forward strand.
GACGACCGACGCGGGTCTGGGCGACAGCATTCCCCTGTTCGGCAATCGCAAGGCGACGCGCGCCTACGAAATGTTCGTGGTGTCGGGCGACTGGTCCGATCACTACAGCCCGCTCGCGATGTACCTGCGGCTGAAGGGAATTCTGCCGCCCGCCGCGCGGCGCCGGATGTGCGCTAGCCCGCCGCGCCGGACTCGGGCGCGCGCGGGCGCAGCCGCTCCAGGGTGCACGCGGCGTTGAGCAGGGCCGCGTGGGAGAGGGCCTGGGGGAAATTGCCGAGTTGCTCCCCGGTGCCGGGATCGATCTCTTCCGCGAGCAGCCCCACCCGGTTCACGCGCCGCAGCAGGTTCTTGAAGAGGCGCTCGGCCTCCTCGATCTCCCCGATCATCGCCAGGTTCTGGACCATCCAGAAGCTGCAGACCACGAACGCGCCCTCGTCGCCGTCGAGCCCGTCGGGGGAGCGGTAGCGGTAAATCAGCTCCTCGACGCTCGAGCCCAGCTCCTTGCGCACCGCCGCGAGGGTGGAGCGGACCCGGGGATCGCGCCGGGGGAGGAAGCCGATCAGCGGGATCACCAGCAGGGCGGCGTCGAGCTGCGGCTCCCCGTACACCTGCACGAAGGTCTGGCGTTCCCGGTCCCATCCGCGCTCCAGCACCTCGGCGTGACAGGCGTCGCGCGCTTCCACCCAGGTCGACACGTCGGCCGGGGTGCCGAGGGCCTGCGCCAGCTTGATGCCGCGATCGAGCGCCGCCCAGGCCATCACCCGGCTGTACACGTAGGGCTTCGGCTCCTGCCGCGCTTCCCAGATGCTCCAGTCCGGCTCCCGCCAGTGGGCGGCGGTCCAGTCCACCAGCGCCCGCAGGGCGGACCAGAGTCCCTCCGAGAGGTGCTTGCGCATCTTGGGCGTGGAGACCGTTTCCAGCAGCTCGCCATAGACGTCGAGCTGGAACTGTCCCGCGGCGCTGTTGCCGATCCGCACCGGCTTCGCGCCCCGGTATCCCTCGAGGTGGCCGAGGATCTCCTCCGGGAGCGAGCGCCGGCCGTCGATCCCGAACATGATCTGCACGTGCCGCCCGTCGGCGCGGCGGCACACCCGTTTCAGGAAGCGGAGGAACCCGTCGGCCTCGCCGTCGAAGCCGAGGCGGTCCAGCGCGAAGAGGACGAAGGCCGAGTCCCGGAGCCAGGTGTAGCGGTAGTCCCAGTTGCGCTCGCCGCCGGGGCGTTCGGGGAGCGAGGTGGTGGGCGCGCCGACGATCGCCCCGGTGGGCTCGTAACAGCAGAGCTTGAGCGCCAGCGCCGAGCGCTCGACCTCCTGGCGGTAGGGGCCGTGGTAGTCGAGGCGGGAGACCCACTCGTCCCACCAGAGCGCGGTCTGGTCGAGGCGGGACTGGGACGTGTAGGAGGCGACCGGGTGGACGTCGTCGTCGTCCCAGCGCAGCACCAGCCAGGCGGGCTCGCCGGGGCGCGCGGGGAACCGCGCGGTCGCGCTCCCGTTCCCGGTCTCCCACGCGAGGCCCGGCGGCCCGGCGAGGGTGAGCGCGTGATCTTCGGCGTCGGTGGCGAGGAGCCCGGCGGTGCGGGGACTGATCCGGGCGCCGCGCCGCGCGTAATCGAAGGCGGGGGTGAACGCCACCTCGATCTCGGCCTCTCCCCGGGTGCAGGTGACCCGCCGGTGCAGCTCGGGCCGGGTGCTCCGGGCCGGGCCCACCGGCATGAAATCGGTGACTTCGACCACGCCGCCGCCGGTGCCGTGAAACGCGGTGACGAGGACGTTGGTCCCGGGGAGGTAGCGCTGCTGGCTGGTCCATTCGCCGGACGGGGCGATGCGCCAGGTGCCGCCCTTGCCCTGGTCCAGGATGCCCGCGAAGAGGCTGGGGGCGTCGAAGGTGGGGAGGCAGAGCCAGTCGATGGCCCCGTTCGACGCGACCAGGGCGGCGGTGTGCAGGTCGCCGATGATCCCGTAATCGCCGATGGGGCGGTACGGCATCGGGGAGGTCAGACGCGGGCGCCGGCGAAGGCGCCGGCGCCGATCCAGCGGACCAGCTGCAGCACCGCCTCGGGATCGGGGAGCAGGAAATCCGCCGCGGTGCCGCCCTCCGGCATCCTCGGCGCGACGCAGATCGACCGGCCGATCCCCCACAGCGACTGGAAGGCGTCCTCGTCGGTATCGTCGTCACCGACGTACAGCGCCCGGACCTTGGCGGGCCAGCCCGCGCCGTGGCGCTGCACCAGCACGTGCAGGACGGCCTGGCCCTTGTGCCAGTCGATCGGCGGCCGCCCTTCCACGATCAGCTTCCCGCGGGTGACGCGCAGCCGGCGGCGGCGGAGGATCTTCTCGGCGCGGCGCAGAGCCCCGGCGCGGAGCGGGTCGGGGGTCTCGCGCACGTGGTAGGAGAGGGTGGCGCCCTTGCGTTCCACCCAGCCGCCGGCGACGCCCAAGGTGTCGAGATCGGCCGCGGCCGCGTCCAGCGCGGCGCGATAGCCGTCCACGCCGGCGTGGCGGAGACTGATCCCGGGGCCTTCGATTTCGAAACCGTGGTTGCCGACGTACACCAGGTTGGGCATGCCCACCATCGCGCGCACGTCGGCGAGGCCGCGCCCCGAGACGATCACCACGTCCACGTTGGGCGTGCGCGCGGCCTGCTCCAGCGCTTCCCGCATTCCGTCCGAGAGAACCGCGTCGGCGGGCTTGGGGGCGAGCGGCGCCAGGGTACCGTCGTAATCGAGAAAGAGCGCGACGGCGGGACGCTCGGCCAGCCACGGCGCCAGGCGCCGGCGGACCGCTTCGAGCGGCGGCACCGCGGCGGCCCGCGCCCGCGCCACCGCGCGGTCGGCGGCTTCGAGGAACCGTCCCACCCAGCGGTGCACGTCGTTCCCCCGCACCCGCTCGCGGAGCGCGGACATCCGCGCCCGCCGCTCGTCCACCGGCATCGACAGCGCGCGATGCAGGGCGGTCGCCACCGCCTCGACGTCGAAGGGATTCACGCTGACGGCTTCCTGCAGCTCGTCCGCGGCGCCCGCGAGCTCGGAGAGGATCAGCACGCCGTCGTCGTCCACCTGGGCGGCGACGTACTCCTTGGCGACGAGATTCATTCCGTCGCGCAGCGGCGTGACCAGCGCCACGTCCGACTGGCGGTAGAGGCCCGCCAGCTCGTCGGGCGGGAGCGAGCGGAAGAGGTAGCGGATCGGCGACCAGCCCCGCTCGCTGAACCGGCCGTTGATCCGGCCCACGGTCTCGTCCAGCTCCCGCTTCAGCTCGGTGTACTCCGCCACCCGCTCCCGGCTCGGCACCAGCACCTGGGTGAACGCCACCTTTCCGCGATACCCGCTGTAGCGCTCCAGCAGACGCTCCACCGCGAGCAGGCGCTCGTGAATGCCCTTGGTGTAGTCCAGCCGGTCCACGCCCAGAATCTCCGCCACCCGCTCCCCCGGCGCGCGCGCCGGATGCTGCGCCGCCAGACGCTCCATCAGCGCGGCATCGATCCCGATGGGGTGCGACTCCACGGTCACTTCCCGCCCCTCGAAATACACGATTCCCGCGGCGCGGTTCACCTCGCAGCCGAGGAGGCGCTCGGCGCAGGTGCAGAAGTGCTGGGCGTAGGAGGGGACGTGGAACCCCACCAGATCGGCCGCGAGCATGCCCCGGAGCAGGGGACGGGCCCAGGGAAGAATCCGGAACACGTCGGCCGCGGGGAAGGGCACGTGGAGGAAAAAGGCGATCGGGCACTGGGGCGCGATGCGCCGCAGGTAATGCGGGACCCGGAGCAGCTGGTAGTCGTGCACCCAGACCATCGAGTCGGGGCCGCGGCGGTGGGCGGCGGCGCGCGCGAATCGCTCGTTCACCCGCTCATAGGCGCGCCAGGCGGCGTCGTCGATCCGGGTCCGGCTCACGAAATAATGAAAGAGGGGCCACAGCGTCCGGTTGGCGAACCCGGCGTAGAACATCGTCACGTCGTGGGCCGAGAGCGGGACCGGCTCGTAGCGCACCAGACCGTGGGTGGGGAGCGGGAGGCCGCCGCCGCGCTGGACGTCTTCCGCCGCCACGCCGGACCACCCGACCCACACGCCGCCGCGGCGATTGAGCACCGGGTCCAGCGCGGCGACGAGTCCGCCGGGCGAGCGGGTGAGGATGACGCCGGAGAGCCGCGCCTGGGCGCGAAAGGGGAGTCGGTTGGAGACGACGACGAGAGGCGGGGACTCTGGGAGCGGCGCGGGGTGCGGATCGGGACCGGTCATGATCTACCCGCCCGCCGCCGAGGGCGGCCCGGTGCGCCGGCGCGACGTGATGCTGGGTGAAACGGGCATGCTCACTCCTGTCGCGTGGTCCGCGCAGTAATAGCGATCCCGGGCCCGCAAAGGTCCGCGCTCACCGCGGCGGGGGGAGGAGACGCCGGATCTCCGCCACCGCCGCGTCCACCTTCCACTGGAGGAACATCCGGCCCAGCTCCGCGCTCGCCCCCCGGGGGTCGCCGTCCACGCCCGGAACGCCCGCCGCGTCCGGGATCCGCTCGCCCCGGACGGCGCGGGCGGAATCGATCGCCAGGAGCTCCGAGGTCGCGTCGAGGCCGGCGTGGCGGTCGGGGGGCAGATGGTGCTGGGCGAGATACCTCGCGGCCCGCGCCCGCTCCACTGAGTACGCGTCGCCGATGTAGAGCACCCGCACCCCCCGCGGCCGCCAGACGGCGTCGAGTTGCCGCGCCACGCGGGCCAGGTCGTCCTGGCCGTCGCCGTGGTCCCCGAGCAGCGCCACGTACTTGAAGCCCGCGGCGATCGCCGACCGGGCCACGTCGTGCACCACCGCCGCGAAGGTCGCGGGGGCGAGACTCACCGACCCGGGATACGCCATGTGGCCGGTGCGCCGCTCCGCATCCCCCGTCGGCGCGAAGGGAATGACGGGATAGACCAGCGCGTTCCCGAGCTCCCGCGCCACCCGTTCCGCCACCCAGCGGGCGATGAGCAGGTGTTTCCCGATGACCAGGTGGGGACCGTTCTGCTCCGTGCTGCCGGCGTAAACGAGCGCGGTGGTGGCGCCTCCGGCGATCGCCTCCCGTACCTCGGTGGTGGTCAGGTCCTCGATGAACACCGGCCGCGGCGGGGCGGGCGTCTGGAGCAAACAGAGGAAGACGAGCGGGGGGGCGAGCATGGCGTTGGAAAGCTAGCTTTTCGGAGCCGGCCGTCACACCCCGACCCCAGTAAGGAGCCCTCCGATGAAACCGCGCGCTTCGATCGATCGCCGCACCTTCCTCGAAACCACCGCCGCGAGCGGGGCGATGCTTGCCGGCGCTCCGGGCCTCGCGGGCCTGGTGCGGGAGCGCGCCCGGCCCGCGGTTCACCCGCCCGCCTTCGAGCTGGAGGAGGCCACCATCGCCGACCTCCAGGCCGGGATGAAGTCCGGCAAGTACACCTCGAGCCACCTGGTCCAGCAGTACGTCGCGCGGATTCAGGCGATGGACAAGCAGGTGAACAGCGTTCTCGAGCTGAACCCGGACGCGGCGGAGATCGCCGCCCAAATGGACGCGGAACGCAAGGCCAAGGGACCGCGCGGCCCCCTGCACGGAATTCCGATCCTCATCAAGGACAACATCGCGACCCAGGACAAGATGAACACCACCGCGGGCTCCCGCGCGCTCCTCGGCGCCAGGCCGCCGCGGGACTCGTTCGTCGCCGCGCGGCTCCGGGCCGCGGGCGCCGTGATCCTCGGCAAAACCAATCTCTCGGAGTGGGCCAACTTCCGGTCCACGCATTCCACTTCGGGATGGAGCGGACGGGGCGGGCAGTGCCGCAACCCGTACGCCCTGGACCGCAATCCGTCGGGCTCCTCGTCCGGATCGGGCGTCGCGGCCTCGGCGAGCTTCTGCGCGGCCGCGATCGGATCCGAAACCGACGGCTCGATCGTCTCGCCCTCCTCGTGCTGCTCGCTGGTGGGGATCAAGCCCACGCTGGGGCTCGTTTCCCGGGCCGGGATCATCCCCATCGCGCACAGCCAGGACACCGCGGGGCCGATGGCGCGCACCGTGGCCGACGCCGCGGCCGTTCTCACGGCGCTCACCGGCGTGGACCCGCGCGACCCCGCGACCGCCGCCTCCGACGGCAAGGGCGCCGACTACACCACCTTCCTCGATCCCCGGGGGCTCCAGGGCGCGCGCCTGGGCGTGCCCCGGAAGCACCTGTTCGGCTGGAGCCCCAAGGTGGACGCGCTGATGGAGCAGGCGATCGCCGTGCTCAAGGCGCAGGGCGCCGTGATCGTGGACCCGGCCGACATCCCCACGCTGGGCCAGTTCGACGATTCCGAGTTCACGGTCCTGCTCTTCGAGTTCAAGGCCGACCTGAACGCCTACCTCGCCGACCTGGGCCCGGCGGCGCCCGCGCATTCGCTCCAGGATCTGATCGCGTGGAACAGCGCGCACGCCGGGGACGAGCTGCCCTACTTCGGGCAGGAGATCTTCGAGCGGGCGCAGGAGAAGGGGCCCCTCACCGACGCCGAGTACCTGGAGGCGCTCTACCACGACCGCCGGATGTCGCAGACCGACGGGATCGACGCGGTGATGAAGCAGTACCAGCTGGACGCGCTGATCGCGCCCACCAACGCGCCCCCGGGACTCACCGACCTCGTGAACGGGGATTCGGGCGGTGGCGGCTGTTCCACGCCCCCCGCGGTGTCGGGGTACCCGCACGTCACCGTTCCGGCGGGCTACACCTTCGGCCTCCCGGTAGGCCTGTCGTTCTTCGGGCTGCCGTGGTCTGAAGGAAAGCTCATCAAGTACGCCTTCGCCTACGAGCAGGCCACCAGGCTGCGCCGGCCCCCGCGCTTCCTGCCCACGGCGGACCTGCGCCCGGCGTGACCCGCGGCCGGGGCTTGCCCCGGAGGGTACCTCTTGGCGAATCTGTCCGGCGTCCGGGGCGGGAACCCCCGCCCGGCGGGATGGGTTTGTCTGGTCGCACGCTCAACGGAGGGTAGTGATGTCGCGCGGGTTCAGAGTGTTGTCGGTCGTCGCGGGGTTCGCCGCGGTGGCGGGGGTGGCGCCGCTCGGGGCGCAGGTGCTGATCGACCCCGGGGCGCACGCCACCATCACCGTGGATTCGTCGAAGCACACCGTGCTCGTCGCCGCCGGCCCCTTTCACGTGCCGGTCACGCACCTGATGCAGGGGATGTCGGCGGACCAGGAAATGGCGATGCAGATGGAGATGCCGAACACCCTGGCGGCGCGGTTCCCCTGGCCGCTCACCGGGTGGCTGCGCGGGTTCCGGTTCGATCTCCTGGACCAGAACGGCGACACGCTCCCCAGCGATCTGATGCACCACATCATCATGGTGAACTTCTCGCGCCGGCAGCTGGTGTACGGCACCGTCGAGCGTCTCCTGGGCGCGGCGCGGGAGCAGAAGCAGGAGCAGATGCTCCCCAGGACCATCGGCGTGCCGATGCCCAAGGGCCAGGACCTCGCGCTCTACGTGATGTGGGACAACGAGAGCGACCAGGATCGGCCCGCGGTGTACGTGCATCTCACGATGTACTGGATGCCGACCAACATGCAGCCGCCGCCGGTGTCGGTCCTGCCGATGTATCTGGACTCGCACATGGTGGACACGACCCAGATCGACATGTTCCAGGTGCCGCCGGGCCACCACACCCAGACGTTCAGCTTCTCGTTCCCGGTCTCGGGGCACATTCTGGGCGTGGGGGGCCACCTGCACGACTTCGGCACCGCGGTGGAGCTGGTGGACGGTGAGACCGGCAAGGTGCTCACCCACGTGGACGCGACGCGGGATTCCACCGGTCACGTGAAGGACGTCGCGCGCCGGATCTTCGCGATTCAGGGGGAGGGGATCCGGGTGGTGGCGAACCATCCCTACCGGGTCGTGGCGGTGTACGACAACACCTCGCGCGACACGCTGCCCGCCGTGATGGGCCACATGGTCGGCATCTTCGCGCCCGACGACATGAAGCAATGGCCGAAGATCAATCCCAAGGCGGTGGACTACGTCGTGGACATGCAGCAGCTCGCGGACACCGTGCCGCGCCGCTCCGGCACCCATTAGGGTGCGGCGCTTCGCGCTCGCGGCGCTCCTCTGCGCGCTGGCGCCGGCGGGCCTCGCCGCCCAGGACAGCACCGCGCGCCCCGATACCGGCGCCCTGCCGGGCATGCCGCCGGTCGCCGACACCGGGAATCTCTACGCCGACGCGGGAGCGGGGATGCTCTCGGCGGCCGCGCGGCGCGACACCCCGCTGGTCTACGTGCCGCTGGGCGGCGAGGCGAGCGTCGCGGTGATCGATCCGCACACCTACAAAGTGGTGCGGCGTTTCGAGACCGGCGCGCTCCCCCAGCACGTGGTGCCGTCCTACGACTTCAGCACCCTCTGGGTCGCCAACGACCTCGGCAGCTCGCTCACGCCCATCGACCCCGTCACCGGGAAGGCGGAGAAGAACGTCACCGTTCCCGATCCCTACAACCTCTATTTCACGCCCGACGGCAAGGACGCGATCGTGGTGGCCGAGCGGCTCGACCGGCTCGACTTCCGCGACCCGCACAGCATGCGGCTTCTCGACTCGGTGCCGGTCCACTGTCCCGGCGTGGATCACATGGACTTCACCCGGGACGGCCGCTACCTCGTCGCCACCTGCGAGTTCTCGGGCCAGCTGGTGAAGGTGGACGTGCTGACCCACAAGGTGGTGGGCCACCTGACGCTCGACCCCAAGGGGCTGGGCGTGCACGGGATGCCGCAGGACATCCGCTCGGCGCCGGACGGGCGGGTGTTTTTCGTGGCGGACATGCGCGCCGACGGCGTGTACGTGGTGGATCCGGTGACCTTCAAGCGGGTGGGGTTCGTCGCCGCGGGCATCGGAACCCACGGCATTTATCCCAGCCGGGACGGGCGGCTCTTCTACATCACCAGCCGCGGCTGGCACACCACCCACGGCGGGCCGCACGGACCGGGGAGCATCGTGGTGCTCGACCCGGTCACCGAAAAAGTCGTGGCCACCTGGCCCATTCCCGGGGGCGGGAGCCCCGACATGGGGAACGTCTCGGCCGATGGGACGGAGCTGTGGGTCTCGGGGCGCTACGACCGCGAAGTCTACGTCTTCGACACCCGCACCGGCACGCTGGCGCACCGCATTCCGGTGGGGCGGGATCCCCACGGACTTTGCGTGTGGCCCCAGCCCGGGCGGTACTCACTAGGGCATACCGGAAACATGAGATGAGGGGACCGGGAGACGGGATACGGGATTGGGGATACGGGATTCGCAGCGAACCACCGCATCCCCGATCCCGCATCCCGCATCCCGGTCTTACGTCAGTCCCAGTCTCTTTTCGATGTGCGCCTTCACCGCGGGGGTGATGATCCCGCGTTGGAGCAGGTCCGCGACGGCGGCGAGGACCGCGGCCCGGTCGGCGTCGATGCGCTGGTCCCGCAGCTCGCCGATCACGCGCGCCAGGCGCTGATCGTACTCGCCGTGCTTCAGGTTACCGGCGTCCATCTCCTGCTTCAGTTTTTCGAGCTCCGCTTTCAGCCGCGCGACGGGCACGGGCGCCATCGAAGACTCCGGTGGGGGGCGCCCGGAATACCGCGTCCGGTTGCTCCGGCGTCAAGAGCCGCTATCTTCTCGGCGGTCATGCGCGCGCGACTGCTCCGCGTCCCGCTCGCGGCGGCGCTGCCGCTCGCGCTCGCGACGTGCACCGGCACCCATACGGCTTCCGTGTCACCCACTCGGGACACCACTCCGCTCGACTCGCTCTTCGCAGCCTACGCGCCGCTCACCGGGCCGGGCGCGAGCGTGGTGGTGGTCCGCGCCGGGATGATCGCCTACGAGAAGAGCTTCGGGGCGGCGGACGTCGAGGCGCGGGTGCCGGCCACTCCCCGCACCAACTACCGCCTGGCGTCACTCACCAAGGAATTCACCGCGATGGCGGTGATGCTCCTCGTGCAGGACGGCAAACTCCGCTACGACGAGCCGCTCACCGCGATCTTCCCCGAGCTGCCCGCCTGGGGGCGCGGGATCACCCTCCGGAATCTCCTGAACCACACCTCGGGGATCTGGGACTACGAGGACCTGATTCCCGACTCCCAGACCACGCAGGTCCACGATCGCGACGTGCTGGCGCTGGTGGCGCGCCAGGACAGTACCTACTTCAAGCCGGGGAGCGCCTGGCGCTACAGCAACACCGGGTACGCGCTGCTGTCGCTCGCGGTGGAACGGGCGTCGGGGATGAGTTTCGCGCGGTTTCTCCACGACCGCATCTTCGCGCCCCTGGGCATGGAGGGCACGGTGGCCCACGTGGACGGGGTGGACTCGGTGCCGCGTCGCGCGTTCGGCTACACCGTCGATTCCTCCGGCGTGCATCGCACCGACCAGAGCACCACCAGCGCGGTGCTGGGGGACGGCGGGATCTACTCGTCGGTGGCGGATCTCGCGCGCTGGGCCGTGGCGCTCGCGATGCACACCCTCCTCGACAGCGCCGCCTTCGCGCCGGCGGTCACGCCGGTGACCCTCGCGGACGGCACCTCGAGCGGCTACGGGATGGGCTGGTTCGTGGACAGCTACGGCGGGACCACCCGCTACTGGCACTACGGCGAGACGCGCGGCTTCGCCAACGTGATCTTCCGGTTTCCGGAGCGGCGGCTCACCATCGTGATTCTCGCCAACCGGAACGGCGATCCGCCGAAGGCGATCGCGGAGCGGATCGCCGACCGCTACCTGATTAGCGTCCGCTAGACCGCTGACGCGAGGCGGGTGGAACGTGGACCTTCGAGCAGCTGCTCACCTACGTGGTCTTCACCGGCTGGATCTTCTACGCGCTGGGCGCGGCGAGCATCTTCGCCTCCCGCCGCCGGAGTCCCGGGCGGGCGCGGCCCTTCCGGGTCCCGGGATATCCCTGGACGCCGTCGCTCTTCATCGCGGCGTCGGCGGCGATCGTCGTGAACACGCTGATCGCCCAGCCGGCCCGCGCCGCGGTGGGTCTCGCCATCGTCTTCGTGGGCACGCCCGCGTACTTCATCTGGCGCCGGGCGGGGAAGTAGATTGAAGTCCTCCTCACCAAGGCGGACCGCCATGTCTGGGATGCGACTGGTTCTGCTGCTCGCCGCAGCCGGGGCCGCGTGCGACGTGAAGTCACCCGCCGCTCCGGGATTGGGGAGCGGCGCGGCCCTGCGGGTGATCGTGGCGGCCCACGGGGTGAGCACGGTCGAGGTGCTGGTCGATCGCCAGATGGTCGCGACCGGCCTCGGCTTCGGCGCCACCTCGGACCTGGTGTCGCTGGCCCCGGGTGCCCACCACCTCCTGGTCCGGCCTGCGGGCAGCGCGACGGTCGCGGGCGAGCGCTGGGTGCTGGTCGACGCCGGGGATACCGCGACCGCGATCGCCGTGGACTCCTCCACCGTGATCAATCCCTACGTCATCACCGACACCGGCAAAGTGCCGGCGCCGGGACACACCAAGCTCCAGGTAGTGCACTTCGCCGCCGGCGCCCCCGCCATCGACGTGTGGCGCACCCAGCCCGATTACGATACGCTGATCCGCGTGATGTTTCCGTTCGCCTACCGCGCGGCGTCGGGCTACCTTCAGAGCACGGTGGGCACGTGGACCATCGTGGTCTCCCACGCCACCACCGACAGCATCCCCCACGCCCCGCCGGACACCCTGCTCGCCACCGGCGACATTCCCATCGCCGCGGACGAAGCCTGGACCGTCGTTCTGCTCGACGGGGACTCGACCGGGATGCAGTACCGCCTGGTCCGCGATCACCATTGACCGCGCGCGTCGCCGGGAAGCTCGCTCTCGTCACCGGCGCGAGCGCGGGGATCGGCGCCGCCTGCGCGCGCCGCTTCGCGGCGGACGGAGCGAACCTCGTTCTCTGGGCCCGCCGCCTGGATCGCCTGGAGTCCCTCGCCCGGGACCTGGCCCGGGCGCACCCGGTGAAGGTGCGGGCCACCCAGGTGGACGTCCGCGATCGCGCGGCGGTGCAGCGCGCGGCGAAGGACCTGGTGAAGGACGGGCTCGTCCCCGACATCCTCCTGAACAACGCCGGCCTCGCCGCCGGCCTCTCCCGCATTCAGGAGGGGAGCTACGAGGACTGGGACCGGATGATCGACACCAACGTGAAGGGCCTGCTGCAGGTGACCCGGGAGCTGCTGCCCCACATGATCGCGCGGGGGCGGGGACACGTGATCAACATCGGCAGCACCGCGGGCCATCAGACCTACCAGAAGGGCAACGTCTACAACGCCACCAAGTTCGCGGTGAAGGCGCTCACCGAGGCCATCAACCTCGATCTCGCGGGCACGCCGCTCAAATGCTCGTCCGTGGATCCCGGATTCGTCGAGACCGAGTTCTCGCTGGTGCGGCTCCACGGGGACGCGGCCGCGGCGAAGGCGGTTTACCAGGGCTTCACCCCGCTGAGCGGCGACGACGTGGCCGACGTGGTGGCCTACGTGGCGAATCTCCCCGACCACGTGAACATTCTCGACCTCGTGGTCCTGCCCGCGGCCCAGCGCAACGTGTTCACCGTGGACCGCCGGGAGAGCTGAGCGCCCGGTGCGCGTCCTGGTGGTGGAGGACGATCCCCAGCTCTCGCGGATCCTGGCCGAGGGGTTCGGGGAGCACGGAATCGAGGCGGTGCTGGCGCGCACCGCGCCGGAAGGACGGGAGCGCGCGGTCTTCGGCGCGCACGACGTGATCGTCCTCGACGTGATGCTGCCCGAGGGCGACGGGTTTTCGCTCTGCCGCGCGCTGCGCGACAAGGGGATCGCGACCCCGATCCTGATGCTCACCGCGCGGGACGCGGTGGACGACCGGGTGCAGGGGCTCGACGCCGGCGCCGACGACTATCTCACCAAGCCCTTTGCCTTCCGCGAGCTCCTGGCGCGGGTCCGCGCGCTGGCGCGCCGGAAGCCCGCGCTCGAGCCCGCGACCCACCGCGTCGCGGACCTCGAGGTGGACCTCGCGGCCCGCAAGGTGCGGCGGGGCGGGAAGGACATCGCGCTCACCGCGAAGGAATTCGCCCTGCTCGAGGTCTTCGTGCGCCACCCGGGGCAGGTGGTGGACCGCGCCGCCATCACCGCGCACGTCTGGGACGAAAATCACGATCCCTTCACCAACGTGCTGGAAGTCCTGGTCCGCCGGCTCCGCCGCAAGATCGACGAGCCCTTCGAGCCCAAGCTCATCCACACCCTGCGCGGCGCCGGATACCGCTTCGGGCCGTGACCGCGCGCCCCGAGTCCCTCGGCCGCCTGCGGCTCCGCCTCACCGTGTGGTACGGCGGCACCTTCACGCTCATTCTCCTGCTCCTCGGCGTGGGACTCTTTCTCGTGGTCCGGCGCCAGTTCTCCCGCCAGCTCGACGCGTCGCTGGTCCAGGCGACGCACGACCTGGAGCGCGCGGCCGCGATCCGGGAGCGGGAGGCCCGCTCCGCCCAGGGCGCCGTGGTAGACGCGGTCGACGAGCTGCACATCCCGTCCCGGATGCTCTACCTCTTCGACGCCTTCGGACATCCGGTGAAGCCCGCGCTCGCCCCCGACTGGGTCACCGCCGCCGCGCGGAGCGCCGCGGGGGGCACGGCCATCACCCGGCATTTCAAGGCTCCGGGCGACCGCATTCTCGCCGTTCACGCCGAGCGCTACACCGTGCCGGGAGGCGGCACCTACGTCGCCGCGGCGGTGGCCGACCGGGCCGAACTGGAGGACGAGTACGCGTCGCTGATCACCATTTTCGCGGGCGCGGCGCTCGCGGCGCTGCTCCTCGTCGCGGTGGGCGGATGGATCCTGGTCCGGCAGTCCACCGCGCCGGTGGAGCGCTCACTGGCGCAAATGCGCCGCTTCGTGGCCGACGCCGCGCACGAGCTGCGCACCCCGGTGACGGTGCTGCGGACCCGCGCCGACGTGGCGCTCCAGCGCGAGCGCGACCCGGCGGCGTACGCCGCCGCGCTCCAGGACGTGTCGCGGGAAGCGGAGCGCCTCGGC
>DASSQQ010000077.1:0-40257 GCA_035702425.1 Gemmatimonadales bacterium
CGGCAGCACTTCTCGCAGCTGGGCGGCGTGGTGGCGCGGTCGCTGCGGGGCATCGAAAAGGACATGCTGATCGTGCGCGACGAGCAGCCGCTCGAGGGCGGCCGCTTCATGGTCTGCGTGGACGGCTCGTCCTACAGCTACAATGCGATGCGCGAAGCCCTGGAGCTGGCGCAGGCGTTCGGCGGCTCGCTTTACGTCTGCTCCGCCTTCGACGTGGAGTACCACCACGTCGTCTTCCACAACATCAAGGACGTGCTCTCCTACCAGGCCTCCAAGGTCTTCAAGTTCGAGGAGCAGGAGGAGCTGCACAACAACATCATCGACAAGGGACTCCTGAAGCTCTGCCAGGCCAACCTGAAGCGCGCCGAGGTGATGGCCCAGGAGTTCCCGGACGTGCCGATCAAGACCCAGATCCTGATCGGGAAGCCGTTCCAGGTGATCATGCAGTGGGCGGAAGAGGTGAAGCCCTCGCTCCTGGTGCTGGCGCGGCACGGGGCCCACCGGATCGAGGGCACCGACCTGGGCTCCCAGGCCGAGAACCTGGTCCGCATCGCTCCCTGCAACACGCTCCTCACCGGCACCGTCGGCATCCGTCCCGAAGACATCCCCTGGATCGAGGAGGACGGCCAGGCCGGCCTTCCCTGGGCGCCGGAGGCCGAAGTGCGGATTCTCCGGGTGCCGCCCTTCGCGCAGGGGATCGCGCGGCGCGCGGTGGAGGAGTACGTCCTCGAGCGCTCGAACGGCCAGGTGGCTACGGTCACCAACAAGTGGCTGGACGAGGCGATTCAGAAGCTGCTGCCCACCCACATGCAGCTGATCATGGGGATCGGCAGCGCGGAGGAGATCGCGCTCGCCGAGGTGAAGGCGCAGGAACAGCTCCGGGCGACCAAGGTGCAGGGCCACGACTCCGATCCCGAGCCCGCGGCGAACGAGATCGAAGTGAAGTGTCCGGTGACGGGCGCGATTTCCTACCGGGAGCGGGTCGCCACCGATCCCGTCGTCTGGACCGAGGAGGGCTGGGCCCGGCTGCAGTTGGTGCCGCTGATCGCGCGGCCCCTGGCGCGGAATACGGTGGAGCGCTTCGCGCGCAACCACGGGATCTGGCGGGTGACCACGCGGGTGATGGACGAGAACAAGCAGGCGATGATCGAGGCCGACGAGTTCGACGTGGACACCATGATGGTGATGTTCACCGAGCTGCGCGCGCGGCAGATCCGCGCCGAGGCGGAGGGCCAGGACGCGCTCTCTCCCGAAATGCGCCGCTTCATCGAGGAGGCGAAGGCGCAGGGCGTGACCCGCTGTCCCATCCGCGACATCGAGGACAAGATGGGCAAGTGCCCGGTGGACCTCGCCGCCGTGAAGCCCGAAGACGCGAAAGCGGCCGTGGAGCGGCTGCTCCAGGAGCAGGCGGGCGACTGACGTGAGCGAACGATCGTACCGGCCCCACGTGGTCGCGTGGAACCTCACCCGGCGCTGCAACCTGGAGTGCGCGCACTGCTACATCGCCGCCGGGCCCTCCGAAAGCGGCGAGGGGGAGCTCACCACGGCGCAGTGCCGGCGGGTGGTGGACGAGATCATCGCGGAGAACGCATCGCCGCTTCTCATCCTCTCGGGAGGGGAGCCCCTGCTCCGCGACGACCTGGAAGAGATCGCGCGCTACGCGCGGGAGCGCGGCGCCACGGTGGTGGTCGGCACCAACGGCACCCTGCTGACCGAGGAGCGGATCGAGAGTCTCAAGGAGGCGGGAGTGACCGGGGTCGCGGTGAGCGTGGACTCCCTGCGGCCCGCCTACCACGACAACTTCCGCCACGGCGCCGGCGCGCTGGCCGAGACCTCGTCCGCGCTCGCGCGCCTGCGGGCGGCGCGGCTCGACTTCATCATTCAGACCACCGTGACCAGGGGGAATCGCGCCGAGCTCGAGAAGATCGCGGCCTGGTCCGCGGAGCAGGGGGCGGTCTCCTTCAATTGCTATTTCCTGGTGAAGACCGGGCGCGGCGCCGGACTCTCCGATCTTGCGCCGGCCGAGTACGAGGCGGTGCTCGCCGACCTCGCGCGCTGGGAAGGGGCGTACCGCGGCCGGATGCTGGTGCGCGCCAAGTGCGCGCCGCACTTCATGCGCCACGTGCACCGCGCCGACCCGGAGTCGCCGGTCCTGAACTACGAGACCCGCTGTCCCTGCGGCACCCAGTACTGCCGCATCACGCCCGACGGCAAGGTGACGCCGTGTCCCTATCTGCCGGAAACGGCGGGCGATCTGCTGACCCAGTCGTTTGGCGAGATCTGGCGCTCGTCGCCGCTGTTCCGGCGCCTGCGCGAGGGCACGCCGGGCGGGAAGTGCGGAAGCTGTGAGTACCGCGAGCTGTGCGGAGGCTGCCGGGCCCGCGCGTTCGCGCTCGAGGGAGACGTGCTCGCCGCCGATCCGTCGTGCGAGTATCAGCCGACGGGCGACACGGCCCTGCTCGAGCGCGTTCGCGCGGTGTCCTATGGCGACGAGTTCGCGCCGGCGCTGGCCTGGAGCGCCGCCGCGCGCGACCGGATGTCCGCCATACCGTCGTTCGTTCGCGGCGTGGTGATGGAGCGGGTGGAGGCCTACGCCCGCCGCACCGGCCGCCGCGAGATCACGCCCGAACTCCTGTCGGAGGTGCGCCGCGCGATGCCGGTGGACTTCTCCAAGCGTCAGCCCTTTTTCGCCTCCACTGACGGCTGATCGCCGATGGCCCACGCCTTCTTCCTGCTGCAGGCCGCCGCCGACACCTCCCACGCCTACGGGGAGTTCCCGGTGATCGGCGCGCGCACGGCGGTCTGGATCGCGGCCGAGCTGCACCTGATGTTCGCGGCGTTCGTGCTGGGGGTGCCGATGTTCGCGGTGGTGGCGGAAGCGATCGGCATCTTCGGCGGCGACGAACGCTACGACCGGCTCGCCAAGGAATTCACCCGCCTCCTGCTCGTGGCCTACAGCGCCACCGCGATCTGGGGCGCGGTGCTGGTCTTCCTGCTTTCCACCCTGTACTCGAAGGTCTGGGCCTACCTGACCGCGATCTTCGGGCCCTCGATGTGGCTGTACGTGGGAATCTTCTTCTTCGAGTCCTTCACCCTCTACCTCTATTACTACGGGTGGGACCGCTGGAAGAAGGGCGCGTCGAAGCGGGTGCACTGGGGACTGGGGATCCTGCTCAACGTGTGGGGCACGGTGGTGATGTTCATCGCCAATTCCTGGCTCACCTACATGATGACCCCGCCGCGCGACATCACCCCCACTACCGACCCCACCACCATCCGGATCTGGCACGCCATCGCCAACGCCACCTGGATGCCGATCAACATCCACCGGATCATCGCCAACGTGGTGTTCGGCGGCGCCATCGTCGCGGCCTACGCGTCCTACCGCTTCCTCGCCGCCAAGACCGACGAGGAGCGCGCCCACTACGACTGGATGGGGTACGTCGGAAACTTCATCGCCATCTCGGCGCTGATCGTGCTTCCCTTCGCCGGCTACTGGCTGGGGCGGGAGATCTACCAGTACGACCAGTCCATGGGGATCACCATGATGGGCGGCTTCATGAGCTGGCTCTGGGTGATCCAGGCGTTCCTGATCGCGGTGCTGTTCCTCGCCGGGAACTACTACCTCTGGATCGGGATGGGACGGATTCCGGGCGCGGAGCGGTTCCGGCCCTACACCAAGTGGCTCCTGATCGTGCTGGTGCTGGGCGCGCTGGTGTGGGGGACGCCGCACACCATGATCGCGGACTCGAAGGAGCTGGCGGCGATGGGCGGCTCCCACCACCCCTTCCTCGGCGCCCTGGGGGTGATGAGCGCCAAGAACACCGCCGTGAATCTGATGATCCTGACCACGTTCCTCTCGTTCCTCATGTATCGCCGCGCCAACAAGCGCCCGGTGGTGCCGTGGGCGAAGGCCGGGACCCTGATCCAGGCGGGGATGTTCGTGCTCGCCGCGGCGGTGGTGCTCTTCTTCGGGATCCGCGGCTACTTCGTGGAAGCGATCGTGCGCATCGGATTCAGCGTCTATCAGGTGGGCGCGGTGCTGTCGTGCATCGTGTTCGTCACCGTGATCGACATCTTCATGGCGCGGGGCGCGCAATCCCTGGGCACCATCCAGTGGGGCAAGATGCCGGCGCGCTCACAGTACGCGCTCTTCATTCTCGCCGTGACTTTCACCTGGCTGATGGGCCTGATGGGCTTCGCGCGCAGCGGCATCCGGCAGTACTGGCACGTGTGGCAGGTGCTACAGGACACCAGCAAGTACGCCGCGACGCCGGCGCTGGGTTACGCCTCCCGGGTGATCAGCCTCTGCGTCCTCATCTTCCTCTCACTGGTGGCATTCGTGTTCTGGATCGGCGGGCTGGCCGAGAAGTCCACCTTCGTTCCCGACTCCCACCGGGAGGCGAAGCGTGTGGGGCACTAACCTCAAGATCATCGGCGTGGTGCTCGGCACCCTCGCCCTCTATACCCTGATCGCCAACAAGATTCCGCAGGTGCAGTCCGAGGTCCCGCAGACGCTCACCCTCGGCGCCAACGTGACGCCGGAACAGCTGGTGGCCGCGGGCGAGAAGGTGTTCAACGGCATCGGCGGCTGCACCGCCTGCCACGGCCTCGGCACCCGCGCGCCCAACCTGCTGACCGACGAAAAGGGGCAGGGGACGATCGGCGCGCGCTGCGGCAAGCGGGAGCCGGGCAAGACCTGCAAGCAGTACCTCTTCGAGTCCATCGACAATCCCACCGCGTACGTGGTCTCGGGCTACCAGCCGATCATGCCCGCGAATCTGACCAAGCTGCTGTCGCCGGCCCAGGTCTGGTCGGTGATCGCCTACCTGGAGTCGCAGGGCGGCACGGTGGACGTGACCGGGGCCGACATTCCCGCCCAGACCGCGCCCGCGGGGGGCGGCTCCGGCGGGACGGGCGGCGGCATCGCCGGCGGCTCCACCGATCCCAAGACTCTCTTCACCGCCGCGGGCTGCGTGGGATGCCACACCCTGGACGGCGCCGGTGGCAAGGTCGGCCCCGACCTGACCCACGTGGGCTCGCGCCGCTCCGCGGAATCGATCCGGGGCAAGGTGCTGGACCCGATGTCGTCCACGGCCAAGGGCTTCGAGAAGATGAAGGGAATCATGCCCAAGTCCTTCGGCGCCATGCTCACCGCCGGCCAGCTGGAAGCGCTGGTGCGATTCCTCGCGGCCCACAAATGACCGGCCGGGACTACGCGCGGCACCCGTTCTGGCAGGCGCTGGCGATTCTGGTCGCCGCCTACATCGTGATCGTTTACGGAATTCCCGCTCTGCCGGGAAGCGCCATCGTGCCGAAGAGCGTGGTGCTCGAGTACATGGCGATGGTGCTGGTGGGCGTCCTGATTCACGTCTCCGACGACGAGCAGCGCTGGAAGATCTTCAAGCAGCCGATCCGGGCGGCGATGGTGGAGCCCCGGCTCAAGGCGGTGCGCGGCGGCCTGCTCACCGTGGTGCCGCTCCTCGTGGGGTGGATCACCTACGGGCAGGTGCGGAGCACGGTGCAGGCGCCGCCGAACCTGCGCTCGATCCACCCGGCGCCGCCCTCGCAGATCACCTTTCACGGGCAGGCCATCACCCTCACCGGCCTCGACAATCCGCTGCGCCACGACGATTCGCTGGCCCAGCACATCGCCCTTGGGAAGCGGATCTACTATCAGAACTGCCTCCCCTGCCACGGCGATCACCTGGACGGGCTGGGGCACTTCGCGCACGGCTTCAACCCGCTTCCCGCCAACTTCCAGGACAACGGCACCATCGCGCAATTGACCGAGAGCTTCGTGTTCTGGCGCGTCGCCAAGGGCGGGCCCGGGCTCCCCCGCGAAGGCACTCCCTGGAACTCGGCCATGCCGCAGTGGGAGAACTTCCTCTCCGAGCGGGAGATCTGGTCGGTGATCCTCTTCCTCTACGACCAGACCGGCTGGACGCCGAGGACGTGGGAGAAGACCGAGAGCGGGGATTCGGGAAAGGGGATTCGCAAGTGATCGGCGCGCTCCTGATGCTCGGAGCCGCGTTGGGCTCCGCGCGAATCCCGCTCCCCGAGTCCCTGCTCCCGCCGCAGGATACCAGCCACGGCAAGGCGGTCTACGTGAAGTGGTGCTCCGGCTGTCACGGCGACACCGGCGCCGGTAACGGGTACGCCGCGGCGTACATGCTGCCCCGTCCCCGGGATTTCACGGGCGCGGTCTACAAGATCCGCACCACCGCGAGCGGCCAGCTGCCCACCGACGCCGATCTCCTGCGCTCGATCGACGAGGGGCTCCCCGGCACCGCGATGCCGGCGTGGAAGGACCGTCTCTCCGCCACCGAGCGCAAGGACGTCCTCGCCTACATCAAGACCTTTTCTTCGTTCTTCGCGGACACCAGCCAGCACATCGTGGCGCTCGCCTTCGGCAAGCAGCCCTCGGGCGGCGCCGCCGGCGCGAAGATCGGGAGACAGTTCTACGATTCCATCGGCTGCCGGAAGTGCCACGGGGATCAGGGCCGCGGCGACGGCCCCTCGGCGCCGACCCTGCACGACGACGCCGGGTATCCCATCTTCGCCGCCGACCTCCACCAGAACTGGCGCTTCCGCGGCGGCGCGGACGTGGAGCAGGTCTATCACCGGCTCCGCACCGGTCTGGACGGCACGCCCATGCCGTCGTTCTCCGACCTGATCGACCAGAAGTTCCTGACCGCGGACGAGCTGTGGCACGTGGCCCAGTACGTGCGCTCGCTCTCGCCTGAGCAGCCGCCCGAGGTGCGGGACGTGATTCACGCCGCGCGCGTCGCGGCGCTCCCCGCCTCCCCGGACGACTCCGCGTGGAGCCGGGTGGACAGCTACTGGTTCCCGCTGGTGGGGCAGGTGATCCGGAAGCCGCGCTGGTTCACGCCGGCGGTGGCGGGCGTGTGGGTCCAGGCCCTGCACGACGGCAAGAGCATCGCGTTGCGGGTGTCGTGGGACGATCGCTCCCAGAGCCCCGACTCGGCGTGGCTCCCGTTCACGGCCAAGGTGCTCGCCACGGTGGCGAGCGACGACTCGACGCCCGAGCCGGCGGCGCTCTGGCCCGACCGGCTCGCGGTCCAGTTTCCGGTGACGATTCCCGACGGAATGGAGCGGCCCTATTTCCTGATGGGAAGCGAGACCGGGCCGGTCTATCAGTGGCGCTGGTCGTCGAGCCCGCGCGGCGCGGTGGCGGGGCTGGCGCGCGGTCTCGAGCGCTTCGATTCGCTCCCGCCCGCGGCGGCGCCGGCGTCCCAGGCGGTGTGGGACCACGGGCAGTGGCGCGTCGTCTTCACCCGCGCCCTTGCGACCGGTGACTCCACGCGAGAGCTTCAGTTCCGCGCGGGCGCCGCGATTCCGGTCGCGTTCTTCGCCTGGGACGGTTCCAACGGTGAACGGGGCAACCGGATGGCCGTGTCCACCTGGTATTTCCTGGCGCTGGACGAGCCGACGCCGGCGCGGGTGTTCGTCCTGCCGGCGGTGGCGGTGGTGCTGACGCTCGGACTCGGACTCCTGACCATCAGGCAAACTCAGAAGAACGCCGGGGTATAAGGCCCGGACCCTTTCAGAGGAGACTGCAATGCGGACGGCTGGATGGATGGCGGCGATCGCGGTGGGTGCGCTCGGTATCGCGGGGATGACGCGGGGCGGCGACGCCGCGCAGGCGGGGGCCACGATCACCGGCAAGGTGAAGTTCACCGGCGCCAAGCCCGTGATGGCGAAGATCGACATGTCGGACGAGCCGACCTGCAAGGCCAAGTATCCCGCGGCTCCCACCAAACAGGACGTGATCGTCAACCCCAACGGGACGCTCGCCAACGTCTTCGTTTACGTGAAGTCGGGGCTGCCGGCGGGGAAGACCTATCCCGCGCCCGCGACCCCGGTGGTGCTCGACCAGAACGGCTGCCGCTATCATCCCCACGTGCTGGGGGTGATGGTGGGCCAGACCCTCGAGATCAAGAACTCCGACGGACTCCTCCACAACATCAAGGCCAAGGGCGTGAAGAACCGGCCCTTCAACGTCAGCCAGCCGGTGAGCATGAGCACCAACCGCACCTTCAGCGCGGCGGAAGTGATGGTGCCCCTCGAGTGCAACGTGCACGGGTGGATGAACGCCTGGCTGGGCGTGTTGCCGCACCCCTTCTTCGCGGTCACCGGGACCGACGGCGCCTTCTCCATCAAGGGCCTGCCCCCGGGCACCTACACCATCGAAGCGTGGCAGGAGAAGTACGGCACTCAGGACGCGACCGTCACCGTGACGGCGGCCGGCGCCAAGCCGGTGGACTTCACCTTCACGGCCCACTAAGGGAGACGCTCATGCATTGGTGGCTGCCGGCGCAGGGCTCCACTTTCGCCGGGTTCATCGACACGCTGTTCACGGTGATTCTGATCATCACCGGAATCGCGTTTTTCGTCGTCGAGCTCGGTCTGCTCTGGTTCACGTTCCGGTACCGGGCCCGGCCCGGCCGGCGGGCCCATTACACCCACGGCAACCTAAAGGCCGAGGTGATCTGGACCGCGATTCCGGCGATCACCGTGGTGGCCCTGGGCATCGTGTCCAACCACTACTGGAAGATCATCAAGGGCCGGAACTCGGTGCCCGCCGACGCCTATCAGATCGGCGTCCACGCCAAGCAATTCGAGTGGCAGATCACCTACCCCGGACCGGACGGGGTGCTGGGCACGGCGGACGATTTCACGCTGCGCAACGATCTCCACGTGCCCGCCGGGCGCCCGGTGGTGGTCCACCTCTCGTCCGAGGACGCGATCCACTCGTTCTTCGTGCCGGTGTTCCGGCTGCGGCAGGACGTGGTGCCGGGGATGGCGATCAACGCCTGGTTCCAGGCCACCACGCCCGGCGAGTACGAGCTTGCCTGCTCCCAGCTCTGCGGGCTGGGGCATTATCGCATGCGCGCGCACCTCACGGTGATGACGTGGGATGATTTCCAGGCCTGGATGAAAACCGCCGCCCAGGGAGCGACGTCATGAGCGCCCATCACGACGACCGGAGTTTCATCCGGAAGTACATCTTCTCCACCGATCACAAGATCATCGGGATCCAGTTCCTGTTCGTGAGCCTGTTCTTCCTGCTGGTGGGAGGACTGCTCGCGATGCAGATCCGCTGGCAGCTGGGCTTCCCGGGGCGGCCGATGCCGGGCGGCGGCATTCTCCCCGCCACCATGGCGCCGGGCGGGGTGATCCTCCCCGAGTACTACATCCAGCTCGTCACCATGCACGGCACGTTCATGGTGTTCTTCGCCATCATGCCGCTCCTGGTCGGTGTTTTCGCGAACTACCTGATCCCGCTCAAGATCGGCGCTCACGACATGGCGTTCCCGACGCTGAACATGGCGTCGTTCTGGACCGCGCTGCTCGCCGGGTTGATCATGCTGGCGGGCTTCTTCGTGCCCGACGGCGCCCCCCGCGCGGGATGGACCTCCTACGCGCCCCTCTCGGCCCGGCCCGATCTCTCGGGCGCCTCCTACGGGCAGATGCTGTGGTGCATTTCGCTGGTCTGCCTCGGCCTGTCCTCCATTCTGGGATCGGTCAACTACATCACCACCGTGATCAACCTGCGGGCGCCGGGGATGACCTGGTTCCGGCTCCCGCTCTCGGTGTGGGCGCTCTTCATCACGGCCATCCTGGGCCTGCTCGCGCTGCCCGTGCTCTCCGGCGCCGCGATCATGCTGCTCTTCGATCAGACCATCGGCACCCACTTCTTCGATCCGGCCGCCGGCGGCCAGGCCCTGCTGTGGCAGCACCTGTTCTGGTTCTTCGGGCACCCCGAGGTCTACATCCTGATCCTTCCCGCGATGGGCATGGTCTCCGACATCGTGGCCAACGGGTCCCGCAAGCCGATCTTCGGCTACCACTCGATGGTCTTCGCCATCACCGGGATCGCGTTCCTGGGGTGGATCGTGTGGGGCCACCACATGTTCGTCTCCGGGATGAACCCCACCCTGGGCTCGACCTTCATGGTCACCACCATGATCATCGCGGTCCCGTCGGCGATCAAAGTGTTCAACTGGATGGGGACCATGTGGCGGGGGAACCTGCGTTTCCACGTGCCCATGCTCAACGCCATCGGGTTCGTCGCGATGTTCACCATCGGCGGGCTCTCCGGCGTGTTCATGGCCGCGACCCCGGTGGACATCCACATCCACGACACCTACTTCATCGTCGCCCACATCCACTACGTGCTCTTCGGCGGCTCGCTCTTCGCCCTCTTCGGCGCGATCACCTTCTGGTATCCCAAGATGTTCGGCCGGCTGATGAACGAGTTCTGGGGCAAGGTGCACTTCTGGCTGACGATGATCTTCTTCAACCTCACCTTCTTCCCGATGCACATCCTGGGGATGGGCGGGGAAATGCGCCGGCTCTACGATCCGACGCAGTACGATTTCCTGAAGCCCTACCAGCCGCTGAACACCTTCATTTCCTACAGCGCGTTCCTGCTCTTCGCGTCGCAGGTGGTGTTCTTCGTGAACTTCCTGTGGAGCCTGAAGCACGGGAAGGCGGCGGGGAACAACCCCTGGGAGGACAACGGCCTGGAATGGAGCCTCCCCTCGCCCCCGGCGCACGGCAACTGGGAGACGGTGCCGACGGTCTATCGCGGCCCCTACGAGTACAGCTCGCCGCTGGTGAAGGAAGACTATCTGCCCCAGTACCGAAAGCTCGACACCGATCGCGAGCCGGCGATGACGCCGGTCTCCGGTCACTGACTCGGGGACGGAACCGATGACTGACGCGACCGCCAACGCGATGCAGCCCCCGGCCCGCGCCGAGCGGGGACTGGACGTCTACAACAACAAGCTGGGGATGTGGGTCTTCCTGGGCTCGGAGGTGATGTTCTTCACCGCGCTCATCGGGGCCTACATCATCCTGCGCTTCGGCGCGCCCGGCGAATGGGCCAAGCCCAACGTGGTGCTGGCCGTGCCGCTCACCGGCGTCAACACCTTCATCCTCATCTGCTCCTCGGTGTCGATGGTGAAGGCGTTCGCCGCCATCGCCGACGGCAACCGCAAGATGCTGTCGCGCTGGCTCCTCGCCACCATCGTGCTCGGCGCCACCTTCGTGTCGGTGCAGGGCGTGGAATACTGGAAGCTGGTGCACGAGGGCTTCACGCCCGCCGGCTACACCGACGGCTCGCACGTCGCGGAGCTGGTGGCGCAGGGCAAGCTGGCGGCGGCCACCGGCGGGCTGTACGGCTCGACCTTCTTCACCATGACCGGGTTCCACGGTTTCCACGTCACCTGCGGCGTGATCTGCCTGATTTACGTGTGGATCAAGTCGCTCCGGGGCGGCTACACCCAGCAGGATTACCGCGGGGTCGAGGTCATCGGCCTGTACTGGCACTTCGTGGACCTGGTCTGGATCATCCTGTTCACCATCGTCTACCTCATCTGAGGCGCCAATGGCGACCACCGCGCAGCACCAGCGTCCGAACTACGTCCTGATCTGGGCCTATCTCTTCGGCCTCACGATCCTGGAAGTGTTGTTCGCGTTCGAGATGCCGATCTCGCGCAACCTGAAGATCGTGATCCTGCTCTTTCTCGCCGCGTGGAAGGCGCTCCTCGTGGCGCTATATTTCATGCATCTCAAATTCGAGTCCTCCCGCCTGCGGCTGATGGTGCTGATTCCGCTGCCGCTCGCGGTGATCCTGGTTCTCGCCGCCATCTCGGAGCACGTCTGGTAGCCTTTCTCGAGCTCACCAAGCCCCGCATCACCCTGCTGGTGGTGCTCACCGCGGCGGCCGGGTTCTACCTGGGCGCCTCGCAGGGCGTCGATCTCTCCCTCTTTCTCGACACCCTCCTCGGCACCGCGCTGGTCGCCGGCGGCACCAACGCCTTCAATCAGCTCCGGGAGCGCGACACCGATGCCCTGATGCACCGCACCCGGACCCGGCCCCTGCCGTCGGGCCGGCTCACGCCGCGCGCCGCCTTGCGCTTCGCGGCCGGGATTTCGGTGGCCGGGGTGGGGTATCTCGCGTGGCGGGTGAATCTCCTCACCGCCGGCCTCGCCTTGCTCACCCTGGTGAGCTACGTGGCGCTCTACACGCCGCTCAAGCGCGTCACCTCGCTCAACACCCTGGTGGGCGCGGTGCCCGGCGCGTTGCCCATCGTGGGCGGCTGGACCGCCGCCGGCGGACGGCTCGACGTGGCGGTGCTCTCGCTCTTCTGGATCGTGTTCCTCTGGCAGCTGCCGCACTTCCTCGCCCTCGCCTGGATCTACCGCGACGACTACCGCCGCGGCGGCCTGGCGATGCTCTCCGTCAACGACGACGACGGCCGCCACACCGGCCGGATGGTCCTGCTCTACGCGGCGGCGCTCCTGCCGGTGAGCCTGCTCCCCACCCTGCTCGGCGTCGCCGGGCCGGTCTACTTCCTGGGCGCGCTCGGCCTCGGCGTCCTGTACGCGGCGGCGAGCGCCGGAATGACCCGGGCCGCGGTGCTCGCCCGGCCCGCGTGGCGGCTCTTCACCGTCTCCATCATTTACCTGCCCGCGCTGCTCACGCTCCTCGTGCTGGACAAGGTGGCGGCGTAAGCCGCCCGGCCCCCTCGCATGATTCCGTTTCACCGCATTCTCATTTCCACGGCGATCGTGTTCTGCGCCGGCTTCGCGGTGTGGGCGTTCTGGAGCTGGCGGAGCACGGGGAGCGCGTTGTGGCTGGTGCTCGCCACGGCGTTCCTCCTCGCCGCCCTGGCGCTCGGTTACTACCTGCGCCATCTGCAACGTTTCCTCGGGCGGTGAACGTTCTCCTGCTGCTCCAGGGGATGGCGGACACCGGGGACTCGCAGCGCCTGGAGCACGCGTACTTCTGGACCGGCGTGTCGCTGGCGTTCGTTCCCATCCTGATCTTCGGCACCATCGGGTTCCTGGTGGTGCGCTCCTACCGCCGCCGGAAGGCGGCCACACCGCCCCCGGGCGAGGCCGGGTCCGGCCCTCGCTGACGCCGGCCCGCTCCGGCGCTACATTCCTCCTATGAGCGCAACTGGAGCCGAACGCCGGCAGGTCGTTCGCTACGCCTTCTACAAGCTCGACCCCGCGTGGCGGCGGCTCACTCCCGAGCGCCAGTCCGCCGCCAAGACCGAATTCGCCGACACCATCGAGAGCTTCCGCGGCCGGCTCCTCCTCAGGCCCTACGGTCTGGTCGGCATCCGCGGGGACTGCGACTTCCTGCTCTGGCAGGTGGGGGAGGACCTGGAATCGCTGGTGGACCTGCAGACCGCGCTCAACCGCACCGACCTGGGCGCGTACCTGGCGACGCCGTTCAGCTACCTCGCGATGACGCGGCGCTCGATCTACGAGTTCTCGGAAGATCCCAACCAGCAGTCGCGGCTGGTCATCCAGCCCAGCGCGTCGCGCTACCTCTTCATCTACCCGTTCGTGAAAACCCGCGCCTGGTACGCGCTCCCCAAGGCGGAGCGGCAGAAGCTGATGGACGAGCACGTGCGGGTGGGCCGCAAGTATCCGACCATCCGGCTCAACACCACCTACTCCTTCGGGCTGGACGATCAGGAATTCGTGGTGGCGTTCGAGGGCGACAATCCGGCGGATTTTCTGGACCTGGTGATGGAGCTGCGGGAAAGCGCGGCGTCATCCTACACCCTCCGGGACACGCCGACCTTCACCTGCGTGCAGATGGCGCTCCTCGACATGCTGGACACGCTGGGCGGCGCCGGCGCCTCCCGCGGTCTCTCCCGCGAGCCGGCGCGCCCCGACGGATTCACCGCGGTCGCGTCCCTCGCCGATCTGCCGGTCGGCGGGTCCAAGCGGGTGTACGCGGGCGGCGACGCGGTGGCGCTCTTCAACGTGGCCGGCGCGGTGCACGCCATCTCCAACCGCTGCACCCACGCCCGGGCCAGTCTCTCCGACGGGACCCTCGATCAGTCCCGTTGCACCGTCACCTGTCCCTGGCACGAAGGCACCTTCTCGCTCGACACCGGCCAGCCGCTCTCCGGGCCCGCCACCGTTCCGGTCGCGGTGTACCGGGTCAAGGTCGAGGGCG
This sequence comes from Gemmatimonadales bacterium, assembly GCA_035702425.1. GTDB lineage: Bacteria > Gemmatimonadota > Gemmatimonadetes > Gemmatimonadales > GWC2-71-9 > DASSQQ01. Next base: position 14,012 of record DASSQQ010000077.1, read on the forward strand.
ACACCATCCTCATCGCCCCGGCCGAGGCCCGCGAGCCCACGATTGCCGGCTGAGCCCCGGTTTCTCAAGGCGTGTCGCGGCGAGCCCACCGACGTCACGCCGGTGTGGTTCATGCGCCAGGCCGGCCGCTACCTGCCGGAGTACCGCGCCCTCCGCGCCCGGCATTCCCTCCTCGAGCTCTGCCACGATCCCGCGCTCGCGGCCGAAGTGACGCTGCAGCCGGTGCGCCGGCTGGGCGTGGACGCGGCCATTCTCTTCGCGGACATCCTGCTCCCCTTCGAGCCCCTGGGGCTCGGCCTCTCGTTCGCGAGCGGCGAAGGACCCCAGATCGCGAACCCCATCCGCGACGCGGCCGCGGTGCACGCGCTTCCCGACGTGGACGCCGAGTCGGCTCTGGGGTTCGTGCTGGACGCGGTACGCCTCGCCGCCGGCGCGCTGCCGGACGACGTGCCCCTCATCGGATTCGCGGGCGCGCCGTTCACGCTCGCGTCCTACGCGATCGAAGGAGGCGCCACCCGGACGTTCGCGCTCACCAAGCGCTTCATGTACACCGAGAGCGCCGCCTGGCACGCGCTGCTCGCCAGGCTCGCGGACTTCGCGGGCCGCTACCTCGCGGCTCAGGCCGCCGCCGGCGCCCGCGCCCTTCAGCTCTTCGACAGCTGGGTGGGCTGTCTCTCGGCCGACGATTACCGGGCGTTCGTCCTGCCGCACACCCGGCACGCGCTGGCGGTGGCGGGCGCGAGCGGCGTTCCGGTGATCCACTTCGGCACCGACACCACCGCGTTTCTCGAGGACTTCGGGTCCGCGGGCGGGGACGTGGTCGGCGTGGACTGGCGGATCGGGCTCGACGAGGCGCGGCGACGGCTGGGGAGCCGGCCGGTGCAGGGGAATCTCGATCCCGCGGCGCTCTTCGCCCCCGCGGACGAGCTCGCCGCGCGGGTCCGCGACGTGCTGCGCCGGGCGGGGAAGGCGCCGGGCCACATTTTCAACCTGGGCCACGGGGTCCTGCCGGAGACACCGGTGGACGCGGTGCTCGACGTGGTGCGCTGGGTCCATGGCGGCTGAGCGCACCGCGGTCCTGCTGATGGCCTACGGCGGCCCCGATTCGCTCGCGGACGTCGAGCCCTATCTGCTGGACGTGCGGGGCGGGCGCGCCACGCCGAAAGAGATCGTCGAAGAGGTGCGGGCGCGCTACGCGCGGATCGGAGGCAAGTCGCCGCTCCGGCGGCTGACCGAGGCGCAAGCCGCGCGCCTGGCCTCCGAGCTCGGGCCCGCGTACCGGGTCTACGTCGGCATGCGGCACTGGCATCCCTACATCAGGGACACGGTGGAGCGGATCGTCGCCGACGGATCGAAGCGGGTGGTGGCCATCGTGATGGCCCCGCATTACTCGGCGCTCTCGGTGGGCGTCTACGAGAAGAAGCTCCTCGAAGCCGCGGCGGGACGGGTCGAGACCGCGCTGGTCCGCAGCTGGGGGATGCAGCCGCTCCTGCTCGAGACCCTTTCCGAGCGGATGGTGCAGGCGCTGCAGCACTTTCCGTCGCCGCGCGGCGTGCGGGTGATCTTCACCGCCCACTCCCTTCCCCAGCGGATCGCGGCGGCGGGCGACCCCTACCCGGAGGAGCTGGCCCAGACGGCGGAGTCGCTGGCCAAGCGCCGCGGACTCACCGGCTGGGAGTTGGCCTACCAGAGCGCGGGGAAGAGCCCCGAGCCCTGGCTCGGCCCCGACGTGGGGGACCGGGTGCGGGATTTGGCGCTGCAGGGCGTCAAGGGCGTGCTGGTGGTGCCGATCGGTTTCGTCTGCGACCACGTGGAGATCCTCTTCGACCTGGACGTGGAGCTGCAGGCGATCGCGCGCGGGGTGGGCGTGCAGCTCGAACGCACCGCGTCGCTCAACGACGATCCCGCGCTGGCGCGTCTGCTCGCCGACCTGGCGCGCACCGCGGCGCGGGAAAGAGGGTGGCTCGCGTGACCGTGGCCGTGCTGGGCGCGGGACTCGCCGGGCTCGCGGCCGCGCACGAGCTCACGCGCGCCGGCGCGGAGGTGGTGCTCCTCGAGCAGGAACGCCGGGCGGGCGGGGTGGTGCTGACCGACCGGGTGGACGGCCGCTGGGTGGCGGAAGGCGGGCCCGACAGCTTTCTCTCTGCCGATCGCGAGATTCCGGCGCTCGCCGAGGAAGTCGGGGTCGCCGACCGGATGGTGAGCGAAAGCATTCGCGGCTCGCTGGCCTGGGACGGCAAGTCGCTCGCTCCGCTTAAGGAGGGCGAAGCGGCGGCGCTCCTGGGCTTCGACGTGAAGCCGGGAGATCTCGCGCCGGGGTTCAAGAGCTTCGCCGGCGGGATGCAAACCTTGACCGACGCGGTCGCCGCGCAACTGGGGCCCGTGATCCGCCGCGCGGGCGTGACGGCGCTGCGGGTGGACGGGAAGGGCTATCACCTCTCGGTGACGAGCGCGGCGGGCTTCAGCGCCGACGCCGTGGTGATCGCGCTTCCCGGCGCGGCCGCCGCCCGGCTCCTCCGCGGCCTCGATCAGCGTCTCGGCGACATTCTGGGCGACGTGGTCTACCAGCCGAGTCTCACCGTCTCCCTGGGCTACCGGCGGGAGCAGGTGAAGCATCCGCTCGACGCCACGGGATACCTGGTCCGCCCCGAGGTGAGCGATGTGGCGCGGGCCTGCACCTTCGCGTCCTCCAAGTTTCCGGGCCGCGCGCCCCAGGGCCACGTTCTGCTCCGCGTGTTTCTTTCCCACGGGGAAGGGGAAGCGACCGCGCTGGCGCGGGCCCGGATCGAAGCGGTGCTCGGCGTGAAGGGCGATCCGGTTTTTTCGCGGGTGTTCTACTGGCCGCGGGGGTTGCCGCGCTATGGGCGCGAGCATCCGAAGGGCATGGCGACTCTCCGCGCCGAGCTCGCGCCCTTCCCGCCGGTGGCGGTGGCGGGCGGCGCCTGCGACGGGCCCGGAATGTCGGCCTGCGTGAGGTCGGGGCGGGACGCGGCGCGGGCGGTGCTGGCGCGGCTCTAGGCCGGCAAGCGGCGCGGACGGAAGAGCGCCGCCAGGTCGATGCGCAGGGGGGCGACCGCGGGATCGGGGCGCCACTCGAGGATCACCCGCGCGACCTCGGGTCGCGTCGCGCCGGGACGCCAGGTCTCCACCGCGTGCTCGCTCACGTCCACCACCCAATACTCCCGCACCCCCGTCTCCTGATAGAGCGCGCGCTTCTTGCCGCGGTCGGTGCGGGCGCTGGAGGGGGAGAGCACCTCGACGGCGAGGTCCGGAGCTCCCAGCACCTCCCGCTCCGTCACCACCTCCGCGCGGCGTCCGGCGACGAAGAGCAGGTCGGGCTCGACCAGCGTGTGGGGGCCGAACACGACGTCCACCGGGGCGAACCAGATCTCGCCCAGGCGGTGGCGCTCGACGTAGTCGGCGAGCTGGCGGAACAACCGGGCGAGGACGGTTTGGTGACTGACGCCGGGCGCCGGGGTCACCAACAGCTCCCCGGCGATGATCTCGTAGCGGTTCCCGTCGTCCGGCATCTGGCGGACGTCGTCCACCGTATACACGTCCTTCGCGGCTGGCATGCCCACAAGGTCGGCTCGGCGGAAGGGCCGAGTCAAGATGGGGGTCCGGGCGGGAACTGCGGTGCCGAAACGCCGCGGGGCGCGGCGAAAAACGCGCGTGCTAGCCCAGCTGTTTCTTCGCGGCCTCGACCACTTTGTCCACCGTGAGCCCGAATTCCTTGTAGATGATCTGATAGGGCGCCGACGCGCCGAAGTGATCGATGCCCACGATCGCGCCCCGCTCGCCCACCCAGCGGTACCAGGACTGCGGCGCGGCCGCTTCCACCGCCACCCGCGCCGTCACCGCCGGCGGCAGCACCGAGTCGCGGTAGGCCTGATCCTGGCGCGCGAAGATCTCGAGGGAGGGGAGACTCACCGCCCGCGCGGCGACGCCGTCCTTGGTGAGCCGCTCGTAGGCGCCCACCACCAGCTCCATCTCCGAGCCGGTCCCCATCAGGATCACCCGCGGCTTCCCGCCGGCGGCGTCCGCGAGGACGTAGCCCCCGCGCCGGAGGCCCGCGGCGGGCGCGTACTTCGAGCGATCGAGCGTCGCCACCTTCTGCCGGGTGAGCACCAGCGCGGTCGGGCCCTTGCGGTGGCCGATCGCCGCGCGCCACGCCTCGGCCACTTCGTTCGCGTCCCCAGGCCGGATCACCGTCATGTTGGGAATGGCGCGCAGGGCGGCGAGCTGCTCGATCGGCTGGTGGGTCGGGCCGTCCTCCCCGAGGCCGATCGAGTCGTGGGTGTACACGTAAATCGGCCAGAGATGCGAGAGCGCGGCCAGCCGGATCGACGGCCGCATGTAGTCCGAGAAGATCAGGAAGGTGGCGCCGTAGGGAACGAACCCGCCGTGATAGCAGAGCCCGTTCAGCACCGCCCCCATCCCGTGCTCGCGGATTCCGAAATGGAAATTCTTCTCGGCGTACTGCCCGGGCTCGAAATCGCCCGTTCCCTTCACCAGGGTGATGGTCGAGCCCGCGAGGTCCGCCGAGCCGCCGATCAGCTCCGGCATCCGGGGCGCGATGGCGTTCAGGACTTTTCCGGATGACGCGCGGGTCGCCATCGCCTCCTGCGGCGTGAACGTAGGAATCGCCGCGTCCCACCCGGCCGGCGGGGTCCCCGCGAGGCGCCGCTCCAGCTCCTTCGCCACGTCGGGGAACGCCTTGCGATACGCGTCGTAGCGCTTCCGCCACTCGGCCTCGAGCGCGGCGCCGCGCTCCGTGGCCTTCCGCCACTCCGCCAGCGCGTCCTCCGGGACGTAAAACGGCTCCAGCGAGGGCCAGCCCAGGTTCTCCTTGGTGGCTTTCACCTCTTCCACGCCGAGGGGCGCGCCGTGCGCCTCCGCGGTGTCGTGCTTGTGCGGCGAGCCGTACGCGATGTGCGAGCGGATGATGATCAGCGAGGGCCGGTCGGTGACGCCCTTCGCCGCGACGATGGCGCGGTCGATGGCGTCGAGATCGTTCGCGTCCGCCACCTTCTGGACGTGCCAGCCGTAGGCCTCGAACCGCTTCCCGGTGTCGTCGGTGAAGGCGAGCGCGGTGTCGCCTTCGATGGTGATGTGATTGTCGTCGTAGAACCCGATCAGCTTGCCCAGCTTCAGGTGCCCCGCGAGCGAGGCCGCCTCGTGGGAAATGCCCTCCATCAGGTCGCCGTCGGAGCAGAGGAAGTAGGTGTGATGATCCACGATGGCGTGGCCGGGGCGGTTGAAGAGCGCCGCGAGCTGCGCCTCCGCGATCGCCATCCCCACCGCGTTCCCCGTCCCCTGGCCCAGCGGCCCCGTCGTGGCTTCGACGCCCGGGGTGACGCCGAACTCGGAGTGGCCCGGGGTGCGGCTCCCCCACTGGCGGAACTGCTTGATGTCGTCGAGCGCAAGGTCGTACCCGGTGAGGTAGAGCGCCGAGTAGAGGAGCATGCAGGCGTGACCGCAGGAGAGCACGAAGCGGTCGCGGTCGGGCCAGGCGGGGTTCTTGGGATTGACGCGCAGATGGCGGCCCCAGAGCACATAGGCGAGAGGCGCCAGGGCCATCGCGGTTCCGGGGTGTCCCGAGTCCGCTTTCTGCACCGCGTCCATCGCGAGGGTGCGGACGGTGTTGATGCAGAGCAGATCGAGCGCGGTGCCGCGCGCGGTCGCGACGTCGGTCATGCGGGACTCCGGTGCGCGTTCGGGTGAGGGATCACGGCGGGCAATTTAACCCCGGCGCGGCGCGCGCTCACCACGCGATCCCGTAGTCTTCGCCGTGATTGCTGGAGCCGCCCCACAGGGTGTGGTGCGCCTGATCGATGAAGATGGCGTTGATGGGTCCTGAGGTGCGCGCCGTGAACTCGAGCGTGTATCCCATCGCGCGCAGGGCGGCGCGGGTCGAGTCCGGGAGCGACGTCGCCACCAGCATCTTCCCCGGCGCCGTCTCGTGCATCCCGAACGAAGAACGCATCTGGAAGCTGTTCATGTTCGGGGCTTCGACCGCCTGCTGCACGGTCATCCCGAACTCCACCACGTTCAGGAAGAATTGCAGCAGATTCTGATCCTGCGAATCGCCGCCCTGCACGGCGAAGGCGAGATACGGCGCCCCGTCCTTCAGCGCCAGGGTCGGCGTGAGCGTCACCCGGGGACGCTTGCCGGGCTCGATCACGTTGTAAGGACCGTCCGCGGCCTGGGTGACGAAACTCTGGGCCCGCTGGCTCATCCCGATGCCGGTATGCCCGGCGATCACCGCGGGTACCCAGCCGCCGCTCGGCGTCACCGACACCACCCACCCCGCCGAGTCCGCCGCCTCGATGGACGTGGTGCCCTGATAGAAGTCGGCTTCGTCGGCCGGGAACTCGGACTGCGTGGTGTCCGCCGGGCGGGGCGCGGCGTCCTGCTGGCCGCTCTTCACCCCGGTGTCCGCCGGCGCGAAGCCGGCCGGATTCCACCGCGCCAGCAGATCCGCGAAGGGGTTGGTGCCGCCCTGGAAGGGGTAAGGGTCGCCCGGCTTCACGTTGGGATCGTTGCGGGTCCAGTTGATCTGCGCGAAGCGGCTCTTCGCGTACTCGGGCGAGAGCAGCCCCGCCACCGGCTCCGCCGGCGGGAAGTAGGGATCGCCGTAGTAGAAGTCGCGGTCGGCGAACGCGAGGTTCATCGTCTGGTAGAGCGTGTGCAGGTAGGCCGGCGAGTTGTAGCCCATCGCCTTCACGTCGGTGTCGGCCAGCATGTTCAACGCCTGCAGCAGCGCCGGCCCCTGCTGCCAGATCGGGAGCTTGTAGACCTCGATGCCCTTGTAAGCGGTGTGCAGCGGCTCCTCGATCTTCACCCGCCAGTTGGCCAGGTCCTGCATGGTGATCAGTCCGCCGTCTTCCTGGAATCCGCGGACCAGCTCCCGCGCGATGTCGCCCTTGTAAAAGCGGTCGTACGCCGCGTAGATCGCCTGCTTGCGGGTCTTCCCGGCGCGCAGGGCGCGCTGCTCCGCGTCCACCAGCTTGCGCCAGGTCGCCGCGAGGTCGCGCTGCACGAAGATTTCGCCGGGCACCGGCGCTTCGTAGGCCGCCCCCAGGTGGGGGAGCATCACCGCCGGCGCGTACTTCCACTGCTTGATCCAGTTCTTGTCGCGCTCGATGGTCCGCGAGAGCTGGGCCTCGATGGGGTAGCCGTCGGCCATCTGGATCGCCGGCGCCAGAATCTCCTTCAGCGACAGCGTCCCGTACTCGGCCACCATCGTCAGCAGGCCGCCGACCGTCCCCGGCGTCACCGCCGCCAGCGGTCCGTACTCCGGCGGGAAGCGGTAGCCCTTCGAGTGGTAGAACTCGGCGGTGGCGCCGGTGGGCGCCACGCCCAGCGCGTCGATCCCGATCACTTTCCGGGTGTGGGGATCGTAGATCAGGGCCTGAGTCTCGCCGCCGCAGGAGAGCGTGTCCCACATGGTGCAGCCCGCGGCGAGCATCGCCGCGGCCGCGTCCACCGCGTTGCCGCCCTTCGCGAAAATCAGCGCGCCCGCGGTGGCCGAGAGCGGCTTGCCGGTGATGGCCAGCCAGTGCGACGCGTGCAGGGGCGGCTTCTCGGTCTGCGCGTAGCGCGGATCTTCCGCCTGGCGCGGTTGTCCCGGCCGGGCCGCGGGACGCTGGGCGGGCAGGGTGCGCGCGGCGGTGACGAGCAGCGCCAGCGCGGCGAGCGGAAACAGAGAAGGCGTGCGCATGGAGACTCCAAGTGCCGGTCGGGAAGCCAACCTCACAACGCAATGTGCGACCTGACCCCGGTGCCGGGCAACCGGTCGCTTTCGCGCCCGTTGATTCCCATCCCGCTCGCGTCTAGTTTGCGACGGTCATGACGCCAGCCCTCCCGTTCCTTCTCGCGCTCCTCCAGGCCGCGCCGGTTCCCGCCGAATCGGGCGAAGTTCACCTCCGCAACGTCCGCCAGCTCACCTTCGGCGGGCAGAACGCCGAAGCGTATTTCTCGGCGTCCGGCGGGAAACTGATCTTCCAGCGCGAAGATTCGGTGCCGGGCGGGATCTGCGACCAGGAGTACGTGATGAACGTGGACGGGAGCGGAGTGAAACGCGTCTCGCCCGGCGTCGGCCGCACCACCTGCGGCTGGTTCTTCGCCAGGGATACGCGCGTCTTCTACGCGTCCACCGACCGCGCCAGCCGGCTCTGTCCCCCGCGCCCCGATTATTCGCACGGCTACGTGTGGGCGCTCTACGACTACGACATCTTCGCCGCCGATTCCGACGGCGGGCACCGCGTCCAGCTCACCCGCAACCGGGGATATGACGCGGAGGGGACCCTCTCCCCGGACGGCGGAACCATCGTGTTCACCTCGGAGCGGGACGGCGATCTCGACATCTACACCATGCGGACCGACGGCTCCGCCCAGCGCCGACTCACCCACACCCTCGGCTACGACGGGGGGCCGATTTACTCCCCCGACGGCACGCTCATCGCTTACCGCGCCTTCCACCCCTCCACCGCCGCCGACTCGGCCGAGTACCGTTCGCTCCTCGCCCAGGGCGTGGTGCGGCCCACCCGGATGGACCTCTGGGTGATGAACGCCGACGGGTCGCGGCAGCGGCAGATCACCCATCTCGCGGGCGCGAGCTTCGCCCCCGCGTTCACGCCGGACGGCAAGCGCCTGATCTTCGCGTCCAACGACCGCGCCCCCACCACCGACAACTTCGATCTTTACCTCGTGAACCTGGACGGCAGCGGCCTCGAGCGGGTGACGACGAGTCCCGGCTTCAACGCGTTCCCGATGTTCTCGCCCGACGGGCGGGAGCTGGTCTGGGAATCCTCCCGCGGAGCCAAAGTGGCGCACGAGACCAACGTCTTAATCGCCGACTGGGTCGAGCGTCCGTGAGCAAGGGGAAGCCGCGCACCGCCAGGGAAGAGCTCATCAGCTGGATCAAGTCCATCGTGATCGCGGTGGCGATCTGGGTGGTGCTGCGCTCCTACCTGATCGAGGCGTTCCGCATTCCCTCGGGCAGCATGGAGAACACGCTCCTGGTGGGCGACTTCCTGTTCGTGGACAAGACGATTTACGGGGGCGAGTTTCAGATTCCGCTCACCGGGATCCGATTCCTGCACATCAAGGGGTACGGCGAGCCGCACCGCGGCGGGATCGTGGTGTTCCGGTCGGTCGAGGATTCGACGCCCGACCTGAACATCGTGAAGCGGGTGATCGGCGTTCCGGGAGACACCCTGCAGCTGGTGCACGACACCGTCGTCCGGAACGGCAAGCGGCTGGACGAGCCCTACGCCCTGCACCTCGCGTCCGGCATCGACGTCGAAGACCCGTTCCGCGCGGCGCAGATGCGCCGCGTCCAGCTCCCGCACTACATCGGCAAGAACGCCGACGGCTATCATCCCACCACCCACAACTTCGGGCCCATCGTGGTCCCCGCCGACAGCTACTTCGTGATGGGGGACAACCGGGACGAGTCGTATGATTCCCGTTACTGGGGGTTCCTCCCCCGGTCCCACATCGAGGGCCGCCCGCTCTTCATCTATCTGAGCGTGGCCAACGATCCCTTCCGGCTGCGCTGGAACCGCTTCTTCCACGCCATCAGATGATTCCCCGCGGTGCCGGGCGCGGAGCGCTGCTGCTGTTCGCGCTCTCCGGCGCGCCCCGTGCCGCGGCCGGCCAGAATCCCGACACCGCCGCCGTCACGCTCCGGCCCGTCACCGTCACCGTGACCCGGGACTCGTCGCCCCTGGCCCGGGTGCCGGCGTCGGTCTCGGTGGTGACGCGGGACGAGATCGGCCGGGCGCGCACCGGGTGGGGACTCGATGAAGCGCTGGCCCAGGTGCCCGGCGTCCTGGCGCAGGACCGTTACAACTTCTCGCTGGACGAACGGATCTCCATCCGCGGCTTCGGCGCGCGCTCGGCGTTCGCCGTGCGCGGCGTGAAGATCCTGATCGACGGAATCCCCCAGACTCTTCCCGACGGGCAGGGCCAGCTCACCAACTTCGAGCTCGCCGCGACGGACCGGGTGCAGGTGCTCCGCGGCTCGGCGTCGGCGCTTTACGGCAACGCGTCGGGCGGCGTCGTGAGCATCACCACCTTCGGCCCGCCGCCCCGGCGCGCGGCCGGCGAGCTCCGCGTCACCGGGGGCTACTCCGACGTCCGCCCCGGCCGGAGCTGGAGCAAATGGGTCGCCGATCTCTCCAGTCGCGTCGGGGGCGGCGCCGCGGCCTTCACCGCGTCCCGCCTGGTGTACGACGGCGAGCGCGATCACTCGTCCGCCGATCTGCGGAACCTCGCGTTCCGGTTCGGGCTCCCGCTCGATTCGGCGTGGTCCCTCGCCGTCACCGCGAGCGCGGGCGACGATCCCCGGGCCGACAACCCCGGCGCGCTGACCCTGGCCGAGCTCTCCGCCAACCGCGACACCGTGCCCCGCGCCAACGACAGCACCGGGGCGGGGAAGGCGGTGACCCAGGAACAGGCGGGCGTGACCCTCACTCGCCGTTTCGGGGACGGCGGGGCCGCGGCGCTCACGGTCTTCGGCGTGATCCGCGATCTCGCGAACCCGCAGACCTTCGCGTTCATCGATCTGCACCGTCACGCCGGGGGCGTGCGGCTCTCGGGGTCCCACCCGCTGGTCGCGGCGGGGCTGGCCCAGCGGGTCACCGCCGGATTCGATCTCCAGACCCAGCGGGACAATCGTTTCAACTGGGGGAACGTCGGCGGCACCCGGGACACCACCCGCCGCCTCCTCGACCAGCTCGAGCACGTGACGGAGTTCGGTCCCTTCGTCGAAGACGCGGTGAACCTCACTCCCCGCGCCAATGTCACCCTGGGCGCCCGCTACGACCGGGTGCACTTCCAGGTCGCCGACCGGCTCATCACCCCCACCAATCCCGACGATTCCGGGGACCGGACGATGGGCGCCGCGTCGGGATCGCTGGGCGCGGCGTACGCGCTCACCCGCGCCCTCACCGCGCACGCGAGCGTCGGGACCTCGTTCGAGACCCCCACCACCACCGAGCTCACCAACCGTCCCGACTCGGCGGGCGGCTTCAACCCCGATCTCGGCCCCCAAACCGCCGTCACTTACGAAGTGGGCCTGCGGCACGACGGAGCCCGGGTCACCGCGAGCGTCAGCGTCTATCAGGCCGACGTCACCGGCGAGCTGATTTCCTTCGGCGTGCCGTCTTCCCAGCGCCGATTCTTCCGGAACGCGGGACGCTCGCGCCACCGCGGGGTGGAGACCGAGTTGCGCGCGGGGCTGGCGCCGGGCATCGCCCTTCGCGGCGCCTGGACCTACTCGGACTTTCGCTACCTGCGGTTCTCGCTCGGCGGCGTGGACCTCGCCGGGCACCAGCTCCCCGGGATTCCGCCCGCCAACGTCGATCTGGTGCTGAAGCTCGCGCCCCCCGCCGCCCGGGGCGCGTGGCTCGAGCTGGAGCAGGCCCACGCCTCGTCGTATCTGGTGAGCGATACCCTCGCCACCCGCACCAGCGGGTGGTGGCGCACCGATCTCCGCGCGGGGTGGGACGGCGCGGTGGGCGGCGTGATCTGGCATCCGTTCATCGGCGTGAACAATTGCTTCGACCACCGGTACGAAGCATCGGTGGTGATCGACGACGCCTCGGGCCGCTTCTACGAGCCGGCTCCGGGGCGGAACATCTACTTCGGTCTCGCGGCGGGCGCGGGGCACTGAAAGGAGACGACGTGAAACGCGTGGTTCGTGGTGGATGGTGGCTGTTGATCGCGGCCGCATCGGTGGGCTCGCTCGCGGCGCAGGACGCGCCGAAGGTCGATTCCACCTGGCTCACGGTGAGCCCGGCCGCGAAGACGGCGGAGCTCGCCCTGATCGCGGGCCTCACCGCCGATTACGGCGGGCTCAACTTCAACGGCTTCCGCGAGGGCGCGCTCACCCTCACCGTGCCGCGGGGGTGGACCGTGGTCCTCCATTTCAGGAATCAGGACGCGGTCCTGCCGCACTCGGTCTCGGTCATCGCGGATCAGGGTCCGGTGCCCGCGGCGCCCGGCGCGCCCGCGTTCCGGGGCGCCGCCACGGCCAAGCCGGAGGGCGTGGGAAACGGGATGAGCGAAGACGTGAAGTTCGGGGCGGCCAAGGCGGGGTCCTACCTGATCGTCTGCGCCGTGCCCGGCCACGCGTCCGCGGGAATGTGGATTCGATTGAAGGTTGACGCGGGGGCGAAGACGGCGTCCCTGAGGACTGACAACTGACTACTTGTACCGGTACGTGATTCTCCCTCTGGTCAGGTCGTAGGGACTCAGGTCCACCGCCACCCGGTCCCCCTGCAGGATCCGGATGTAGTTCTTCCGCATCTTGCCGCTGACGTAGGCGAGCACCTCGTGGCCGTTCTCGAGCTTCACGCGGAAGGTGGTGTTGGGGAGCACCTCGGTGATGGTGCCCATCATCTGGATCGCGTCACCGGCCAACGGGCTCGAGCGTCCTCCGCGCGGGTGGTCTGTCGGGCGCCCGGGCTAGCGGGGGTCCATGGTGCTGTCGCGAGGGACGTCGGGCGCGCCCTCGATGTAGAACGCGTGCCGCCCGCAGGTCTGGCACGTGAGGGTGATTCGCTCGCCGGCGCGCACGCTCCCCGGCCGGCTCGGCCGCCGGCGGGGTTCCCGCCGAATGGTCCGCGTGCCGCACGACGGGCAGACGAGCGGAATGTGCTCGCGGTCCGCCGCGATGAGCGCCAGCGCTTCCGGCGCCCGGTATTCCCTGATCCCGCGTCGTCCCAGTGTCTGCCACCTCCAAAGCATGGAATCTACTGTCCACCGGGCTCCTTGACAGCCCCCCGGGCGGGCGTATCTCTAGCTGCAACCGGAGGTTGCCCCATGGCCGGGCGCGACTACCAGAGATTGGCGGAGATCGAAGTGGACGCGGTGACGCCGGATCGGCAGGGCTTTCAGCTCGCCGGTGCCGGGTCCGACCACGCCGAATACCGGCTGGACCTGCGCTTCGACCTCCCCTTGGATCCGCGCACCCGGTCCGCTCTCGGGGAGCTGCTCCTCCATTCGGAGCTGACCATCGCCCGTCGCGCGCCCGAGCCCCTCGCGGGGGCTCTCCGGGCGCGGCGTGACGGCGCTCACCGTCGTTGAGGTCACGATATCACCGCGCGGCGTTCGCCCGGCCGGTAGGTTCGGGACTACTCCCCGAGCCAGCCGCGCGGCGCCGGCCGTACACAATTAGAGGGTTCGACATGATGACCAGGCATCTCGCGCGGAGAGCGGCGCTTCTCGTTGCCGTCACGGTCGTGGCCGGTGCGTGCGCCTCCGGGCCCCGGGAGACGGCCGCCGTCACCCCGGAAGCGATCCCGGCGCTCGAAGCGCAACGCGCCCAGGCCCCCATCGACCCGTCCATCAACCTGAAGCTCGCCCGCGCCTACTACGCGGCGAGCCGCTTCGCCGACGCCCGCGCGGCGCTCGCCGTCGTGCTCACCTCCCAGCCCCAGAACTCCGAGGCCCGCGCCTACCTGGGACTGATCTACGAAGGCTTGAACCAGTTCGACTCGGCGCGGACCACGTACAATTCGCTCCTCGCCAACAAGCCCTCGCGCGGCGTCCAAAAACTGTTGCAGGGACGCCTCGCCCTCCTCGCGCAGGCGGAGCTGCACTACACGGCGCGACAGGCGCTGGCCCGGGAGTCGCTCCTCGTCAAGACGCCGCCGCCCGGCAACACCGTCGCCGTGCTTCCCTTCCGCTACGTGGGGCAGGACACCCTGCTCAAGCCCCTGGAGCGCGGGCTCGCGGCGCTGGTGGTGACCGACCTCTCGCAGGTGAAGACCCTGCGCCTGGTCGAGCGCGAGCAGATGCAGGTGCTGCTCGACGAAATGCACCTGGGCGCGAGCTCCCGAACCGACCCCTCCACCGGGGCGCGGTCCGGTTACCTCGTGGGCGCGGCTGAAGTGGTGCAGGGACAGTTCCAGGATCAGAACCGCGCCATCCGCCTCGACGCGAGCGTGGTGCGCGCCACCGACGCCGGCATCGCGGCCACGGGCAGCGGGTCGGATCAGCTGGCCCAGCTCTTCGACATCGAGAAACAGGTGGTGCTGCAGCTGCTCGACAAGATGGGGGTCACCCTGACGCCGGCGGAGCGGGTGGCCATCAGCGAGCGTCCCACCAAGGACATCCAGGCGTTCCTGCTCTACAGTCGCGGCCTCCAGGCGGAGGAGCAGGGGAATTACGCGGCCGCGGCCGAGGCCTTCAGCGCGGCGGCCCAGCGCGACCCCGGATTCTCCGCGGCCCAGCAGGGCGCGGCCCAGTCGGGCGCGGCGCAGAGCGCCAACACCGCGCCGCCGACCGACATCGCTCCCCCGCCGGCGCCGAGCGGTGGCGAAATCGGCGCCGGCCCCGGCGGGCAGCTCGGCGACGGGATCAACAACACCGTGCCGGGCGGCGGCAGCGTGCTGGACCAGGTGGGCCCGGCCAATCCGCCCCCGGACCCGAACCGGATCTGTGAAGGCCGCTGCGACGGGACCCTGTCCGGTCTCGTCGGCACCCTGATCATCATCATTCACAAGCCGTAGGAGGACCCATGCGCACGAAATTCGCCGTCGCGCTCGCGGCCCTCGCGGCCGCACTTCCCGCCCGGGCCCGGGCCCAGGCGTCGGACGCGCTCTACTCCCGCTGGAACGTGGTCTCGGGCTTCGAGCTGCGCGGCTATTCGTTCACCCGGCTCGACTCGACCTTCGCGCTCTCCTCGATGTCCCAGTGGAACATTCCGGTGATCGCGGTGGCGCCGCTGGGCCGCAAGATGTCCGCCGACCTGATCACCCACGTCGCGGGCGCGACGGTGAACACCGGCGGGCTTTCGCAGACCCTCTCGGGGCTCACCGACACCCAGCTCCGCCTGCTCTACACCCTGGGGCGCGATCGCGCGGTGGCCTCGGTGTCGTTCAACCTCCCCACCGGCCAGCACTCGGTGTCCACCAGCGCCTTTCAGGTGGCCGGCGCGGTGGCGTCGAACTATCTCTCGTTTCCGATCTCGAACTTCGGAACCGCCTTCGGCGTCACCGGCGGACTCGCCTACGCGGTGCCGGCGGGGATCTGGAACCTCGGGCTCTCGGGGAGCGTCCGCTACCTCGGGTCCTACTCGCCCTTCAGCGACCAGTCCATCTCCTATAAGCCCGGCGTCGAAGTCCGCTTCCGCGGCGGCGCCGACCGGCTGATCGGGGAGAACTCGCGGCTCCTGCTGGGCCTCACCGCGAGCACCTTCTCCACCGACGAGTTCACCGGCTCGGGCACCATTCCGTCGGGCACTTACAGCCCCGGCGCCCGTTTCATCGGGGACGCCGGGTACGTCCGCGCGCTGGGCCGCTCCAGCATCAGTCTGGCCGCGTGGGACTACTACCGGCTCGCCGGCGCGAACAACGACACCACCAACCTGCAGTCCAAGGAAAACGTCCTGAACGTCGAGGTCCGCTACGCCACTCCGGCGGCCCTCCGGCTCACCCTCGAGCCGATGGTGGGGTTCCGGCAGTGGAGCCCCGCGAATTACCGCGGCGGGCGGATGTACTCGGTCGGCGCCACCGCGCGGTACGGCTTTTCCGACCAGTTCTCGGGCTCTTTGGAAGGACGCTTCGATACCGGCAACGTGAACGTGCGGCCGGTGGGTCGCGGCCACGCGAATCTGACGGGATACGGTCTCACCCTGTTCTTGCGGTACCAGCGCTAGGCGGTCCGGCCACGACCGGCTGAATTCTTGACGGTCGTACCGGGGGGTGGTAGGTTGGCGGCCACCTTCAACGCTGGAAGCAGGTGTAAATGCCGGCTGAACTCGGCGGATCGCAGATTTCCTCCCTGCTGGAGGCGCTCCCGGGCATCGCGAGCGTGCTCCGCAGTCCGGTGGCGGACGCGCTGGTCAAGGCGATCCGGGCCGCCGCCGGTGTGGGCGAGTTCGCCCCGGAGGACGCCGAAGAGCTGATCCGGTACGCCGTGCGGCGCGGGTTGATCGGCGCCGACGAAGGCGACCGGGTGCTGGCCGAAGTGCAGGCCGCGTTGAAGGCGAAGCGCAAAGCGGCGCGCGGCGCCAAGGTCAAAGCGGCGGCCAAGAAAAAGCCGGAGAAGAAGAAACCTCGCCGCTAGCGGGACTTCGTGCGTCGGGCAATTCGGATCGGGGCCGGCCTCGTGCTGGCCCTCTTCGTCGTCACCTGCACGGACGAGCGCATGACCGGGCCCCACCGCCCCGGGCATGTGGCGCTCGACTTCAGCTCGTTCCTGGCGACCGCCGGCCAGAACGGGTCGCCCGACATTCCCTTCGACTCCCTGCGCGTGGTCCTCACCCGGACGGCGGACCGCACCACCGCGCTCGACACCGTCTTCCAGGTGCGGGGCGACACCCTGTCCGGGGACTCGATCGCGCTCCGGCTCAATATCTCGCTCACCCAGAACAGTGAGCAGTTCAACCTCGTCATCACCACCTACGGCGCCGGGCTTCCCTGGTATCAGGCGAGCGACACCGTCACCATCACCGCCGGCGCCACCGCCGCGCCCGCGCTGACCGCGCGCTACGTCGGCCGCGGAGCCAACGCCGCGCGGGTGCAGATGCTGCCCGCCGACACCACCATGTTCGGGGGCGACTCCTTCCCCCTCCACGCGGTGGTCTACGATTCGTCCAGCGCCGTCATCGACTCGGTGCCGGTGGGTTACCGCACCAGCGATTCGCTGAACACCAACATCTCGAACAGTACCTACCGCTCCTCGCTCTACGCCCAGCCCGCCCAGCGCGACAGCGTGTGGGTGGTGGCCGAGACCCCGACCCACCTCCGGGATTCGACCCGGGTGCACATCAATCCCCCGGCCGTCGCCGTCGCGAAGGATTCCGGGGATGGGCAGTCCGGGAGCACCGGCGTCGCCCTCGGCCAGGCGTTCGTGGTCCGGGTCACCGACGCCCTCTCCGGCCCCTTCCAGGGCCGCCGCGTCATCTGGACCATCACCGCCGGGAGCGGCACCCTTTCGTCCGGCACCGCCACCGACACCACGTTCACCGATTCCACCGGCCGCGCCCGCACCACGCTCACCGGCAGCGCGCCCGCGGCCTTCTCGGTGAGCGCCGCCTCGGCCGGCCTCGCCGGGTCGCCGCAGACCTTCAGCGCCACCATCACCAACCCGGTCGCCAACACCCTCACCCTGGTTTCGGGGACCGCGCAGGTGGACACGGTGGGCCGGGCCCTCGCCGCGCCTTTCGTGGTCAAGGCGACGATCGGCGGCGTCACCCCGGTGGCGGGCGCCAAGATCGCCTGGAGCACGCGGACCGGCGGCGCCACCCGCTCCTCCGACACCACGCTCACCGCCGGCAACGGCCAGGCGCAGATCACCGTCACCCTCGGCACCACCGCCGGGACCGACACCGTGCGCGCCTCGCTGGTCGGCACCGCGCAGTTCGTGGACTTCGCGGCGACCGCGCTGGTCTCGCACCCGCACCTGATCTCGATCGTCTCCGGCGACGCCCAGACCGACACCGCCGGCCGGACCCTCGCGCTGCCCCTGGTGGTGCTGGTGACGGACAGCCTGCTGAACCCGATCGCCGGGACCAAGGTCGCCTGGCAGGTGGTGTACGGGCTCGGCACCCCCACGCCCGATACCGTCGCCACCGACGCCGGGGGCCACGCGCAGGTCTCCTACAAGCTCGGCAACACCGCCGGCACCGACACCGTTGCGGCCAAGCTGATCGCCAACGGCGTCTCGGTGAAGTTCGACGAGACCGCGGTCTCCGGCGCCATCGCGTCGGTCAAGGTCGTGCCCAAGATCGACACCCTGCCCAAGGGTGATTCGCTCCAGTACTCGGACACGCTCAAGGATTCGATCGGCAACGTGGTGGGCGGCGCGGTGACCTGGAGCTCGACCAACCCCACCGTCGCGACCGTCACCGCGGCCGGCCTGGCGCGCCTTCTCGCCGCCGGCCAGGCCGGAATCATCGCCGCCGCCGCGGGGCACGCCGACACCGCCCAGCTCTTCGTGCGGGCCCTCACCACCATCGCGGTCTCTCCCTCGGACACGGTGGTGACCGCGGTCGGCGACTCGCTGCTGCTCACCGCCCGCGGCGTCGACAACTTCGGCGCCACCGTCCCCGGCACGGTGATCCGCTTCAGCTCCGCGTCGCCGTCGATCGCGACCGTCAACGCCATCACCGGCCGGGTGCACATCACCGGGCCCGGCAACGCGGTGCTGCTCGCGAAGGATTCGATCTCCGGGATTCAGGGCCCGGCCACGGTGCACGTGAACCAGATCGTCTTCGGCGTGGCCAACGTGCCGCCGGATTCGGTGGTGCTGGGCATCGGCGGCAAGTCCCAGATCGTGGCCAAGGCGCTCGACAAGCACGGCTTCCCCATCCCGGGCAAGACCTTCGGCTGGGTGATCCGGCCCGCGGGTCCGCCCGTCGTCGCCAGCGTGGACCAGACCGGTCTCGTCACCGGCGACACCATCGGCCATACCTACGCGGTGGACACGCTGGCGGACTCGGCGGGGATCTTCCGCGACTCGACCCTGGTCTCGGTGGTGCCGGTGCCGCCGGCGCTCCTGCAGTGGGCCTTCGACTCGGTGGCGGTGGGGAACGGCGGCAACCTCTCGGTCGGGCTCTCGGTGACGCGGCCGCCGGCGCTCGGGCCCCTCACCGTCAAGATCGTGTCGAGCGACACGCTCAAGGTGAAGCCCGCCTCCAACACCGCCACCATCGCGCCGGGAGGGTCCGGCACCTCGGTGACGATCAACGGGCTCGCCGCGGGGCGGGTGACCCTGGTGGCCCAGGATTCGACCGGCGCCTACCAGCCGGACACGATGATCGTCACCGTGATCTCGACCATCGAGTTCCGCGAGATCGGCCAGTTCTCGCGGCAGACCAACTTCTACGTCAACCAGAACGAGACCCACCAGGCGCAGGTCTTCCTCTCCGACCCGGCGCCGGCGGGCGGCATCGGCGTGACCTTCGTGTACGGCAAGGGCGGCGTCACCGCCGTCACGCCGGCGCCGGCGGTCATTCCGGGCGGCCAGCTCGCCGCCAACGTGACCATCACCGGCACCGGCGTGGGCACCGATTCGGTGATTCCGACCTCGGGCGGGTTCGTCGGCAAGGCGTCCCTGGTGCAGGTGGCGCGGGATTCGCTCCAGCTCCAGGTGCCCTACCCGTACACTTCGATGCTGGGCGTGGGCCAGAGCTTCCAACCCTACGCGCAGATCACGTACTCCATGGATCACCCGCTGGTGTTCGACGCCAGCCTGGGCGCCGGGATCGGCACGGCGCAGTCCCCGGATACGATTCCGACCAACTCGAATTACCGGTATTTCACGGTGACCGCGACGGCGCCCGGGGTCGACACCCTCACCGTCAGCGCGCCGGGATGGATCGCGGCCCGCGCGCCGCTGATCTTCACCACGCCGCGCCTCCAGGCCGGCGGGACCACGTCCATCATCGCCGGCGATCCTACGCTCGGCTACTGGCAGACCTCCACCGAGGACTCGCTCGCCTCCCAGCACCCGGTGACCAGCGTCCTCACCGTCACCGCGGTCTCGCGGAACCCCGCGGCGGTGGCCGTGGATTCGCCCACCGTGCACGTGCAGCCCGGCAGCTCGAGCGGCTCCGTGTACGGGATGCGGGCGCTCCCCGCCGCGGGCGGCGACTCGGCGTGGATCGTGGAGACGGCTCCGGGTTACCGGCCCGACTCGTTCCTGGTGCACGTCGCCAAGCCGACGCTGACCCTGCAGGTGAGCTACCCCTACGACGGCCGGGTGGCGGTGAACACCGCGTTCCCCAACGCCGCCTACGTCCAGCTCCCCTACGTCCGGCCCGACACCTTCTGGGTGGTGTTCTCCAATACCCGGAAGGGCGTGGTCAACGCGCCGGACTCGGTGGCCATTCCGGCGGGCGCCTCCTACTCGTACCTCAACATCCAGGGCGACACCGTCAACACGGTGGACACCATGACCGTGGTCCGCGCCACCGGCTATCAGGTGTCCCAGCCGACCATCGTCTGGACGGTGGATTCCCTGCACGCGTACCCGGGCGGCACCCCCTGCTGTCTGGTCACCATCTCGCCGCCGCAGATCGCCATCGTCTATCTGCGCGACGCCGTGGACGGGCAGTCCCGCAACCTCCTCACCCCGCTGCGGGCGACGCTCACGTCCTCCAAGCCGGCCGAGTTCACGCTGGATTCGGCGCAGGTCACCATTCCGGCGGGATCGTACTACTCGAACTACGACACCCTGCGCGTGGTCGGCGCGGACACGGCGGGCGGCCGGGTGCTGACCACGGCGCCGGGATCCACGCCGGATTCCTCCGGTCTCATTCGGGTCACGCCGACGCCGCTCGCGATCAGCCTCAATTACCCGTACTCGGCGGCGCGCGGTCTCCGGGGACCGATCAACAACTACGTCTACCTGCCGGCCGTCGCGCCCAGCCAGGTGAAGATCGCGATCGCGCACACCAACCACGCCATCGACTCGATCGTGCCGGACACCGTGCTGATCAACGCCGGCCAGTCGGCGAGCTATCAGTCGGGCGGGTACTTCCGGATTTACGGGCTCGATTCGATCGGCACCGACACCATCACCGCCACCGCGCCGGGCTTCGTGGCCGCCGCGTACAACGGCATGCAGGCGTATCCCGCGCGGCTTACCATTTCGAACCCGGGCCTGAACCACCTCACCACCGAGGCGCCGTACCGGATTCTCACCCAGCTCCAGAACGCCGCCTACGGCGCGAGCGAGAACCCGACGCTGCCGATGACCTTCACCTTCGTCTCCACCAATCCCAACGTGATCCAGGTGGATTCGGCGGTGAGCGTGAACGCGACCTTCGATACCGCCACCAACGCGGTGGATTCCAGCACCTACTTCGCCTACACCCGCGTCCGCTTCATCGGCTCGGGCTCGGCGTACTTGAAGGCGTTCGCGCCCGGCTTCCACACCGACTCGGTCGGTCCCATCACCGTGAGCGGCCCGCAGCTGCACTGGTCCGCGACCAACGTGACGGTGGGCGTGGGGCAGGTGTACCAGAACCAGTACGTGTACGTGGACAACCCGGTGGCCTCGCCGCTGGTGGTGCACGTCCAGCGGTCGGACTCCACGCTGCCGCCGGCGAGCCAGGCGTTCCTCTTCGACGAGGACTCGCTCATCATTCCGACCGGGAACACCGGGTCCTACGCCTCGGGCACGCCCGGCTACTTGAACATCACCGGGAACTCGGTCGCCACCGCCCAGCTGATCGGGCGCGCGGCCGGCTACGGGCAGGTCACGACGACGGTGGCGGTGGGCCAGCCCCAGCTGGTCGCGCCCACTAACGTGGCACTGTACGTGGGCCAGCAGCCGTATTCCTTCCCGGTCTACACCGAGGACCAGAACGGCATCTCGCACGTGGTGGCGGCTCCGCTCACCATCACCGACAGCTCCACCGACCCGGCCATCGCGATCCCGTCGCCCACCTCGGAGATCGTGCCGGCGCAGCAGTACTACGCGTACGACTCGATCCTCCCGCTGGCCAAGGGCGCGGTGTCGATCGTCTTCCGCGCCACGGGCTACAAGCCCGACACCACCGTGGTCTCGGTGGACACCGGCACCCTGGTGCTCCAGAACGCGACCAGCGTGAACGGTCTGGGCGCGGGCGAGGTGTCCACCAACGACATTTACGTGCAGATCCCGTACTCGACGCAGGACTCGCTGGTGGTCTCGCTCAGCTCCGCCAACCCCGGCGTGGCCACGGTGCCCGCCACCGTCGTCATTCCGCCGGGCTACAGCTACGCCTACTTCCCGGTGACCGGCGTCTCGCCGGGGGTCGCCACCATTAACGCCACCGCGCCGAACGCCCACCCCGCGGTGGGGGTCAACGTGCGGATCTCGAAGCCGCAGCTGCTGGTGGCATTCACCACCAACCCGATCGTGGGTCAGAAGTACTCGGCGACGATCTATGCCCAGGATTCGGTGGGCAGGTACCGGGACATCACCGCCCCGCTGACGGTTACGTTGGTGTCCTCGAACCCGACCCACACCGCCTTCGACTCGAGCACCATGACCATTCCGGGGGGCCAGTACTTCGTGTCCACCGGGGTGGTGTTCGACACCGCGGGGACCTACACCATCACCGCGTCGGCGCCGGGCTTTACCAACGGGTCCAGCTCGACCATCACGGCCCAGGGCGCGCTGGTGTCGATGACGCCCAGCTTCACCTTCGTCGCGGATACGGTGACCATTCCGGCGGGGACCTACGTGAGCTGGAAAAATACCAGCGGCGTCCTGCACAGCACGACGTCGGACACGGGCCTGTGGGGAGGGGACGTCAACGCCGGAACGACGTCGAGCCCGGTTTACTTTGGGACTCCGGGGACCTACTACTACCACTGCCGCATTCACGGCACGGCGGGCAACGGCACCAGTCCGGGAACCGGAATGGTGGGCGTGGTGATCGTGCAGTAGCCGGCTAGACCCGGAACTCCTTCACCAGGGAACGCAGTTTCTCGGCCGCCTGGAGCAGCGCTCCGGCGGCCGCGGCCATTTCCTGGGTGGACGCGCCCTGCTGTTCCGTGGCCGCCGTCACTTCTTCCGCCGAGGACGCGTACCCCGAGGAGCGCGTGCCCACGTGCTGGGCCCGCTCCCGCAGCCGCTCCGTGATTTCCCGTGAGGAAAGCGCGCTCTTCGAGACCCGGGCCGCCGCCTGCTCCACCTGTTCCACCGCGCCGACGATCGCCGCGAGGCCCTTGGCCGCCCCATCGGCCACCGATTCGATCCCCCGCACCTTGGCCTGGCCCGCCGTCATCGTGGCGGTGACCTCTTCCACCTGCTCCCGGATCACGCCGGTGGTGCGCGCCACGTCCTCCGCCGCCCGCGCCGACTCGTCCGCCAGCTGGCGCACTTCCTCGGCCACCACGGCGAACCCCCGGCCGTGCTCCCCGGCGCGCGCCGCCTCGATCGCCGCGTTCAGCGCCAGCAGGTTGGTTTGCGACGAGATCCGCTTGATCAGGTCCACGAAGTCGTCGATGGCGGCGCTCTGCTCCGCCAGCTCCCCGACCTGCTTGGAGGTGGTCTGGACCACCTCCCGCACCGAGAGCAGGGCGCTCCCGGCCGCGGCCACGTCGGAGCGGTGGCGGTCGGCGACCGAGCGGATGTCCTCGCCCAGCTCCTGCACCCGGGTCGCCGCCTCGGCCACCTCGCCGGTGGCGTCGCGCAGGCGCCCGATTCCCTCGCTGATCTTCGCCATCTCGTTCTTCTGCTCCTCGGCGCCGCTCGAGACGTCCACCATCGCGGTCGACACCTCACCCGACGACGCCGCGAGCTGCTCGCTCACCGCCGAGAGATCGCTCGCCGAGGCGGCGATCCGTTCCGATTCCCCCACCACTTCGCCCACGATGCCGCGCAGCCGGCCTCCCATCTGCTGCATCGCCTCCGCGAGCACCCGGAACTCCCGCGGCATCGCGCCGGTGGTGACCGGCCGCAGGTCTCCGGCGCCGAACCGCTCGGCGGCGGTCACGAGACGGGAGAGCGGGCTCTCCACCGAAATCACGGTGCGGATGGAGACGAGGACGCCCAGGGTCATGGCCACGAGCAGCACGGCGACGAGCAGGACCTCGCGCCGGCGCGCGCTCGCGGCGAGGCGGGTGGCGGTGGCGCCCGCCTTCTGCGCCTCCCGGGCCGCGAAGTCGCGCACCAGCTGGGTCAGCTCGCCGCCGGGCTGGCGCGCCTGATCGGCCTCCGCGCTCGCGTTCTGCTCCCGCCCCAGGTCCTTCATCGCGTGCGCCAGCGAGTAATCCACCTGCAGCTCGGCTTCGAGCGCCTGCATCCGGTTCACGGTCTTCCGCTCGTCCACCGACAGGTCCTTCAGGGTGGCGAGCTGCTTCTGGTAGCGGAAGGTTTCGTCGGCTTCGCGCTGGAAGTCGGCGCGCACCGCGGGGGATGGCGCCACCAGGTATTGCTCGGCCGCGCGCATCTCGTCGAAGATGGCGGTCACCAGCCCTTCGCTCACCTGGCTCGAGGTCTCGAGCACCGACAGCTCGTCGCCCACCACCAGCCCCAGCTGGTGCAGGGCCGTGGTCGCCACCACCGCGGTGATCAACAGCGCCGTGACGAGGAGCGCCATCCCTCCGAGGAGCCGCCACCGGATGGTGTCGAACGACACCCGTCTCACTTGGCCGCCTCGGTCACGAGCCGCCCCCCGTGCACCACCCCGATGACCACCGGCTTCGCCGGCACGTCGCCGTTGGCGTCGAAGGCGATCCGCCCGGTGACGCCGTCGAAGGGCGGCCGGGTGGTGCCGACGGACGCGAGGTAATCCCGGATCGCCGCGCGATCGGTCCCCGCGTCGCTCATCGCCTGCGCCAGCAGATAGAGAATGTCGTAGGCCCCGGCCCCGCGGTGGTCGGGGCGCTGACCCTCGTAGGTGCGCGCGTAATTCGCGACGAAGAGCGCGTTGCGGTCGCCCGGCCGGTCGGGGAGATACGCCGAGGACAGGTGCACGCCTTCGGCCAGGGCGCCGTCGGCCTCGATGCCGGTGAGCGCGTCACCCCCCACCACCGGCCAGGTGAGTCCGGCGTCGTGCAGGTTCTTGAGCCCCAGCTCCGCGCCGGGGCGGTCGGTGGCGAGAACCAGCACGTCCACGCCGCCGTGCAGCTGCATGTGCGCGAGATACGGCTCGACCGACGCCGTCGACGCGAGGTACGGGTCCTCCTCGGTGACGACACCGCCCAGCTTCCGGAATTCGGTGGCGAAGGTCCCCCGGATGCCCCGCCCGTAATCGTCGTTGATGTAGATGATCCCGGCGCGCCTGGCGCCGAGAGTCTGCACCGCGAACCGCGCCAGCTCGGGGCCGTGGAGGAGATCGGAAGGGCACACGCGGAACGCGTAGGGGGAGAGCCCGGAGAGGTCGGGGGACGACGCCGAGGGCGAGATCATTACCACCGGATGGGACCCGCTCCCGTACACCCGCGCCGCGGCGATGGTGGTGCCGGACGTGAGGTGGCCGATCACCGCGACCACCTCCGGGTTGGTGCGGAATCCCTCCGCCACCCGGACCGCCACGTCGGTGGACCCGGAGTCGTCCACGAAGAGCAGCTTGAGGGGCCGGCCCCGGACCCCGCCCTTGGCGTTGATCTCGTCCGCCGCGAGCTGGGCGGCCCGCTGCATCGAGACCCCCCGCGGCTGGCTGAAGGGGCCGGTGACGCCGACCACGATCGGGCCCCGGTCCTTCGCGCACGCCCCGAGGAGGAGCGCGCCGGCGAGCAACACTTTCCGCAAAATGACTTCCTCCGAGAGGCTGGAAGCGCGCGGCAAGGTTAAGCCGCCGGTGGCGGAAGCGCAATGCCGACCGGCACTTGCAGGGCGCCTTTCCACCCGCCCCGGGAGGCGTAGCTTCCTCCGGATGGACGCGCTGCACCGGCTCTGCGCCTTCACCGCGCGGGTAAGTGATCTCCTTCGCGCCCGGTCGCCGGAGCGGTTCGAGAGCGAGTGGGAGGCCGCCGACCTCGACCCGCTGGGTTGGGAAGCGCTCGCGCTCGCTCGCCGCGCCGACACCGAAACCCTCGAGCCCGAGCTCGCCGCCCTCGATCGCCGGCTCCTCGCCGCGATCGCCCACGCGCGCGCCTTTCTCGATCTCCACGTCACCACTTTCCGGGTGCCCACGCTCGAGCGCTGGCAGCACGCCTCGGCCGCGGCGCTGGTCGGCGCCCGCTGGGGCGTCGCCGGACTCCGCACCGTCATCTCCGATACCACCGCGCCGCTCGGCCGCCGCTACTTCGCGTTTCTCGCGCTCGCCGAGCGCCATCCCGAGGCCGCGTGGCCCCTGTTCGAGACTTACCTGCGCGCCCCCGCCGCGCACCACGCCTTCGTGGCCGCCGCGGTCGAGGCCGCGCGCTTCTATCCGGGGCGGGCGGAGGTGCTGGTGGACCTCTTCGGGCGCATCCGCGGCGACCTGATGCTCCGGCGATTCCTGGGGCACAAGATCCTCGAGTCCCTCTACGTCCTCGCCGACCCCGCGACCCTGCCGCTCTTCGAGGAGTTGCTGGTGACCGGTCACACCGACCGCGACTTCGACCGCTGTGAAGTGACGCGGGCGCTGGTGGCGGTCCGGAAGCTCACCGGGCGCGTGGCCCCCAGCGCGAAATTCTCGGACGCCGCCGCGCGGGAGGTTCAGCGCGCGCTGGACGACGCGGAACGGATCTTCGAGGCCGAACGCGACCGGCTGGAGCCGGTCGTCGTCATTTGAGGGCCCCGCCCCCCACGAACTCCGCGAGCCGCCGCCGGTAGCGCTCGCCCCCCAGCTCGTAGGTCTC